>NZ_JAFEUC010000007.1:0-408962 GCF_016901255.1 Micromonospora humida
CAGCGCCGCGCCACGCGGGCCGCCCGGGGTGTACTGCGGTTGCCGGTCCGGGCTGGTGGCTGCGTTCGGCCGGGGCCACGCGGTGGTATCGACGGCATACACCCGCGGCAGACCGGACCGAGCGGCGATCCGGCACGCCGCCCGCAACGCCCGGCCGGTATCGATCTCGCCGTCGCGTAACGCCCGGTACGCCGCGGCGTGCCCGGTGACCGTGCCCAGCGACAGATGCGCCGGGCAGCCACACCGTCCCTGGTCCGCGGCCAGCTCATCGACCAGCGAGAACAACGTCCTCGACCGCGACACGAGGACACCCTCGTACAACTCCCGCCGCCACGAATCCAACAAGATCCGGCCCAGCTCGCTGTCACCGGCACCGGTAGCCGCTACGCTCCTCATCGAGAACCCTGCCCATTGATGATCTTTGTGTGAGAACTCAGATCATGGACAGGGTTCTCCCTGTTCCGCTAGACCTCGACCACCACAAATCCCCACGATGGTCAAAACACGAGACCGCGCCGCCCGGCTCCGGCCGGGCGGCGCGTGCCGCCGGTCGGATCGGGTCACTCGCCGTGGCGGCCGGGGTCGGGTGACTCGCCGTGGCGGCCGGGGTCGGGTGACTCGCCGTGGCGGCCGGCGCCGGCGGCGAACCGGGCCGCGCCGGCCGGCGCGTCGGACGCGAGCGAGTCCATCCCGTAGGCGAGTTCGGTGGCGAGCGCCTCCGGCTCGGGCCGGTCGGCCCCGGCCAGCACCGACGCCCGGTCGTTGCGCAGGCAGATCTGCGGGTGCCGGGCGATCTCGGCGGCCAGCCGCTCGGCCGCCGCCCGCGCCTCACCCGGCGCGACCACCCGGTTGACCAACCCCATCGCGTACGCCTCGTCGGCGGGCACCGGACGCCCGGTGAGGATCAGGTCCATCGCCCGGCTCTGGCCGATCAGCCGGGGCAGCCGTACGGTGCCACCGTCGATCAGCGGCACCCCCCAGCGTCGGCAGAACACCCCGAGCACCGCGTCCGACTCGGCGACCCGCAGATCGCACCAGAGCGCCAACTCCAGGCCGCCCGCCACCGCGTACCCGGAGATCGCCGCGATGACCGGCTTGGACAGTGCCATCCGGGTCGGACCCATCGGGCCGTCGCCGTCGGGCTCGACCCGGTTGCCGCTGGGCGTGCCGATGGCCTTGAGGTCGGCACCCGAGCAGAACGTGCCGCCCGCACCCCAGAGCACCGCGACCCGGGCGTCCGGGTCGGCCTCGAAGGCGCGGAACGCGTCGGCGAGCGCCCGCGCGGTCGGCCCGTCGACGGCGTTGCGGGACGCCGCCCGGTCGAGGATCACCGTGGTCACCGCCCCGTCCCGGACAACATGCACCGCCATCCCCCCAGCATCCCGCACGCGCCGCGCCCGTGGGTCGTGGCGCTGGTGGGGCGATGGTGCGGTGTCCCGGGGCGCTGATGCCGCTGTCGGGACTCCGTTGAGTGGATCTTCGTGGCCGAAACGACGCATGCGCGACGCCGGTGGCGGGATGTTGCGGGGTCGATGGTGTCGCCTGGGCGCTGTCGGGTCGATCGGGGCGGGAACCCGGATTGGTGCCGGTCGCCCGGTTTGCGACCCGGTCAGGCGGGAAGTCGGACGGGGTGCGAGCGTTGATGACGAAACTCGAACAGGCCACCGCGCTGGACCGTACCGGCGACCGGTTGCAGCGTGCCGTCCAGGCGACCCTGCGCCCGCAGCGGGTACGCGACCTGCTGCACGGCGTCTTCCTGGGCCATCCGCTGCACCCGGCGATGGTGCAGGTGCCGGTGGGGGCCTGGATCAGCGCCGCGGTGGTCGACCTGCTCCCCGGGCAGCGTCGGGCGGCCACCACCCTGGTCGCGCTGGGCACCGTGAGCGCGGTTCCCGCCGCCGTGGCCGGGCTCAACGACTGGGCGGAACTCTCCCGGGACCAGCGTCGGGTGGGGCTGGTGCACGCCGCCGCCAACACCGTCGGCCTGACCCTCTACGCCGGCTCCCTCGTGGCCCGGTTGACCGGCCGGCACGGCGTCGGGCGGGCCCTGGCCTACCTGGGGCTGGGCGCGGCGAGCGCCGGGGCGTACCTCGGTGGGCACCTGGCGTACAAGCAGGGGGCGCAGGTCAGCCAGAGCGTCTCCGAGCTGCACCGGATGGGCGACGGGTGGCGGCCGGTGGCCGACCTGGCCGGGCTGCCGCAGCGCACGTTGGTGACCCGTGAGGTGGACGACGTCTCGGTGATCCTCTACCGGCACGGCGACGAGGTCACCGTCATGCTGGAGCGCTGCCCGCACCAGAGCGGCCCGCTCGGCGAGGGCGAGGTGCAGGAGATCGACGGGCACGCCTGTGTGGTCTGCCCCTGGCACGGCTCGGCGTTCCGGCTCAACGGCGGCGAGGTCGTCCACGGCCCGTCCGCCACCGACCAGCAGATCCTCCCCACCCGCGTGGTCGACGGCACCCTCCAAACCCGCCTCCCCTGATCCCCCAAACCCCACCCCGCTCCCGCCTCCACACTCCCGCTCTCGCTTTTGCAGGTCGATCAAGAGGTTTGCGTCAATGTCGATCTCCAACTTGACGCAAACCTCTTGATCACCGGGGCGACCCCGCTGGGGCGGGCTAGCCGGGGCGGGCGGACAGCGGCGGGGCGGAGCGGGTGGGGGGGTGGGCAGGGGTCAGTCGCGGCGGTGGCGGCCGGTCACCAGGTCCCGGGCGGCGGAGGCGCGGCTGCCCATCGAGCGGCCCGGGGTGCGACCGGTGGTGGACGTCCGGGCCGCGGCGATCCGGGCGGCCGAGGTACGGCCGGCGGTCACCCGGACGGGGCGGCGACGCAGGCCGAGCACCGCACCGATCTGCGCGCCGACGATGCTCGCCACGGCCAGTACCGCCGACACGGCCAGCGGCCTGTTGATCGGATCGTCCGGGGTGCCCCGGGACGCCCCGGCGGCCATCGCCGGTGGTACGCCGACCGGCCGCTCGGCGGGCGGTTGGGCGGTCTGCGGGGTGGCCGTCTGCGGGGTGGCCGGCCCGATCTTCCCCGGCTTCGGGGTGGCCGGACCGGTCGGCTTCGCGGCGGCGGGTCCGGTCGGCTTGCCCGGCGTGGAAGGCGCACCCTGGTGCTGCGGGTCGGCCTGGCCGCCGGGGGTGGTGGCGGGCGGGCGCGGCGACGGCTTGCGGGGCGTACCCGGGACGAGGTGGCCGCTGGCGTGCCGCCGGGCACCGGTGTCGTCGGCCTCGGCGGGGAGCCGGATGAGCTGGCCCGGCCTGATCCGGTCGGCGTCGCGCAGGTCGTTGAGCCGGGCCACCTCGGGGTAGCGGTCGAAGTCGTCCAGGTAGCGTTCGGCCACCTCGCCCAGGTAGTCGCCCCGGGCCACCCGGTAGACCGGCTTCGCGGCCGGCTTCTCGGCACCGGGGACGGGACCGAGACCGGTACCGGGGGCGGCACCGAGGGCGGCACCACCGATGCCGGCGCTGGGGGCGGCCCCCAGGCCGGTACGCGAGGCGTCCAGCGTCGTCGCCACCCCGGTGCCGGCGGCGGCCGGCATCGGCTGGGTCAGCGTCACCGCCGCGCTCGCCGCCGGACTGGCCGCGATGATCAGCGCGACCGAACCCAGCAGGGCCGCCGCCGCCCGCTGCTGCCGGCGCATACCGGGCAGCCGGGGTGTCTGCCGGCGGGTCACCTGGGCGCCGATCTCCACCAGCACCGAGAAGGCGAACGTCGCCCAGCCGAACCAGCCCACCAGCGCGAGCGCCCGGATGAAGAGCTGACCGTCGTCCCGGCTGGTCAGCACGGTGCCGACCTCGCTGAGGGTGGGCAGGTGGTCGGGCAGCGGGTTGCCGGCGAAGGCGAGCAGCGCCACCGGTGCGCCGACCAGCAACGCCACCAGGACCACCAGCGACCCGAAGCCGGTGAGCAACTGGCCGGTTCGTCGGGCGGTGGAACCACGCGGTGTGGTCATGCTGCCCTCCTTCCTACGGTCTGCCGGTGCCGGGGCACCGGGTGCGTGGGCCGACGGGTCCGTCGGGCCAGCGGGTTCATGGTCGGTCGGTGAGGGTGCGGGCGGTCGCCTCGCCGGCCACGGTGACGGTGCGGTCCATGCCGATCAGGCCGAGCAGGTGCCGGCGGTAGACGACGGTGACGCGTACCCGGATCTGCTTCTCGCCGGCCACCACCGGGAAGCTGACCTGCTGGCCGGTCACGTCGGAGTTGCCCCGCAGGTACTGCGTGACGGCAGCGCGGGCACCCGGCTCGTCGATCACCTTGGGTCGGCCCTCGATCGCGGCGGCCCGGTCGATCACCTGGCCGCCACTGCGGGCCGCCTCGGCGGCCAGGTCGTCGGCGCGTTGCAGGGTACGCAGCTGACCCGCGCCGTCGTACGCGACGCCGATGACCGCCAGCACGCCGATCATGGCGACGGCCAGGAACAGGCTGATCCGGCCCTCGTCACCGGTGGGGCGGGCGGTCACTGCCGGCTCCGGTAACGGTCCAGCGGGGAGCCGAACGTCGCCTCGACCCGCTTGTCGCCCATCGGCAGCCCGGGGAAGCGCATTCCGGCGAAGGAGACCGTGCAGCTCACCCGTACCCAGACGCTCGCCGGCTCGCCGAGCTGGGTGCGGAACGCCGCGCCCAGCGACGTGTGGTCGGAGTTGCGGGTGGAACCCCAGACCGTGACCTGGGGTGCGCTGGCGCAGTTGAGGCCCCGCCAGTCGAGCTGCCGCCGGGCGGCCGACCGCGCGGCGCTCTCCGCCGCGCCGGCGTCGCGGGCGATCGAGGCGGCCCGCGCGGCGTCGTGGGCCGCCGCCTCCACCGCCTCGTCGGCGACCGCGACCCGCCCGGCCACCCCGGCCAGCATCAGCAGCGCCAGGAACGCCGGGGCCAGCACCGCCACCTCCACCGACACCGACCCCCGGGTACGCCCCGCAGCACGGTCCACCGGCACGTCGCCCGGGGTGCGCCCGGTGTCCTGCACGACCGTCTCGGCGGGGCAGCCGGACCACGGGGCGTGGGCCACGGCCCGCTTCCCCCGGACGGGCCGGGTCAGCAGGTCACGCCAGGGTCGCCCGGTGCGCGGGGGCGGGTGGCCGGTCACGGGTTCGTCCACCGTTCGACGGTGCCGTGGGCGGTCTGCCGGACGTCGAACCGGACGGCCGGGATGACGCTCAGGGACTTCCCGGTGACCGTGCAGGTCACCTCGGTCGCGGTGGTGGCGCAGGTGGTCTTCGCGCCGACCAGCCAGTCCCCGGCGGCACCGAGGAAGTGCTTGGCGCGGGCCTCACCCGCCCCGGCCGGCGCCTCCAGGACCCGTTGCGCGTTCACCCCGCTCTGGGCGGCGTGCATCGCCGTCGACCGGGCCACGAACCAGGCGGCGATCTGGATGGAGCCGAAGAGCAGCACCAGCACCGCCGGCATCACCACGGCAAGTTCCACGGGGTTGGCCCCCCGGTCCGTACCCCCGGCGGTGAGCCGGCGACGGGCGGCCCGGCCGGCGGCACGGAGCCGGCCCGGCACGGCATGTCCGAGGTCGGGTGCGCGCAGGGGTGCGCACCAGGACCGGGCGGTGAGGGCCGTCCGATCCCGGCACGAGAGGGCCGGGGGGATGCGGGTCACTTGCTCGGGATGCCGTTGATCCAGTCCTCGGCCTTCGCCTTCACCAGAAGGGTGACGGCGATCCCGGCGGTGACCAGGCCGGCGATGATCACGGCGGTCGGGACGGGGCTGTCGCCCCGCTCCGCCTCGCGGCGTAGCTCGGCCAGGCGGGCCACGGTGGCCACGTAGAGGAAGGTGACGAGGTGCATGGCGGGACTCCTTGGGGAGGGTGTGTTCAGAGGCGGGCGATGAACGGATAGAGGACGAAGGCCAGCAACACGAAGACCAGCAGCGAGCCGGGAATGTCCAGCCGGCTGGTGACGCCCTCGGCGCGGGCCAGGTTGTCGGTGCGGATCTGGTCCCGGAGCGACTCGGCGCGGCTGCGCAGCGTCTCGTGCACCTGGGCGCCCTCGCTGCCGGAGGACCGCATGATCGCCCCGACGTCGCCCAGCTCCGGTATGCCGATCTTCTCGGCCAGCTCCTGCAACTCGTCCCAGGGCGAGTGCATCTGCATCTGGGCGATCCGCAGCGACTCCCGGATGCGGGCGAAGACCCAGCCGTCGCAGACCGCCGCCGCGCGTTCCAGCGACTGCACCGGGCCGTGCGCCGCCGACAACTGCAACGCCACCAGGTCCAGGTAGGTGCAGACCGCCGCGCGGAACTCCTCCCGGGCGGTGTCCGCCTTGGCCAGCACCGACCGGTGCGCGAGCAGCGCGCAGAACAGCGCCAACCCCAGACTGCCCAGCACCGGTACGACCACCGGCATGCTCACCCCGGCCAGGAAGAGCAGCGCCCCCGCCACCGTCGGGGTGGCCAACCCGACCAGGGCGGAGAGCAGGATCGACATCGTGTACTGCTCGGGGGTCTGGTCGAGCAGGGCGAGCTGGCGGTGCGGCGGGCGCAGCCAGCGGGCGAAGCCCCCCACCCAGTCCGGCCCGCGGCCGGCGGCGACGGCGGTGCCCGCCGGTTGGTGCAGCCGGCGTAGCGCTGGGCCGAGCGCCGGGGAGGCCGGCAACGCCTCCCGGACCAGCAGGAACAGGCCGAGCCCGATGGCCGCCCCGCCCAGCACCGCGATGGTGAGCTGCCAGTTGAGCGTCACGCGATCACCTCCGCCGGGTCGGGCCTGGGCAGGAACCGGGGCGGCGGCGGGGGTTGGCTCATCGCGCGTACCCAGGCCAGCAGGGCGATGAACGCCGTGGCGAGCACCGCCATCAGCACCTGGCCGAAGAACGTCCCGTATGGCCTGACGTACTCGGTGTTGACCAGCCCGTACGCCAGCACGGCCAGGGTCATCCCGGTGAGGAAGCGGACCGCGAACCGGGGCTGGGTGCGCTTGGCCTCCACCTCGCGCCGGGTGGCCACCTCGGCGGAGGCGGCCGACGCGATGGAGCCGAGCACGTCGCCGAGGCGTTCACCCCGGTCGGTCAGGTGCAGGATCAGCGCGGCGACCACCTGGTCGCAGACCGGGTCACCGATCTCGTCGGCGAACGCCAGCAGGGCGGACCGGGCCGTCCAGCCGGCCTGGAGGCGGGCGGCGAGCAGCCGTACCTCCTCCTGGATCTCCTCCGGGACGGTGGCGATGGTGGTGACGATCGCCTGCTGGAGGCCCTGCCCGGTGTTGGAGACGTCCTTGAGCCGACGGGTCCACTCGCCGACGGCCTCGATCCGGGTGATCGCCCGCTGTTCGGCCCGGCCCACCGCGAACAGCCAGGGCACCCCCGGCACCGCCACCGCCACGATCAGACCCACCACCGGCAACCCGGTCAGCAGGAACGCCAGCGCGCCCGCCACCGCCGCCGCGCCCAACGTCATCTGGTGCGCCCGCTGGTCCCGTCGGTTGGTGCCGGAGCCGAGCCAGAGCCGGCGCAGCCCGGTGGTCGAACTGCGCGCCGGCCGGGTCGGTTTGGTGGTGCCGAACAGCGCCACCACGGCCAGCACGATCCCGCCGACGCAGGCCGCGCCGGAAACCACCGCGAGCAGTTCGATGGTGCTCATCGGCGCACCGCCGGGGCGAGGTGGCTGTGCCGGGGACGACGCCACGCGCCCGCGCCGGCCTCGATGAAACGGGACAGCAGCCGGGCGTCGTAGCCGACCCGCAGCAGTTGACCACGGACCCGTTCCGGCAGGTGGCGGGGGATGGCCCTACCGTCGGGGCCGGGCCCGAAGACGGTGGTGGTGGTGATCCGGTTGGCGTCGCCTACCCCGATCACCTCCTCCACGTGCGAGACGAACCGGTGCTTGCGTCCGCCGATCGCGGTCTCGTCCTCGACGGTGACGTACACGATCAGGTCGAGGGCGTTGCCGGCCATCCGGCGGGCCTGGTCGACGGTCATCTCCCGGCCGTGCGCCAGGGCCAGCTCGATGATCCGCTCGCTCACCCCGGCGGGGGTACGGGCGTGGATGGTGCACATCGACCCGCGGCTGGTGGTCATCGCCTGGAGCATCGGCACGATCTCCCGGGACCGGACCTCGCCGACGATGATCCGCAGTACGCCCATCCGCAGCGACACCGGGATCAGGTCGGCGATGCTCACCTCACCGGCGGGTCGACCGTCCAGGCCGCGTTCGCCGTGCCCCTCCCGGGACTCGAAGCTCATCACCGCCCGGTGCTTGTCCCCGCGCCGGGCCGGCAGCAGCTCCCGGCTCTCCTCCAGCAGCACGTACGGCTCGTCGGGCGGGATCTCGTCCATCAACGCCCGGATGACCGTGGTCTTGCCCGCCCCGGCCAGCCCGGCGACCATGATGTTCAACCCGGCCCGCATGGACGCCCGGAGGAAGTCGCGCAGCAGCGGGTCGATCATCTCGTCCAGGTCGGGGCGGCTGCCGGCCAGGTCGTCGAGGCTGACGTCGAGCGTGTTGTGCTTACGGATCACCGCGTAGGGGCGGTGGCTGACCAGGAACACCGCCGCCAACCGGCTGCCGTCGGGCAGTTGCAGGTCCAGCGTCGGCTTCGAGGTGGACAGTGACCGCTCGGTGGCCCCGGCCCGCCGGGCCGCCGCCTGGAGGATCTCCACCAGTTCGTCGTCGCTGTCGGCGATCGGTTCACCCCAGTCGACGCCGCCGCCGTGCCGGGTGATGCGCACCTGGTCGCAGCCGAGGATGTGCACCTCCTCGATGGTGTCGTCGACCAGCAGGGTCTGTAGCCGGCCCAGCCCGACCAGCTCGGCGGTCACCTGGTCGAGCAGGGTCCGTTCCTCGTCGGCGCTGAGCGGGGTACCGGCCCGGCGTACCGCGTCGGCGTAGCCGGAGACCACGGCGACGGCGAGCCGGGCCCGCTCGACCTCCTCGGCGTCGGCGTCGAACTCCCGGCCGCGCTGCCACTGGGTGAGTCGTTCGCTCAGCTCCCGGCGCAGCTCGCGGACCACCGCGAAGTCCACCTTCGGCCGGGGTGGCGCGGTCGGCGTGGGCGTCGGTGGTGC
Organism: Micromonospora humida; assembly: GCF_016901255.1. Taxonomy (NCBI): domain Bacteria; kingdom Bacillati; phylum Actinomycetota; class Actinomycetes; order Micromonosporales; family Micromonosporaceae; genus Micromonospora; species Micromonospora humida. Next base: position 9,006 of record NZ_JAFEUC010000007.1, read on the forward strand.
GGCGGCCGGCGGCGTCGCCGGGACGGCGTAGTGCCGGCCGTTCACCGGGGCCAGCGGCGGCATCGTCGAGGTGACCCCCGGCGGCGGGGTGCGCGGGTCGTGGGAGACCGGTTCAAACCGCATCCGGCACCCCCTGCGCCGGGGCCGGCCAGGCCAACCGGGCCCGCCGTTGCTCCAGGATCTCCCGCACCGGGGCCTCCAACCCGGCCGCCGCGCGCATCAGCGGCCGTCCGGCGCGGACCGTGCCGCCGAAGCTGAGCGCCTGCGCGGTACGCGGGTCCTCCGGCAACCGGGCGATCACCGGCACCCCCAACGCCTTGCCGATCTCGGCCTTGCCGTGCCCGTCGCCGACCACCACCAGCCGCAGCGTGCCCGGGGGCACCCGGTGGTGGGTGAAGTCCCGTTCGATGGCCCGGATCATCGACCGGGTGCCGGAGAGCCCGGGGAGCTGCGCCCGGGTCACCAGCAGCACCACGTCGGCGGCGCGCAACAGCGGCCAGGGCGGCCCGAAGACCTGGAGGCGTCCACAGTCGACGATCGCGTCGTAGCCGGGACGGCCCTTCTCCAGGGTGCGGAAGAAGTCGGCGAACCGTTGCCACAGCGGGGCGACGCTGCCGGCCTGCGCCGGGTCCACCACGCCGGGCAGCAGCAGCCGCTCCCGCCTCGGCGCGTCCAGGTCGACAAGTTGCGACCAGAACGTCGACTCCAGGCTGCCGTCGCGCAGCTCGCCCACGGCCAGCTCGCCGATGCCGCGTGGCCCGTCGAGCTGGCCGCCCAGGTAACCGGCGAGCACCGAGCCGCCGGCCGGGTCGCACTCGGCGAGCACCAGCCGCCGGTGCCAGCTCAGGGTGCAGGCCAGCGCCGTGGTGGTGACGCCGGGTGATCCCTTCGCCGAGACCAGCGCGATGATGGCCATGGTCAGGCCGCCTCGGTCAGCACGACGGCGATCCGCTCCTGCGCGGCCAGCACCACCACCGCCGGGACGTCCCGGACGGCGAGCGCCAGGTAGATCACCACGTCGTCGTTCTCCGGGGTGAGGGTGTCGATCACCGTGGCGGTGAACCGGGTCGACGACGGCGAGTTGTCGGAGTCCTCGTCCGGGGTGCTGACCAGCAGCACCTTGTCACCGGGGTGCAGCTTGCGGGCCGGCACCCTGCTCGGCTCCAGGCCCAGCGCGATCTGCTGCTGCCCCTGGCCGAGCAGCGGGGCGTCGGTGAGCTGCGCCATGGTGAGCAGCGACCCGGGGACCAGCGACACGGCGGCCCGCTTGCCGACCACCTCGTCGCGCTTCTTCGCCGGCACCGGGGACAGCCCGGCGCCCCCGGAGACCTGCACGCTGACCAGGTCGTCGGCGGTCAGGATGCGCCCCACCTCGACCGGGCGGGCGATGGCCAGGTAGCTGCCGGTGGCCCGCACCGAGGTGACCGCGAAGGCCGCCCCGAGGCCACCCAACGCGATCAGCAGCACGGCGAGCCCGAGCAGGCCGGGCCGGGTACGGCGCTGCCGGACCACCCTGGGCGGGGCGATCGGCGCATCCACCGGAACTCCATCGCGGGTGGCCAGACTCACTGGTGCATCTCCGTTCGCGACTGCGGGTCTCGCAAGATCAGTTCGGCACGGGCGCTCATCGGGTCACCACCTGGAGTTCCTTGATCTGGATGTCGACGACGCCACTGGTGCGGGTCTGCGCGATGTCGCCGCTGCGGCCGCCGCCGACCCAGTGCACGTTCCAGAACGTGGTGGCGCTGACCCGGTAGTTGCCGACCCTGGGGTAGCCGTCGTAGCCGCAGGTCGGCGACTTCTTGCCGGCGTTCGGACCGGTCGCCTTGTAGGGCGTACCGGGACCCTTGCAGGTGATTTTCTTACCGTTGCCCATGTCCCACACGATCCGCTGGACCTGCGCGGTGATCCGTACGGTGAGACCCCGGTCGCTGGCCGAGGCGCGGAGCGGGCCGAAGTAGTTCCGGCCGCTGCTGGCCCACATCCAGACCGGCAGACCGACCAGGCCGGGGCCGAGGCTACGCCGGGGGGCGACCGACGCCCGGGGCGGCAGCAGGCTGATCGAGGCGAGCGCCCGGCGGGCCAGTTCCTCCGGGTCGGGCGGGGTGCCGAACCCGGGCGGCGGCCCGTCGAGCAGCACCATCGACTGCGCGCCCAGGTCACCGCCGTTGCAGGTCTGGACGTACCACACCTGGCCCTCGGGGGCCTCCTCCTGCGGCTCGGCGACCTTGTAGTAGCAGCCGCTGGAGTTGTCGAACCAGCCGAGGTTCGGGTTGTAGCAGGGCAGCGGCTTGCCGTTCCACTGGCACTTCGGGGCCGCGCCGGGGCTGTTCGGGCTGCCCGGCCCGGTGCCACCGCCCGGGTCGCCGGGGGTGCCCGGGTCGTCGTCCCAGACGCTGCAGTCGTTCTGGCCCGGCGGGCACTCCACCCCCGGGCCGGCGGCCTGCACCGGGGCGGGTGGCGCGGCCACGGCCACCAGCACGGCCAGCAGCAGACCGGCGAGCACCCGACGGGGCACGCCGCCGACGGATCGGAGCAGACGGGGGGCGGCGGGCTCGGGGCCGGCCGGGGGCAGGGTGGCGGAGTGGGTCGGCACGGGCGTTCCTTCCCGGGTCAACATGGCTGGTCCTCGTGGGCGGCACCGGAGTTGATCAGCCAGCGGCCGTCCGGGTAGCGGGTCGCGGTGGCGGTCGCCAGGTGCCGGGTGCCGGCCGAGCCGGGCACCACCCGGTTGTCCTTGCGGTAGACCAGCCGGTAACCCGTGGCGTCCAGGCAGTCCTGGATCTCCACGGTCGGGGGGTCGCCGTCGAGGCTGACCGAGGTGACGGAGGGCTGCGAGGTCAGGGTCCCGGTGCGGACCGCGCCGTGTCGGCGGGCGTCGTCGATCGCCACCCGGACCCGGGTGAGCAGCGGGTCGCCCAGGAACCGGGTCAGCTTCGGATGGCGGGGGTCGCTGTCGCGGCTCGCCTCCCGGGAGGCTTCCAGATATCCGGCGTACGCGGCCAGCGCGGCCCGCTCGGCGGCCTGCTCCGCTTCGGTGGGCGGGCGGTCGTCGCTGGCCGGTCGGGTGGCGGGGGCGGAGGTCGTCTCCGGGGGGTCGGCGCAGCCGGCGAGGGCAGCCACCACGACGACGACCAGGCAGCTGGTCCAGTGGCGGGATCGCCCTGTACGCATTGCCGTGCCCTCCTCGGTGGCGCCCGGTGGCGACGGTCGTGGCGGCCTCCGGGCATGCGGCGGTACTCCGGGATGATGTCGATCGGACAATTCCGGGTGCTGCGGCATTTACCTGTGTGGATCTTGTGCGAATGGGTGGTTGTGGCGTCCGACGCGGCTGCTCGGGGTTGCGTCGTACTCAAGGGGCGAGCATAGGCTGACGTGCGCCGATGCAACAGAGGCAATTCATCCGAGCACTCACCGTGATGGGCAGGAGTGACCGAAGGTGGGCGATGTCCAGGGTGTCCGACCGGTGTCACCGGTGCCCGCCGATCGCGGGCCGGTGCCCGCCGAAGGGATCGGCCCGATCGGCGAACCGCCTGCGTCGCCGGAGGATGGGGGGCGGGTCGAACGGGCTGCTCCGATCCGCTCCCCGAAGGCAGCCGTCGATGCCCCGGAAACGCCCGACGGGGTGGCAGGCGGTCAGGTCTCCACTGGGGACGCCGAGCTGATATCGGACCGTTACGTCGACCCCGCCCGGACGTCACGCTCCGTGTCTGTCGTTCGGCGGCTGGCCGGGATGCTGGCGGTCGTACCGGTGCTGCGGCTCGCGGTCGCCCGGTACGCCGTACCCCCGGGGGTGGCCGACCGGGCCGGGTGCGACGGCTGCGGCGCGCCGGTCGGGCTGGACCGGCCGCTGCCGGCGCTCGGGCCGACGGCCCGCTGTCCGGTCTGCGCGGGCCGGGTCGGTGCCGCGCCGTTCGCGGTCGAGGCGCTGCTGGTGGTGGCCGTGGCGGTGCTGGCGCTGGTCGACGGCGCGGTAGCCGAACGGGCCGCGTTGGCCTGGTGGCTCGGCTGCGCGGTCCCACTCGTGCTGGTGGACCTGGCGGTGCACCGGCTGCCGGACCGGCTCACCTGGCCCGCCGCCCTCGGCACCTGGGCGTTGCTCGGGGTGGCGGCGGCGACCGGGGCGGGTGCCGGGGCGTGGCTGCGGGCAGTGATCACCGGGGTGGCGCTCGGCCTGGCCTTCGCCACCACCACACTGCTGCTCGGCCGGCGGGGCTTCGGCCTCGGCGACGCCAAACTGGCGCTCGGGGTGGGGGCGTTGCTCGGCTGGCAGGGGTGGGGGGCGGTGGTGACCGGGCTGGTGCTGACCTTCCTGCTGTCGGCGCTGGTCGGGGTGGTGCTGCTGGCCAGCCGCCGGGTCGGGTGGTCGAGCCACCTGCCGTTCGGGCCGTTCCTGGTCGCCGGCACCTGCGCGACGCTCCTGCTGACCGGCTGAGCGGGCTCAGCCGACCCGCTGACCCTGGTCGACCTCCCGGGTGGCCGGGCCGGAGTGCCGGCGCAGCAGTTCGGCGAGGAACCGGGCCGCCGGGAGGCTCACCAGCAGGGTCACCGCCAGGCCGAGCAGCAGGCCGGCGAGGACGTCGTGCGGGTAGTGCACGCCCACGAAGACCCGGGAGAACGCGGCGAGCAGCGCCAGCGGGGCGGCCAGCAGACCCCACCGGGGGGACAGCAGCAGCACGGCGGTGGCCAGCGCCCCGGCGATCGTGGCGTGGTTGCTCGGGAAGGACCAGTCGCCGGTCGGCGGGCAGGGTGTGGCCAGGATGGTGACCGCGCCCCGGCAGGGCCGCTCCTCGTCGATCAGCGACTTGAGCAGCTCGCTGCACCCGTACGCCAGGACGACGGTGGCCGGCGCGACCAGGGCGAGGGCCCGGCCCCACGGGTCGGCACGACGCAGCCGGGGCACGGCGACGGCCACCACCATCAGGCCGAGCAGCAGGATCACCGCCTCGGTGAAGTGCACCGCGAACCACTGCACCGGGGCCGGGGCGGCATCGGCCACGTCGACGACGTCGCGGTACCACTCCTCGCTGATATCGGGAATGTCTGTGGTAATCATCTGGATCATTGCTCACCTCACCAAAGTGTCATACCTCTTTTAGGCCCATCGAGGTGCAGGAACCGGGTGGACCGGTCGCATGGTGCGCGATGTCGGGGCGGATCCCCACCCCCGTCACAGCGAGTTCACAGCGGTCCCCGCGATTGGCCGCCCACCACCACCGGGTACCTCCCCGCCGTGCAGACGGACGAGACCTGGCAGATCCGGCGGACCGCCACCGACCTGGACCGGCTCGGCGAGACCGAGTCGGTGTTCGCCCTGTCCAACGGCTGGGTGGGCTGGCGGGGAACCCTCGACGAGGGCCAGCCCTACGGCATGCCGGGCAGCTACCTCAACGGGTTCCACGAACGGCGGCGACAGAGCTACCCCGAGGACGGGTACGCCTTCCCGCAGGAGAGCGACACCGTGATCAGCGCGCCCAACGCCGCCCTGATCCGGCTCTGGGTGGCCGGCGAACCGCTGGACCTGCGCACCGGGACCGTCCGCGTACACGAGCGCACCCTCGACCTGCGGGCCGGCGTGGTACGCCGGTGCACCGAGTGGATCTCACCGGCCGGGCACGGGGTGCGGGTCCGCAGCACCCGGCTGGTCTCCCTGCCCCGGCACGCCGTCGCCGCCGTCCGATACGAGGTCGAACCGCTCGACGACCGGCCGGTCGAGATCCGGGTCTGCTCGGACGTGCTCGCCAACGAGCGGGTACCCGAACGCGCCGACGACCCCCGGGCCGCCTCGGTCGTGCACGACCCGCTCGACGCCGAACTGCACCGCCCCGACGGCCACCGGGGCGTGCTGGTGCACCGCACCGACCGCAGCGCCCAACGGGTCGCCGTCGCGGTGACCCACGCGACGGACCTGCCGGCGGGGTTCACCGACGGCGACGACCACACCCCGGACCGGCTGCGCACGACCCTCGAAGGGCGGCTCGCCCCCGGGCAGCGGCTCCGACTGACCAAGTACGCCGCGTACGAGTGCGCCCCGGTCGACGGCGGCACCCCCGACGAGCTGGCCGACCTGGTCACCGCCGAGGCCGACGCCGCCCACCGGTACGGGTTCGACGCGCTGCTGGCCGACCAGCGGGCCACCCTCGACGAGCGGTGGCGCACCGCCGACGTGGAGATCGACGGCGACCCGGAACTCCAGCAGGCCGTCCGGTTCTCGGTGTTCCACCTGCTCCAGGCGGGCCGGGTCGACGGCGACCGGACCATCGCGGCGAAGGGACTCACCGGCAACGGCTACGACGGGCACGTGCTGTGGGACACCGAGAGCTACGTGCTGCCGGTGCTGACGTACCTGCTGCCCGGGGTGGCCCGGGGCGCGCTGCGCTGGCGGCACGCCCACCTGCCGCAGGCCCGGGAGCGGGCCGCCGAGCTGCGGCTCACCGGGGCGACCTTCCCCTGGCGGACCATCGGCGGCCGGGAGTGCTCCGGCTACTGGCCGGCCGGCACCGCCGCCCTGCACGTCAACGCCGACATCGCCGACGCGGTGCTGCGCTACGTCACGGCCACCGGGGACCAGGAGTTCCTCGCCGACACCGGGCTGGAACTGCTGGTGGAGACGGCCCGGCTGTGGGCCGGCTACGGCCACTGGTCCGACGACGGCGCGTTCCACGTCACCGGGATCACCGGCCCCGACGAGTACGCCGCCCTGGTCGACGACAATGTCTTCACCAACCTGATGGTCCGGCGCAACCTGCGGGGCGCCGCCGACGTCGCCGAAGGGCACCCGGAGCGGGCCGCCGCGCTCGGCGTCGACCCGGCGGAGATCTCCGGCTGGCGGGCCGCCGCCGACGCGGTGCACCTGCCCTACGACCGCAAGCGCGGCGTGCACCAGCAGGCGGCCGGTTTCACCGAGCAACCCGAGTGGGACTTCGCGGCGATGACCGACGACGACTACCCGCTGCTGCTGCACTACCCCTACCTGGAGCTGTACCGGCGGCAGGTGGTTAAGCAGGCCGACCTGGTGCTGGCCATGCAACGCTGCCCGGGGGAGTTCACCGCCGAGGAAAAGGCCCGCAACTTCGCCTACTACCAGGCCCGCACCGTCCGCGACTCGTCGCTGTCCGCCGGCTCCCAGGCGGTGCTCGCCGCCGAACTGGGCCACCTCGACCTGGCGTACGACCTGTTCGCCGAGGCGGCGCTGCACGACCTCGCCGACCTCGGCGACAAGACCAGCGACGGGCTGCACCTGGCGGCCCTGGCCGGGGCGTGGACGGCGGCGGTGGAGGGCTTCGGCGGGCTGCGCGACGACACCGGGGTGCTCTCGTTCGACCCCCGGCTGCCGGCCCGGATCGACCGGCTCGCCTTCCACCTGCGCTGGCACGGGCAGCGGCTACGGGTCACGCTGACCCGCGACGGGGCCCGCTACGAGCTGCCCGACGCCGACCCGGAGACGACGGTCGACCTGCGGCACGCCGGGGAGCCGGTCACGGTCACCGGCGCGGCGGCGGTCACCCGGCCCCTGCCGCAGGTGCCCGACCCGGGGCCGGAACCGCCGTCACCGCACGGTCGGCGGCCCGCCCGCCGGGCCTGACCCGCCCCGCATCCGCTCCCGCACCACCGCCAGCTCCTCGAAGGCGTACGCCCAGTTGTGGCACTTGAAGCTGCGCAGGCCGGTGACCGGGGTGTGGCAGTCGAGGCAGTGCACCCCGACGATCGCGTCCGGGATCTCGGTGTTGACGTACCGGCGGTCGCCGAGGATCACGGTGGCGATCATCAGTGGGTCGTGCACCCCCTTGAGGGCCGAGGCGACTATGTCCAGCCAGGTGGCCCGGCGTCCGCACTTGGGGCAGTCCGGTTCGTCGCCGCTGACCCACAGGGGCGCGCCGATGCTGTGCGCCGGCATCCCGAGCAGCTTCTCCAGCCGGCGTACGTCGTGTTCCGGGGTGGTCCAGCGGTGCCGCCCCGGCAGCGAGGCGGGTGAGTCGTACACGGCCCGGAACAGGGCCGGGTCCACCTCCACGGTCTCCCGGGCAGTGTTCATCGGATGCCTCCTCGCCGACAGTCGGTGTCACCGTCATACCGGCAGGTGACGGTCGTGTGCTGCCGGCTCGCCGACACGGGGGGTCAACATGTCGTCGCCCCGGGTGCTAGACATCAGGGCGCGGGGTGCCCGCCGCCCGGCGGTGGGTCGTCCCGCAGCGACGACGCGAGTGGAGGGAGAGGGCCGGTGACCGCGCCGACCGACGCCGAGCTGGGACCGAACGTGGCCCGGATGTACGACTACTACCTCGGCGGGTGCCACAACTTCGCCGCCGACCGGGCCGCCGCCGAGCAGATCCTGCGGATCTTCCCGGACACCGGGATCGCCGCCCAGGCCAACCGGCACTTCCTGCGCCGGGCCGTCCGGCACGCCGCCGAGCTGGGCGTACGCCAGTTCCTCGACATCGGCGCCGGGCTGCCCACCCAGGGCAACGTGCACGAGATCGTCCGTCAGGTCGCCCCCGACTCGACGGTGGTCTACGTCGACTACGACGAGGTCGCCGTCACGCACGCCCGGCGTCTGCTGCCGGCCGACGGGCGGACCACAGTCGTCCACGGTGACCTGCGCCGGCCGGACGAGCTGCTGGCCCACCCCGACGTGCGGACGGCGATCGACCTCGACCGGCCAGTGGCCGTGCTGCTGGTGGCGGTGCTGCACTTCGTCACCGACGCCGAGCAGCCGTGGGCCGCCGTCGCCCGGCTGCGGGACGCGACCGTTCCCGGTAGCCCGCTGGTCGTGTCCCACCTCACCACCGACGGTGCCCCACCGCTGCCCACCCGGCAGGGGCAGGCGGTCTACCGACGCAGCAGCGCCCCGCTGGTCCCCCGCCCGCACGCCGACGTGCTGCGCTTCTTCGACGGGTACGACCTGGTCGATCCGGGGCTGGTCCGGGTGGCCGAGTGGCGGCCCGACGGGGAACCCCGGGAGCGGATCTCCCACGGCTACGCCGGGATGGGCCTGCGCCGCTGACCGCGCGGGCGGGCCGGCGTCGCCGACCGCTGTCCCGGCCGGGCCGCACGACGGCCCCGCCGACCCGGGCCGGCCGACCCGATCCGCCCGCCCGGCCGGTCCGGCGACGGTCAGGGTGGGGTGGGCAGCAGGAGGGTGCGTACCCCGTGCAGGCCGTCCTCGGCGCGGCGGTGCGCCTCGGCGGCGGCGGCCAGCGGGAGCGTTTCGACGGTGCGGGCCCGCAGCCGGCCGTCGGCCAGCAACGCGTTGATCGCCCGCGCCGCGTCGGCCAGTTCGGCGACGGTGGCGTGCGAGATCACGAAGCCCAGCACCGCGCCGTCACGCAGGTACAGCTCACCGGCGGGCAGCGTCGGGGTGGTGCCCAGGCCGGCCAGCACCAGCACCCGGCCCCGGGGGGCGAGCAGGCCGACGGTGCTGGTCAGGTCGTTGACCCCGGCGGCGTCGAGCACCACGTCCACCCCGGACGGGCAGGCCCGGCGGACCTGCGCGGCCCAGTCGGCGTCCCGGTAGTCGAACACCGGCTCCGCACCGAGGCCGGCGCAGTGGTCGGCGTCGCGGGGGTGCGCGGTGGCCACGACCCGGGCCCCGGCGGCGCGGGCCAGGGTGACCGCGGCGCTGCCCACGTTGCCGCCCGCGCCGATCACCAGCACCACCTCACCCGGCCGGACCCGGGCGTGGGTGACCAGGGCGAGGTAGGCGGTGGCCGCCGGATGCGCCACCGCCACCGCGGCCACCGGGTCCACCCCGGCCGGCACCGGGTAGAGCCGGTCGGCGGGCACCGCCACCCGCCCGGCGGCGGCACCGGGCCGGCCGGCGTGACCCATGCTGTTGCACCACACCCGGTCCCCCGGCGCGAAACCGGTGACGGCCGCACCGACCCGCAGCACCGTGCCGGCCAGGTCCCGTCCGATGACGAACGGGAAGGTCAGCGGGGTGCGGAACGCGCCGGACCGGACGAAGGTGTCCACCCGGTTCACCGGGCTCGCCTCGACCCTGACCAGCACCTCGGTCGGCATCGGTTCGGGCGCGGGCAGCGGGCCGACCCGGATCGTCTCGGCGGGCCCGGTGCGGTCCACGTACGCGGCGGTCGTGGTGTCCGTCGCGCCGGACCGGGGTGCCGGCGGGGCCGACCAACCCGCACCCGGCGTCGGTCGGGCGGCGGGGACCCGGCCGGTCACGACGTCACCGCCGGGGTACGCCCGGTGATCCGCTGTCCGAGGTGGAGCACCAGTAGGGCCAGCACCGCCCCGGCCGCGCCGAGGGCGTACATGGTGGGCACGCCGGAGGTGAGGGTCGCCCCGCCGACGGTGGTGCCGAGGCCGATGCCGAGGTAGATGGCCGACGAGTTCAGCGACACCACCAGTGGGGCCTGCTGCGGCGCGGCGGCGATCAGGCGGTGCTGCTGCGCCGGGGTCTGACACCAGCTCGCCGCACCCCACGCGCCGACGAGCAGTCCGACCAGGAGGACCGGCGCGGACCCGGCGGTGCTGAGCGCGCCGAGCACGCCCAGTGCGACGACCATCGCGGCGTACCCGACCACCAGCACCGGCACCGCGCCCCACCGGTCGGTGGCGTAGCCGGAGGCGACGTTGCCGGCGACCGCACCCGCCCCGTAGACCAGCAGCATCAGGTTGACCTGGTACGCGCCGACGCCGAGCGCGCCGAGGGTGGGCACCGCGAAGGCGTACACCGTGTAGGCGGCGGCCATGCCGATCACGGTGAGCGGCAGCACGGCGAGCACGCCCGGCCGGCGCAGCGCGGTCAACCGGTCGCGCAGCGGCACCGCCGCCGCGCCGGGCAGCGCGGGCATCACCAGCCGGACGGCCACCGCCACGGCCAGCGCGAGCAGGGCCACCGCGACGAGCGCCGCCCGCCAGCCGAGCCACTGGCCGGTCAGCCCACCCAGCGGGACGCCCAGCGCGGTGGCGACGGTGAGCCCGCCGATCACCACCGCGAGGGCCCGCCCGCGCAGCGCCGGTGACACCAGGGAGGCGCCGGCCGCACCCGCGTTCGGGGTGTACGCGGCGGCACCGGCGGCGGCGACGATCCGGCCGACGATCAGCACCGGCAGCGTGTCGGCGGCGGCCGAGACCAGGTTGCCGGCGGCGAGCACCAGCAACGCGGTGACGAGCAGGGTACGGCGCGGCAGCCGGGCGGTCAGCGTGGACAGCACCGGGGCCAGGACCGCGTACGAGATGGAGAAGACCGTCACCGACTGCCCGGCGGCGGCGGTGGAGACGCGCAGCGCGGCGGCCATGTCGGGGAGCAGCCCGGCGACCACGAACGCGTCGGTGCCGACGGCGAAGGTGCCGGCCGCGAGGATCAGGGTGAAGCGCAGGCCCCGACCGGGCCCGGCGGTGGTGGCCGGCTCCGGGCCGGTGCGGGTGTGCAGGTGGGACATGGGGTCTCCGGATGCGGGACGGCATGCGGCGGCGCGGCGGAGCGCGCCGGGCACGGGATTCGGGTGTGGACGACCACCGGGCCGGCGGCGGGGTCCGTCCGGCCCGGCGACCGGTGTTGCGGTCGCGGATGGCCCCGGCCGGTCGCGGGTGGACCGGTGGTCGGCGGGTGCGTGGGCCGACGGTCGGTCGGCGGTCGCGGCGGTGACGGGCGGGGCGTCAGCCGCGCAGCAGGGCGTAGCGGCTACGGGTGCGTTCGGCCGCCTCCGGCGGTGCCGAGGCGAGCAGGTCGGCCAGGGTGTGGCCGGCCAGCTCGCGTCGCCAGGCCAGGTCGGCGCGGTGCATGACGGTGCTGATGGCGCAGGGGGTGCGGAACTCCGGCGCGGAGGGGTCGACCCCCGCGCCGCGCTGGCGGATCTCGGTGCACCGGAACGGGTTGTCGGCCCCCTCGATCGCCACCGTCACGTCCATCACCGTCACGTCCGCCGGTTGGCGGGCGAGCCGGAACCCGCCGCGCGCGCCGGGCACCGACTGGAGGATGCCGGCCCTGGTCAGGGCTTGGAGGCACTTGGTGAGGTAGGCCGGAGGCAGCTCGAACCACTCGGCGAGCCGGACGGCGGGCATCGGGTGTTCGCCGCCGATCCAGGCGAGGGTGAGGCAGCAGTGCAACCCCCACTCGACCTGCTCGCTCATCCGCATAACCTGGATAATACACGTCCTGGTTAGCTTCGGGAGTCGACGCCGACGGCCGAGAGCACCCGCGCCGTGCCCGGCTGCGGCAGGACCCGCAGCAGTTCCCGCAGGATGCCCACCCCGTCCTCGGTCAGGATCGACTCCGGATGGAACTGCACCGACGCGAACCCGGCCGCCCGCAACGCGTACACGTCGCCGGTTGCCGGATCCCGGCTCACCTGGACCGTTCCGGGGTGCCGCCCCGGCGGCAGCAGCGAGGTGGGGCAGCGCCCGGTGAAGGTGTTGTAGAAGGCGACCCGGCGCGGCACGCCGAACAACCGGATCTCCTTCTGCACCCCCTGGTTGGGCACCGGCAGCCGGTGCAGCGGGACACCCAGCAGGTCGCACAGCACCTGATGGCTCAGGCACACGGCGAGGAACGGGCGGCGACCGGCCAGCAACGTGCCGATCGTCTCCCGCAGCAGCCGCACCCTCGGGTCGGCGTCGTCGCGCGGGTCACCCGGACCGGGCCCCAGCACCACCAGGTCGTACCCGTCGACGGTGAACGACTCGTCGTGCCGGCGTACCGTCACGTCCAGCCCCAGCGAGCGCAGTTGCTGGCCGAGCATGACGGCGAAGGTGTCCTCGGCGTCGACCACCAGCACCCGCCGGCCGTCGAGCACCGGATCGGCGTCACCGGCCCGGTGCGGGCCCCCGGTGCCGGGCTGGTCGGACGCCAACCAGAACCGGCCGACCCGCTCGTTGCGCTGCCCCAGCGCCCGCCGTACCCGCGGATGGCCGGCCAGCCCGCCGGCCGGCCGGGCGTGCAGGGCGGCCAACAGGCCGGCGGCCTTCGCCCGGGTCTCCGCCGCCTCCGCCACCGGGTCCGAGTCGCGCACCAGCGTCGCACCGACCGACAGACGCAGCCGCCCACCGGAGTCGATGTCGGCGGTACGGATCACGATCGTCGAGTCCAACGTCCGGCGGCCGTCCCGGTCGTGGCCGATCAGGGCCAGCGCGCCGCTGTAGTAGGCGCGGCCCGTCGGCTCGTACCGGCCGATCACCCGGGTGGCGTTCTGCAACGGGCTACCGACCACCGTCGGGGCGAACATCGTCTCCCGCAGCACGTCCCGCACGTCCGCGTCGGTGCCCCCCTCGACCAGGTACTCGGTGTGTGCGAGCCGGGCCATCTCCCGCAGGTACGGGCCCCGGACCCGGGCGCCGTCCGGGCAGATCCGGGCCATCATCTTCAGTTCCTCGTCGACGACCATGAACAACTCGGCCGTCTCCTTGGAGGTGGCGAGGAAGTCGAGCACGCCGGGCAGGGTCGGCCCGGACTCCGGGTACCGGTAGGTGCCGCTGATCGGGTTCATCACCGCCCGCCCGCCGGTCAGGCTGACGTGCCGTTCCGGGCTCGCCCCGACCAGCGTCCGGTCACCGGTGTGCACCAGGAACGTCCAGTACGCGCCGTTCTCCGCCGCGAGCAGCCGACGGAACAACCGCAGCGCGGCGGTCAACGGGTCCCCGCTCAGGTTGGCGATCCAGGTGCGCTTGAGGACGAAGTTGGCCCCCTGGCCGCTGCCGATCTCGGCGTCGAGCACCGCGCGCACCAGCCCGGCGTACGTGGCGTCGGACAGGTCGTAGTCGCCGGGGCCGACCGGGATCTCACCGTCGGGGATGCGCCGCAGCACCTCGGCCAGCGGCAGCACCTCCTGCTGCTCGACCCGCATCGCCAGCAGCGGGGTGCCGTCGTCGGGGGCGTCGAACCCCCGCTCGGCGAGCTGCCGGTAGGGGATCAGCACCAGCAGGTCCTCGCCGGCCGGGGAACCGGCGGGGTCGGGCAGGGGCAGGTCGGCCAGCCGGTCGACCGGGGCGACCGGCCCGGCGAGCACGTCGACCCAGCCGTAGTCGTGCGCGTACGGCCGGTGCAGCAGGGCGAACGGTCCATGGCACCCGGCCCGGTCGGCGGGTGGCAGCGGGACCGGGTCGGACGACGGTGGTCGGTGCTGCGTGGACATCGGCCGCCTCCTCTCGTGGTGGTGGGTGCCCGACCGGCCGGTACAGGTTCCGGCCGGTCGGGGATACGACGGTGGGCGCGGCCCGGCCCGTGCTCAGGCGTGGGCGGCGGTGGTGACGGACAGCGCGGCGAGCAGGGTGTCGGTGTCGGCGACCACGGCGCACCGGTTCGCCGCGTAGGTCAGGGCCATCCGGTGGTCCTCGGCGGTGAAGTCGGCCACCGCATCGGCGGCGACGAACGTCTCGATGTCGTGCGAGAACGCGTCGCAGGCGGTGGCCAGCACGCCGACGTGCGCGTACACGCCGCAGACGACGAGCTGGTCACGGCCGGCAGCGCGGATGCGGTCCAGCAGGTCGGTGCGGTGGAACGCGCTGTAGCGCCACTTGGTGAGCACCCAGTCCCCGACGGCGGGGGCCAGCGCCGGGTCGACCCGACGCTGCTGCGGCTCGGCGGTCATTCCCGGCCCCCAGAAGTCGGCGAGCAGGCCCCGTTGCAGCGGGGTCATCGAGCCCGGCTGCGCGGTGTACGCCACCGGCACCCCCAGCTCGGCGCAGCGGGCCCGCAGCCGGGCCGCGTTGTGCCGCAGGGCCCGGCCCGGCTGCGCGTCGGGCGGGAACGGACGCAGGAAGTAGCCCTGCATGTCGTGGACGAGCAGCACCGCGCGGGCCGGGTCGGGCACCCAGCCGACGGTGTTGCCGGGCAGGTCGGGAAGGTCGTACCGGATGGTGTCCGGGATGCCCACGGTTGCCTCCTCGGTCGGGCTCAGACGCCGAGCGTGGCGCCGCCGTCGACGGTCAGGTGCTGCATGGTGATGTGCCGGGCGTCGTCGGAGATGAGGAACAGCACGGCGGCGGCGATGTCGGCCGGGTCGGCGATCCGGCCGAGCGGAATGCCCACCCGGTACGCCTCCGGCACCCCGCCGATGGTGGAGCGCCGGGCGGCGTCGTCGGGCAGCAGCGCGGCCAGCATCGGGGTGTCGGTGGAGCCGGGGGCCACCACGTTGCACCGGATGCCGTACCTGGCGAGTTCCAGCCCGAGCGCCTTGGTGAACGCGGTGGCCGCCGCCTTGGACGCCCCGTACGCCGACATGCCGGCGCGGGCGGTGCCGGCGGCGTTGGAGGCGACGGTGACGATGGTGCCACGTCGTCGGGGCACCATCCGGTCGGCCACCGCCCGGCAGGTGTGGAACACCCCTGTCGCGTTGACCGCGAAGGTGTGCTGCCAGTCCTCCTCGGTCAGCGTGCGGGCCTCGCCCGAGCGCAGCACCCCGGCGGCGTTGACCAGCGCGTCGATCGGTCCGAGCGTCCGTTCGACGGTGTCCACCAGGTCGCGTACCGCCGCGCCCGAGCGGACGTCGGCCGGGTACGCGGTCAGCGGCAGCCCGGCGGAACGGGCCTCGTCCACGGTGGCCCGCAGCCGGTCGGCGTCGCTGTCGACGGCGGCGACCGGGGTGCCGCGCCGGGCCAGTGCCCGCGCCACCTCGGCGCCGATCCCGCCGGCCGCGCCGGTGACCAGGGCCGTGCCGTCGGTGCTCACCGACCGACACCTTCGGCGACGAGCGCCCGGGCCAGCTCCAGCCGCTTGATCTTGGTGGTGGCGGTGTGCGGCAGGTCGGCCAGCCGGCGGTGCACCGGGTCGGCCATCGGCGGCAACCCCTGGGCCGCCGCCTGCCAGGCGTCGAGGTCGAGGGGCTTGTCGTCGCGCGTGCACACCACCGGCACCGGCCGGCCCTCGGTGCCCACGATGATCACCTCGGTGAGGTCGCTCATCCGGGCCAGCAGGTGGTCCTCGGCGACCAGGGTGCTGCCGAAGCCGGGCACCACGTCGACCTCGCGGTCGAGCAGGTGCAGGCAGCCCCACCGGGTGCGGTAGCCGACGTCGCCCATCTTCCACCAGCCGCCGTCGACCTGGGCCGCGTAGCGTTCCGGCTCGCCGAGGAAGGTGACCGCCCGTCCGTCGCTGCGGGCCTCGATCCGACCCGGCGACTCCCGGGTCGGGGGTCGGCCGTCGATCGACACGACCCGGATGTCGGTCATGCCGGGGAACGGCACGCCGACGCAGCGCCCGTCGTGCTCCGGCTCCCACCGCCTGCTGTACGTCCGACCGACCACCGGGCCGGTCTCGCTCTGGCCGTAGAGCTGGGCGAACTTCGGGTTGCGGTGCTCGGAGGCGGCGAGCATCCGGCGGATGGTGCGCGGGTGGATCGCGTCGAACGTGCTGCTGAAGTAGCGGACGCTGGCCAGCGGCCGGCGCGGGTCCTCGGCCAGTTCCTCCCAGCGCAGGAACGAGTTGGGGTGCGCCTCGATCACGCCGGGCCGGAACCGGGTGAGCAGTTCGGCGGCGCGCGCCGGGTCGTCGTCGGCGAGCACGATCAGCGGTACGCCGCGCGACAGCGCCAGCGTCATCGCGCTGATCGCCCGGGAGTGCACGAACGACACGTGCAGCAGCAGCGGTTCCCGGCGGCGGACCAGCGCGGCGATGGTGGCCTGCGGCCGGTACCGGGCCTGGAGCGACCGGCCGGTGTGCACCGCCATCTTGGGGATGCCGGTGGTGCCGGAGGTGTGGGTGACCAGCGACGGATGGTCGGCGGGCATGGTCACCGGCGCGACCCGGGGTACGCCGGCCAGTTCGGCCAGCGCGGTACCCGCCGGGTGGGTGCCGGCGGCGAGCAGCACCCCGTCGGCCAGTTCGCCGATGCCCTCGGGCAGGGTGCCGGTCAGCTTCGTCCCGTCGGTGAGCAGGTACGCCGGGGCCGCCCGGCGCAACAGCTCGGCGACCGTCGCACCGTCCAGCTTGGGGGAGAGCAGCACCGGTACCGCGCCGATGCGGGCGACGGCGACGGCGAGCAGCGGGATGTCGAACCCGTCCGACTTGTAGACGACCACCCGGTCGCCGGGGCGGATGCGTGCCGCCCAGAGCCGGGAGGCGAGGTCGTCGACGAGGTCCGCGAGTTCGGCCATCGCGATCCGGCGGCCGAGCTCCGGGGCGACGTCCAGGTCGTGGTCGAGGATGAGCAGGTTGGCGGGGTGCCGGGCGAGTGCCCGGTCGAACACCGTGCCGAGTCGGATTCCCTGGTTGGCGACGCGTTGCAGCAGCATGGCTACCGTCCTCCGGAGGGCTGTTCGAGGTAGGTCTTCAGCCGCGCGAGGGTCAGCCCGATGTCGCCGCGCAGCTTCTCGGTCCACTGGGTGAAGAACCGCTCGGTGGCCTCGGCGTCGAGGTCGGCGGTGATGCCCCGGATGCCCTCGGTCGCCGCGCCCATCCGGAACCGGTGGATGAGCAGGCTGCCGCCCGGGGCGGCGTCGATCTCGTACGACCAGACGCTCTCCTGTCGTTCGCCGGCGCTGTTGCGCATCGCCCAGGCGAACACCCGGCCGGGTTCGGCGCGGACCACCTCGGCGGAGGTCTGCCACTCGCCGCGGACCACCGGGGCCCAGGGCACCACGTCGTCGCTGCGCACGTTGTCGCCCCGGAACACCGCACCGACCGTGCCGGGAGTGCCGGAGATCCATTTTCCGCCCCGGCATTCCGGGCTCCACCGACCGCTGCCCGCCAGGTCGCTGACCACCTCGTAGATGTGCTGACGGGTGGCGTTCACCTCGATTTCACCGTGCACCGCGAACAATTCGCGATGGCCTTTCGCACTCACCACGGAAACCTCCTCCCGAGGGCGTGCCGGGTCACCGCACAATGGCGGCGACGGCACGGGGACGGTCGACGACGACCGGATGTTCGTCGGCTGCGCGCGGTGCGGGGGACCCCCGTGACGCGGCGGCGCCGGTGACTATGAGTGCCGCACTGATCACTGTCGATCAGGCGTGCGGGTAGACCATAGGTCGGTTGCGGGGGCCGTGCAATGCATCTCTTCGCCCCGGGTCGACCCGTCACCGTGTGTGGCAGGCCATCGTGCCTTATCTATCCCCAGGCCATCGGTGGGACGTCGTCCGTGACCCGCAGTCATCAATTGACCTGTTCAAGTGTCCCGCGATGCGGGAAGGGTGATCGGTGGCGGCGGTTTCCCGGTTCGGTCGGGTGCCTCCGGGTGAGCCGAACACGTGTCGGATCGACGATCCGGGATCCCTGGGTGAGCGGCGGGGGAGCGATCGATGGCGGGAATGATCTGGGTCACTCCGCAGCGGGTGGTCGTCGGGTGTCGAGGGCCGCACAGTCGCCTATCTCCCATGATGTGGGATGTCGGGATAGATTGCTTCGATCACCCTGCGCCACTGCGGGTGGCGGCCTGCCCGGCGGGCGGTGCTGGTGGGGAGTGGCCCGCAGGTGGCGCGGGTGGGCCGTGCGCGGAGCACCGGTGGCGATTTGACTACCGTCCGTATCCACCGACGGCGACCCGCCGGAAGTCAACCGGGACATTGCTTGTCAGGGTTCTGGTCGCGTCCTAGACTCGGCCACCGACAGATGTGTGAGACACCCACTTACGGGGAGTTGCGGTGTTCAATGCAATGGCGGGCCTGCGCTAGCCAGATCATCTTTCTCTGACCATGGAACGGCTTTCGCCGAGCTTCCGCCCGGAGGCTGCGGCGGACCAGTCGTGCCCATTTTCCGTGACGATTATCCGCTAGCGAAGTGTCCTGGAGTTCGGCATGCGCCTCTCAACGGCCAACGCACCGGTCGCTGTCCTGTCCACCATTCCCTCCGACTCGCACACCTGGAACCTGGTCTACCTCCACCTGCTGCTGGAGGAGCACGGCTTCCGGGTGGTCAACCTCGGCGCCTGCACGCCGATCGACGACCTCGTCGCCGCCCACCTGCGGCACACGCCCGACCTGGTCGTGGTCAGCACCGTCAACGGCCACGGCGCGGTCGAGGGCGAGCAACTGGTCCGCCGGCTGCGCCGGCACGACCACACCACCCCCGTCGTGATCGGCGGCAACCTCGGGGTGGCCGGGTCCGCCGACGAACGGCACGTGCCCGCCCTGCTCGACGCCGGGTACACCGGCGTCTTCGTCGGCGACCGGGCCGTCGACGACTTCCGCGCCCACCTGCACACCCTGCACGCCCGCCCGCACCTGGCCGCGAGCCCGGTGTGACCCGGGGACGGTTCGCGTCGTACGTGGCCGACAACCAGGCCGCCGGTCGGTTGGTGGTGCAGCCCCGGATGGGCTTCGCCACCACCGAACAGATGCGCGGCGGCCTGCTCGCCGTCCGTGCCGCCCGGGCCACCACCGCCGGCACCCTCACCCTGGACAGCTTCACCCGGGTCGGCGACCACGCCAGCGCCGCCCGTGCCCTGGTGCACGGCCACGACCTCAACGGCTATCCACTGGTCGCGCACGGGGCGGTGATGACCCGGGCGATGCTGGAGGACATCGCCGCCGACGACTTCCCGGTCCAGGTACGACACGGCTCGGCGCTGCCGCTGGGCATCTTCCACGCCCTGCTCGACGCCGGCCTCGACGCCACCGAGGGCGGGCCCGTCTCGTACTGCCTGCCCTACAGCCGGGTGCCGTTGCGGGCGGCGATCGACGAGTGGGCGGCCTGCTGCGAACTGCTCGCCACCGTGGGCGACGGGCGGGGCGCCCACCTGGAGAGCTTCGCCGGCTGCATGCTCGGCCAGCTCTGCCCGCCGTCCCTGCTCGTCGCGCTGGGCATCCTGGAGGGCCTGTTCTTCCGGCGGCACGGGGTACGCAGCCTGTCGCTCAGCTTCGCCCAGCAGACCAACCCCGGGCAGGACCTGGACGCGCTGCTGGCCCTGCGACACCTGGCCGCCGAGTTCCTGCCCGACTGCGACGTGCACCTGGTGGTCTACACGTTCATGGGGCTGTTCCCCCGCACGCCGGCCGGTGCCGCCGAGATCCTGGCGGAGAGCGTCCGGCTCGCCGTGGCCGGTGGGGCCGCCCGGCTGATCGTCAAGACCTCGGCCGAGGCGTTCCGCATCCCCACCGTCGCGGAGAACGTCGCCGCCCTGGAGTTCGCCGCCACCCAGGCGGCCCGCTGCGCCGCACCGACCCGGCGGTCCTTCGACCCGGCCGCCTCCCCGGCGTACGCGGAGGCGCGGCTGCTCGTCGAGGCCGTGCTCGACCTGCACCCCGAGCCCGGTGCCGCCCTCGCCGCGGCGTTCGGCACCGGCCTGCTCGACGTGCCGTTCTGCCTGCACCCGGAGAACGCGAACCAGGCCCGCAGCCGGGTCGAACCCGACGGGACGCTGCGCTGGACCCGCACCGGGCGGATGCCGCTGCGGCCCGCCACCGGCCACGCCGCCGACCTCGGCTCGGCCGAACTGATCGACATGCTCGCCTTCAACCAGCGCCGCTTCGACGCCCCGACCACCGAGCCGACCACGCCGGCCCTGAGCCCGGCCCGTTGACAGGGAGACCCGATGACCTCGGTCCTGACCAGCACGACCGCCCGCCTCGACCGGGTCCGCCGCCACGGCGCGGTGCGCGCCGGGGTGAGCACCGGCATCCGTGGCCTGTCCGCCCCCGACACCGACGGCCGGTGGCAGGGCCTGGACGTGGACACGGCCCGTGCGGTGGCCGCCGCCGTGCTCGGTGACGCCAACGCGGTCGAGTTCGTGCCGCTGACCCCGGACCAGCGGATGCCCGCCCTCGCCGGCGACGACATCGACCTGCTCACCTGCAACGCCACCTGGACGGTGAGCCGGGAGGCCGGCTTCGGGGCCACCTTCGTCGCCACCACCTGCTATGACGGCGGGGCGTTCCTGGTGCCCCGGGCGGCCGGTGTCACCGCCGCCGCGCAGCTCGCCGGACGCCGGATCGGGGTGCTCGGCGGCACCAGCAGCGCCGCCAGCCTCGCCCGCTACTACACGCCGCTGGGCGCCGAGGTCGAGGTGGTGCCGTACCCGGACGCGGCGGACGCGCTCGTCGGCTACCGCGACGGCGCGGTCGACGCGTACGTCTGCGACGGGGTGGTGCTGGCGGCCGAGAAGACCCGGCTGCCGGACCCCGACGCCCACGTCGTCCTGCCCGAGCTGATCTCCCGCGAGCCGATGGGCCCGGCGGTCGCCGACGGTGACTCGCACTGGCTCAAGACGGTCCGGTGGATCATCTTCGCGCTGATCGCCGCCGAGGAGGAGGGCCTGACCTCGGCCACCGTCGGCCAGGGTGCCGCGTCGGCGCTGCTGGACGCGCAGGCCCGCCTCGGCGACACGCTCGGCCTGCCGCAGACCTGGATCGGCGACGCCGTCGGTCAGGTCGGCAACTACGGCGAGGTGTACGACCGCAGCTTCGGCGCGGCCAGCGGTCTCGACGTGCCCCGCGGCCTCAACGACCTGTGGACGCGCGGCGGCCTGATGTACGCCCCGCCGTTCGCCTGAGCACGGCCGCAGCCGAGGGGGCGGCGACCGCAACCGGAAGGGACACCATGGAGAACCACCGCAGCAGCAGGACACCGATGGTCCAGATCATCGTCGCGATGGCGGGCTGGGGCACGATCGGGGTGTTCGTCCTCGAATCCGGGCAGCCGGCGTTCAACGTGGTCTTCGCCAGGTGCGTGCTGGGCGCGGTCGCCCTCGCCGTGGCCTGCCTGGTCGGCGGCTACTTCCGCAACACCGGGCTGACCCGGCGCAACCTGCTGCTCGCCGCCGGTGGCGGGGTCTGCCTGGTGTTCAACTGGGTGTTCCTGTTCTCTTCGTTCGAGCAGACGTCGATCACCATCACCACAGTCGTCTACCACACCCAGCCGTTCTACGTGCTGTTCCTCGGCGCGCTGCTGTTCAAGGAACGGCTCACCCGGGCCAACGTCGGCTGGGTGGTGCTGGCCTTCGTCGGGCTGGTGCTGACCACCGAACTGTGGACGGCGCTGCGCGGCGGGGGACTGGACTCCCGGCAGCTCCTGGGCATCCTCAACGCGCTGGCCGCCGCCGTCCTCTACGCCCTGGCCACCATCGCCGCGAAGCAGCTCAAGGGGGTACGGCCGCAGATCACCGCACTGATCCAGGTGCTGATCGGCATTCCGCTGCTGCTGCCGTTCGTCCGCTTCGCGGCACTGCCGGCACCGGGTGCGAGCAGTTGGATCTGGCTGGCGGTGCTCGGGGTGTTCCACACCGGCGTGCTCTACCACCTGCTCTACTCCGCCGTCCCGCACCTGCCCAGCTCCACCATCGCCGTGGTGGCGTTCGTGAACCCGGCGGTGGCGATCGTCTGCGACGTCGTCGTCTACGCCCACCGGCCCACCCTCGCCGAGATCGTCGGCATCGTGCTGATCGTGCTGTCCAGTCTCGGGGTGACGTTGCGCTGGCAACCGCTGGCCGTCCGCCGCCCGAACCCCGCGCCCGGCGACGCGTCGACCGGGCCCGCGGTGCCCGTGCCGGCCGAGGTGCCGGTGGCGACCGGGGCACCCACTCCTCTGGTGACCGTCGACGAGGCCGGGTCACCCCACTCCGTCCTTCGAAAGCAGGGCTGACGTGACATCCTCCACCGACACCCCCGCTCTCCCCGCGACCGACCTGCGGGCCGCCACCGGCGTCGCGGTGCCGATCGCCGTCGTCGGGGCCACCGGCGCGGTGGGTCGTACCCTGATCGACCTGCTCGTCCAGCGGGGTTTCCCGGTCGGCGAGTGCGTGCCGGTGGCGTCGGCGCGCTCCGCCGGGCAGCGCATCGACGTGCCGGGCGGCACCGCCACCGTCCACGACCTCGACCGGTACGACTTCTCCGCCGTACGGCTGGCGTTCTTCTCCGCCGGCACCGGGGTCAGCGAACGGCACGCCCGTCGCGCCGCCGCCCAGGGTGCCCTGGTCATCGACAACACCAACGCGTTCCGGATGGCGGCGGACGTGCCGCTGGTGGTGCCGCAGGTCAACCCGGACGTGCTGCACCGGCGGCCGGACAGCGGCATCATCGCCAACCCGAACTGCTCCACCATTCCCCTGGTGCGCCTGCTCGCTCCGCTGCGTCAGCGGTACGGCCTGCGCCGGGTCACCGTCAGCACCTACCAGGCGGCCTCCGGCCGGGGTAACCGGGGAATGGCGGAACTGCGTGCCCAGGCCGCCGCCGCGACCGACGACCCGACCCGGACGGGCCCGGTCGAGGCGTTCGGGGTGCCGCTTGCCTACAACGTGATCCCGCTGATCGACACCCTGCTCGCCGACGGCTTCACGCTGGAGGAGCAGAAGATGCGGCAGGAGAGTCGCAAGATCCTCCGCGATCCGACGCTGGACGTGACCGCCACCTGCGTCCGGGTGCCGGTGCTCAACGGGCACAGCGAGACCGTGGTGGTGGACTGCGACGCGCCGGTCGACGCGGGTGAGCTGGCCGCGCTGCTGGCCGGCGAGCCCGAGGTCCGGGTGTGGACCGACCGGCCGCCGACCCCGCGCACCCTCGACGACGCCGACCTGGTGCACGTCGGGCGGATCCGGGTCGACCCGGAGCACCCGAACCGGGTGGCGTTCTGGCTGGTGGCGGACAACCTGCGGATCGGCGCCGCGCTGAACGCGGTGCAGATCGCCGAGGTGCTGGTGGCGAGGGGGGTCCGGTGAGCCGGGTACGGGTGGTCAAGTTCGGCGGTTCCAGCTTCGCCGGTCCGGAGCACTTCCACACCGTCGCCGCCCACCTCGCCGGGCGGGTCCGCGACGGCGAGAAACTGGTGGTCGTCACCAGCGGGATGCCCGGGGCCACCGAGGAACTGCGTCGCCTCGCCACCGAACTGCATCCCGAGGTCAGCAGCCCGGCCCTGCTCGGCCTGCTGCCGTTGGCCGACACGGTCGGCGCGGCCCTGCTGCGGATCGCGCTGGAACGCGCCGGTCTGCGCGCCGAACTGCTGCCGCCGCACCACATCGGTCTGGCCAGCAGCCCGGCGGGTGGGCAGGCCGCCGCGCTCACCGGTGTCGACCCGGTCTACCTGCACGGGCACCTCGCCGCCGCCGACGCGCTGGTGCTGCCCGGCGGTCAGGCGGCCGACGCCCACCAGCGCCCCACCTGGCTGGGCAAGAACAGCTCCGACCTGTCCGCCGTCGCGGTCGCCGCCGCGCTGCGGCTGCCGGGCTGCGACATCCACTCCGACGTCGAGGGCGTGTACGACGCCGACCCCCGGCAGGTCCCGGCGGCGCGACTGCTGCCGACCCTGGCGTACGCCGACGTGGTGACCATGGCGCGGGCCGGCGCGAAGGTGCTGCACTCCGGGGCCGTCGAGTTGGCCGCCCGGCACGGTGTGACGGTCACCTGCCGACTGAACACCGGTGACTTCCGGGTCGGTTCGGTGATCGGCCCGACCGGTGACCCGGCGTACGCGGTGGTGGCCGACGCCCGTTCGGTGGTGCTCACCGGCGACGACCCGGACGCCGTCGAGGCGGTGCTCGCCGCCGAGGGCCTGGCCACCCTGCGGGTGGCCGGCGCGGTGGTGGCGACCGGCTCGTTCGCGGACGTGCCGGCGCTGCTCGCGGCGCGGGGCAGGACCTGCACCGTGACCGGGCAGAAGCTGCTCACCGTGCTGCGCGCCGGGGTGCCCGAGTACGAGCTGGTGCCGGCCACCGAGCTTGCGGTGGTCGCCCGGTCGCGGCACGCGGCCCTCACCACGGTCGCGGCCGTGGCCTGACCCGCCTCCGGCGGTCGTCGTCCCCCCGGGCCCGCCTCGGGCCGTGGGGTGCCCGTATCCGCAGCGCATAATGGGTACGGCCTCCGCGTGGACCGGCGGAGGCGGGGAGCAGCGACGGCCGCCGGCGGGGCCGGGGCGACGAGCGGAGACGGCGGTACGGTGACCCAGGCGATGCCGAACGTGACCCGGAACACGCGTCAGCGCGGTGAGGTGCTGGCGCTGCTGCGCGAGGTCGACGGTTTCCACACCGCGCAGCAGCTGCACCAGATGCTGCTGGCCCGCAAGGCCCGGGTCGGGTTGACCACGGTCTACCGCACCCTGCAACTGCTCGTCGACGCCCAGGAGATCGACTCCACCCGGCTGCCCGGCGGCGAGCAGCTGTTCCGCCGGTGCAGCCAGAGCCGGCACCACCACCACCTGGTCTGCCGCCGGTGCGGCAGCACCGTCGAGGTGGCCGGGCCGGCGGTCGAGCGGTGGGCCGACCAGGTCGCCGCCCAGCACGGCTTCACCGAGGTCGGGCACACCTTCGAGATCTTCGGCACCTGCGCGGAGTGCGCCCGCTGACGATCCGGTGGCAGTTCTGGAAGGCCAGCTTCACCCCGAAGTGGCGTTCCAGGCTGGCCCGGATGGCGTCGCTGGCCATCGCGCTCAGCAATTGTCCCCGTTCCGCGTCACCGGGCGGCGGTACGACGTTGTCCGCCCGGGCCTGCTCACGCTCCGCCCGTGGTGGGTGCCCGAGGACCGGCCGCAGTCGACCGGGTGCCCCTCGGCCCGGTCGGCCCGAGCGCCGAGTGTGACGTACGCCCACGATGGACATCGGGCCGTGATTCCCCCATTCGGGCCCGAACGCTCTTCGCGTCACCCCACGGTGCGTCCGGCGGTCGGCACGGCGGGATGCGGCGCGTTCTTCCGGGCCGGAACGCTCACCGGGGCGTGCTCCGCTCTTCTTGCCGGCGGAACTCGCGGCGTCATCGACGGATCGCGACGTTTCTCGGGAAAGCAAGTGGTAGGGCGGGGATCCGGTCCGCTCCTACGGGTCTCGGCAAGTGGGTCGACTACGGGGGTGACGTCGATGATCCGTTGGCCATAATGGTGATGTTCGTCGTCTCCCCCGCGTGGGGGAGAACGAGACTGGCCTCTTTCCGGCCACCTTCGATGAGCGGGGACACGGCGACCACCCGCGCCTCACCCATGGCACCCCCGGTCGCCAGCACCAACTTTCCCGCGTCGTCGGATCTTCCGGAGGCGATGACCTGTCCATCGACATCCACCAGCGAGATCTCGGCTTCGGACAGCCCCAGCGCGAGGCAACTCGCCTTCCGGGTGTCACACGAATTGAGGCGGATCTCCACGTCGACCTCGGTGCGGGCAGGACCTCCGCAGGCGGACAGGGCCAAGGCTGACACAACGATCCAGGCTGCTGACCTCACGTGCGGGGAACCAGCCTTCACGGCGTCCTCCGGATCGGTGGATGTCACTTCTGACGTTACCGTGTCGCCGCACTGTCCGGCCGCATTCGCGCTGTTCCACGCCAGGTGTACTCGGTGAGGCGTGGTGAACGGTGGGTGGTCGAGGTCGACGTCCAGGATCCGCGCCGTGAATCCGTTCGCGTCGGCGACATACGAGCACCCGTGGAGCACCCGACGATCTGGTGTCGTCAGCCCTGGCCGGATCGAGCAGCGGCAGTTGGGCATCGGGTGCCGGAAGCCATGTTCGGGCAGGTCGTCGCCGGCCTCGGGGGACCCGGGCCAGTTGCGGTCCGGATCGCCCCTCACGCCTGGAGTTACTTGCGGTCCCCACCGTAGTAGCTCGGTGGCGCCAGCGGACAAGGTGCTGCGGGTGCGCGGGGTATTGGGGTGGTCGGAGCGAGGAACCCGCAACCAGTCGGCCAGCAGTTCCTCAATACAGGGCCTCGCGCCAGAATTCAAGGCTGTCGCGGACGAGTGGGATGTTCGGGTGGTCGGCTTTAAAGACCCGGAGGAGATCGGGGAGTAGATCCTCGAAGGCGGTGACGGCACCTGCCAGATCCCCGGTTTCACCACGCCAGGACGCGAGATTGCAGCGGGCGATGAGGGTATCCGGGTGGTCGCTTCCGAGGACCCGCAGAAGGTCTGGAAGCAGTGCCTCGTAGGCGGCGACGGCGCCTGCCGGGTCGTCGGCCTGACCGCGCCAGTGGGCGAGGTCGTTGCGGGTGGTCAGGACCGCTTGGTGATCGGCTCCGAGGATCCGTTTCCGAACGCCGAGCAGGTCTTCGTGGGCAGCGAGCGCGCCCGCCGGATCCCCGGCCTCACCACGCCAGGAGGCGAGGTCGAGGCGGACGGTCAGGGTATCCGGGTAATCGTGTCCGAGGACCCGGATGAAGTCGGGAAGCAGTGCTTCGCAGGCAACGACGGCACCCGCCGGGTCGCCGGCCTGACCACGCCAGTAGGCGAGGTTGCGGCGGGCGGTCAGGGTATGCAGATTGTCGGAACCGAGGACCCGGATGAAGTCGGGAAGCAGTGCTTCGCAGGCAACGACGGCACCCGCCGGGTCGCCGGCCTGACCACGCCAGTAGGCCAGGTCGAGGTGAGTGAGCAGGGTATGCGGGTGGTCGGCCTTGAGGACCCGTATCCGGTCGGAGAGTAGTTCCGCAAAACCGACTACGGCACCCGCCGGATCGCCAGCCCGACCGCGCCAGTAGGCGAGGGCGTGACGGGTGATCAGAGTGCCCGGGTCGTCGGGGCCGCGCACCCGTAGTCGATCGGCGAGAAGCTCCTGGCAGGTCGCAACGGCAGTGGCCGGATCTCCAGCCTCACCGCGCCAGGAGGCAAGGTCGTTACGGCTGGTCAGGGTAGTCGGGTGGTCAGGGCCGAGGTGTCCGCTGGCGGTGTTGTGCAGGGTGTGGAAGTACGCCGCCGCTGCGGCGGCTTGGCCGGTGACACCAAGGCTGCGGCCAAGGTCAAACAGGACCTGGTAAGCGCCGTGAGTCCACAGTAGGTGCCTCGTGTAGGTAACCAAGGCGGCGGTATTGGCGCGCAGGGTTTGAGAGTGCTCCCAGTCGCGTTCGATCTGCGGCCAGATCTCGTGTAGGGCGTTGGCTGCGGTCACAGCCAGAACGTCGATGTGATCGCCGCAGGCTTCCCGGACGACCCGTTGTAGAAGTCCATGAACCCGGACGGTGCCGGCACCCGGGGCGATCGTTGCAAGACTGAATTGGACAAGGTTTTCTAGTGCGTCGGTGACGTCACCGTCCTCGACCGGTTCACCGGTACGTATCTTCAGGTAGGTCCGGACGGCACGAGAAGTGAACACGGTGACGGGAATCCCGTTCTCGTCCAGCAGGGCGGCGAGTTCCAGTACCGGTCGCGCCAGGCCGGTTGGGGGCAAGGTATCGGCCCGATCGATGGATAGCGACCAGGTAGCGGCAACGGTGTGGGGATAGTCGTCCGGCAAAGCCCGGGGAGCCAGTTCGGCCATACATCGACGGCGGTCGACGAGACGTCGACGGTAGCCGGCGCAGGTCATGCTCGTGCGGTCCATGATATACGCGCCGGCCTGCGCCAACGCCAGGGGTAGATGCCCGAGGTCGTCGGCGAGGCCGACGGCCTCATCGAGCCTGAACGGATGACACCCGAGCTTCGCGGCCAGGTAGGCGGCGGACTCGTCGGAGGTGAAGACGTTCACGTCGATACGGCGTCGGCCGGCGATCAGGGCGCTGTCGGTGCTGCGAGTGGTCACCACGGTGCGTCCCGACCTGGTGTTCGGTGGCCATAGACCGCGCAGGTCGTTGGGGTCGGTGACGTCGTCTAGGACGATCAACCATCGGCGTTGGCTGGTGGCCAGCCAGGCCAGGAACCGACCGGCAGCATGGTCCGAGCTGGGGCCATCAACGCCGGTGGTGTCAGCGAAGGCCTGAGCGTAGCTGGTGACCACCGCCGAGCGCGATGTCGCGGACACCCACACCAGCAGGTCCAGGCTGCCGCTTCCGAACAGGCGATGGGCCAAGCCAGCGGCGAGCTGAGTCTTGCCGACCCCGCCGAGTCCAGCCACCACCTGACACACCACCGCACCGTGGCTGGCCACCGCCGTCTCGAGAATGCGGTCGGCCGCGCGTTCCTGCCTGCAGTGTGCCTCTGCCGGCACCACTCCAACCTGATGCGGCCACTTCACCGGGGCGCGGCCGTTGATTGTCACCGGCGCATGGAACACCCCGGCGGCACCAGAGTTGGCCGTGACCGCAACCCATGGGGCGTCGGCACCGGGAACGGAAGGCCCTACACCGTCCCCGGTGAGACTGGGGGGACCGACGCCCCCTGCTGAAACGTCACCGGTGCGTAGAACTGCCCCACCGCTCCGTAGTTCGCGGCCACGTTGTAGACGCCGGCTCGGGCTCCTGTGGGGTCCGCCTGTGCCAGCACCGCCCGCGCTGCTGTGAGAATCCGTTCATCGGTGTCTGCGCCGACAGCCTGTAGGTCCTCACCGAGGCGGGCCCGCCGCACCCCCGGGTCGGTGGCTCGCCCGTCCAGCCGCCGCACCGCCTGCTCACGACCGTGCAATCTCCTGGCCAGCAGGTCCTTCAGCCCACCGTAAGCGTCCTGCACCGCGCTGGTGGCACCCGCAGTCGCTGCAGCCGCCAAAGCTGCCAGGATCAACTCCACCCCGGTCATCGCACCCTCCATATGAGACTCTGATTGTCGCAGCACATTGCCAGCCGCAATACCCCGCTGCATATTCGCTATCGATGGGCGTTCTGGCGGTCGCGGTGGCGTCCCGGTAGTTTCGCGTCGAATGCGGTCTCTGTCTTCGATCGGAGAGTCGGCTTCGTACCGCATATCGAGAAAATCACCGGTCAGTCGCGGGCGCTCTCGGCGGATGTCGAGCGTGCGCCGGGTCTGGCGGCCGCTTGCCCGCGATCAGGCGCAGGAGGTGGCGGTGCGGGGCTGTGGGGGCGGGCTTCGTTGCGGTGACGGCGGGGCTGACGTGAGTCGGCAGTGCCATCGCGGAGATCCAGGGCGGCCTGGCCGGCGCCCCCGGTTGATCGGGGAGCGACGAAGGCCGCTACGGCCGTGCCACGCGGGGTCACATCGCAGGAGACGATCACCGGGCTGGCCGCCGTCCAGGTGGCTGTTGTTACCGACCGGACGGTGTACGCGGATCCCGCCGCAGGAGGACGAGGGCGTGCGGCGATCGCTGGAGTTGGAGAACGCGTGCACCGACACGGTCGCGGAGCGAGGCTACCGGGTTCACCAGAACCCGACGAAGCGGGAGATCGCCGAGGCGCGGCTGAACACCGGCGACGTCGAAAGGCCAGACAAGGACCCCGACTATCTGACCGAAGGCTACGTCTTCGACTGCTACGCGCCGAATCCGGCGAAGACCGTGCGCGGCATACACAAAATACGTGAATCAGACGACGTTTGAGTTGTGCCCTGGCCGTGCCCGACGATCTTCATCTGGCGCGTTCCCAGCTCAGAGGCGGTGAAGAGTGGGCCGCCAGGGACTCGAACCCTGAACCTAAGGATTAAAAGTCCTCAGCTCTGCCATTGAGCTAGCGGCCCGTTCGCCCACAGGTTACCCGACCACGCCCTCCCGGTCGGGTACGCCTGCGGGCGGCCCCGGAGACCGGGCCGCCGTCGCCCACCTCATCCGGCGGCCGGTTCCCGGGTGTCGGCCGGTACGACCATGGGCGCCCCGGTGACCGGGTCGGGGACCACCTGGTTCGGCATCCCGAACACCTCGGCGACGAGCCCCGCACCGACGGTCGACGCCGGGTGCCCCTCGGCCACGATCCGGCCGTTGCGCATCGCCACCAGGTGGGTGGCGTACCGGGCGGCGTGGTTGAGGTCGTGCAGCACGGCCACCACGGTGCGTCCCCGGGTGACCAGGCGGTGCAGCACGTTGAGCACGTCGATCTGGTGTGCCACGTCCAGGTAGGTGGTGGGCTCGTCGAGCAGGACGAGGGGCGTCTCCTGGGCGAGCACCATGGCGATCCAGGCCCGTTGGCGTTGCCCGCCGGAGAGTTCGTCGACCCGCCGGTCGGCCAGGTCGGTGGTGCCGGTGGAGTCGAGCGCCGACTCGACGGCCTCCTCGTCGGCGTGGGAGAAGCGGCGCAGCACCCGTTGGTGGGCGTAGCGGCCCCGGCCGACCAGCTCGCGGACGGTGATCCCCTCGGGCGCGGTCATGGTCTGCGGCAGCAGCGCGATCCGCCGGGCGCGTTCCTTCGCCGGCAGGGTGACCAGGTCCGCTCCGTCGAGCGTGACCCGACCCTCGGCGGGGCGGAGCAGCCCGGAGAGGGCGCGCAGGAGCGTCGACTTGCCGCACGCGTTGGGCCCGATGAGCACGGTGAACGAGCCGTCGGGCACGGCGAAGGACAGGTCGGCGCTGACGGTGCGCTGGTCGTACCGGAGGGTGACGTTCTCGGCCCGCAGCCGCGCGGTCAGCTGGTCGACCATCGGGTCCTCCTGATCTCGTGGACGAGCAGCCAGAGCAGGTACGCGCCGCCGAGGGTGACCGTGACCACCCCCACCGGCACGGTCAGCGGGATCACGTGCTGGGCGATCAGGTCGGCGCCGAGCAGCAGCAGCGCCCCGACCCCGGCGGTGGCGGCGAGCGGCAGGCCGGGGGCCCGGACGAGCCGGCGGGCGATCTGCGGGGCGGCCAGGGCGACGAAGGAGATCGGGCCGGCGACGGTGGTGACCGCGCTGACCAGGGCGACCGCGATGACCACGAGGACGGCGCGGTTGCGCTCGACCGCGACTCCGCTGGCGGCGGCGACGTCGTCGCCCAGTTCGAGCTGGGCCAGGGCCGCCGCCCACAGTGGGGTGACCGCCAGCAGCACCAGGATGATCGCGGCGGCCGGCCAGACCACGTCGGCGGTGGCCGCGTTGAGCGAACCGGCACCCCAGGCGGCGGCGAACAGCGCCGTCTCCAGGTCGGCGCGCAGCAGCAGCCAGGTGTTGGTGGCGGCGAGCATCGAGGAGACGCCCACCCCGACGACGATGAACCGGAACCCGGAGAGCCCGTCCCGGTAGGCGAGCAGGTAGATCGCCAGCGCCGCGAGCAGGCCGCCGGCGAGTGAGCCGAGCATCAGCAGGTGCCAGCCGCCGCCGAGCAGCAGCAGGGCGATCAGCATGCCGGTGAACGACCCGTTCGCCAGGCCGATGATGTCCGGGCTGGCCAGCGGGTTGCGGGTGATGGTCTGGAAGATCGCCCCGGCGACGCCGAGCGCCGCGCCGAAGGCGACGGCGGCGGCGATGCGGGGCAGCCGCCACTCCAGTACGACGGTGCGGGTCAGCCCGTCGATCCGGCCGCCGAGCACGCCGAGCACCTCGTCGAGGCGCAGCGGGAAGTCACCCAGCCAGAGGCCGAGCACCGCCAGCGCCGCGACGACGAGCGCGGCGGCGGCGCAGATGGCGGCTTCGCGTACGCCGACGGTCACGTGCCGGTGGTCGGTGCCGAGCAACAGCCGGCGACCCCCGGCGGTGCGGCGGACCGGCCGGCTCACAGCGCGGTCGCCCGTCGGCGTCGGGCGAGCGCGATCAGCATGGGCGCACCGACGAACGCGGTGACGATGCCGACGGGCATCTCGCTGGGCAGGACGGCGATCCGGCCGAGCACGTCGGCCAGCAGCACCAGCATCCCGCCGGCCAGCAGGGACCCGGCGAGGATCCTGCGCTGGTCGGTGCCGACACCCCAGCGCACCAGGTGCGGCACCACGAGCCCGACGAACGAGATGGGACCGGCGATGGCGCTCGCCCCACCGGCGAGCAGGGTAACCGCGCCGAGCACGAGCAGCCGGGTCCGGACCAGGCTGACGCCCTGGGCGGCGGCCAGGTCGGGGCCGAGCGCGAGCGCGTTGAGGCTGCGGGCCGCGACCAGCGCGGCGAGCAGCCCGGCCACGATCAGCGGCAGCACCGGCAGCACCACGGCGGTGTCGCGTTCGAGCAGGCTGCCGGCGTTCCAGCCGCGCATCCGGTCGAAGGTGTCGGGGTGGGTGAGGGTGATCCCGGTGGTCAGGCCGGCGAGCACGGCACCGGTCGCCACCCCGGTCACCAGCAGCCGGGTGGGGGTGGCCCGCAGGTCGGCGGCGCCGCCGACGGCGTACACGGCGACGGCGACCAGGAGCGCGCCGAGCAGGGCGAGCCACATGTAGCCGGCCGGCGAGGTGATCCCGAAGAAGGCGATGCCGGCGGCGACGAACGCGGCGGCACCGGCGTTGACGCCGAGGATGCCCGGTTCGGCGAGCGCGTTGCGGGTGAACGCCTGCATCAGCGCGCCCGCGACCCCGAGCCCGGCTCCGACGAGCAGCCCGGCGAGGGTGCGCGGGAGGCGCTGCCCCCAGACGACGTACTGCGCGGTGTCGCTGCCCGCGCCCCGCAGCGCCGCCCAGACGTCCGCCGGGGGCACCGGGTTCGCGCCCACGAAGACCGACAACACCAGCGATCCCACGAGTACGACGACCGCGCCGACCAGCCACCGCCTGGTGGTACGGCGACGCGCGGTACGGCCGGTGTCCGGCCGTACCGCGCGGGCGGGTGTGGTGGCGGTCAACTCGACGCGGTGAGGATGCGTTCGAGATCGTCGAGGACGACCTTCCCGCCGACCGTGCCGACGCCGGTGATCCAGAACGACTGGTCGACGAGGTGCAGGCGGGGGAAGGCGGCGGCGTTGGCGGTGACCGAGGCGGGGATGGTGCTGCGGTCGTTGACGTCGACGGTGGTGACGAAGACGTGGTCGGCCTTGGCCTCCAGCACCCGTTCCGGGGAGACGTCGACCGAGATGGAGTTCTCCCAGTCGCGCTCGGGGGTCGTGAAGCCGACGCACTCCAGTGCGCTGCCGGCGAACGAGGTGGGGCCGTAGAGGGTGAGGACGCCGTCGCGGGGGCGGATGAGCTGCGCGGTCTTCCCGGCGGTGCCGAACTTCTTGGCGATGTCCGCGCACCGCTGCTGGAAGCCGGCGAGGAGCTTGTCGGCGGAGTCCGCGCCGCCGAGCGTGGTCGCGGTGAACCTGACGTTGTCCTGCCACGGGTCGGCCTGGGAGGCCATGAACACGGTCGGGGCGACGTCGGTGAGCTGCTGGTAGAGGGCGGAGTGCCGGGACTCGGTGCCGATGATCAGGTCAGGCTTGAGGGCCGCGATCTTCTGCACGTTGGGTTCCTGGACGGTGCCGACGGTGGTGATGCCGGCGGCCTTGTCGCCGAGGTACTTGGGCACGCCGGCGGCCTCGTTGAGCACGGCCGCGCCGACCGGGGTGAGCTCCAGGGCGATGGCGGTGTCGAGCTGGACCGGTTCGAGGACGACGACCCGGGTCGGCTTGTTCGGCACGGCGGTCTTGCCGCGTGCGTGTTCGACGGTTCTGGTGTCGCCGACGCTGCCCGCCGGGTCGGAGTCGTCGGAGCCGCAGGCGGCCACGGCGAGCACGGCCGCCGAGGCGACGGTGAGGGCGAGGAGGCGTCGGCGGATTGTTCGAGGGGTCGGCGTGCGCATGGTGCAGGTTCCCGTCTGGCTACTGACAGTGATTACTCACGGCGATGTTTAGGTTAGCATTACCTAATCATCGATCTCTTCGCGGGCTGGCCGGTCGTGCCAGTAGCCCTGGGTGTGCACCTGCCGTAGATCAACGTGCGCCTCGGTGAAGAGCCGACGCACCAGGGCAATCTTGCTACTCTCCGTAGCTGCCCAGGCGTAGAAGTCCGTCCCCGCCGTCGCCGCTGCCCGGCCGTACCCGGCCAGCCAGTCGGCCACCAGCCCGGTCAGCGTCGTCCCGCCCCGGGCGTCGCCCCGCAGCCGGACCTCGACCCGGTGGCCGGCCGTCACGTCGTCGAGGGTGGCGGCGTCCGCCGCGTCGCCCGCCTCCAGCAGGACCGTCGCCCGTACCCCCGGGCCGAGGCCGGACAGGATGCCGCGCACCGCCGGGTACGCCGTCTCGTCCGCCGCGATCAGCACCCGCGTCGCCGGCCCCGGCTCCCACTGCACGCCGTACCCGGGTTGGTCGGCCGCCACGTGCGGGCCCGACAGGAGCAGCCGGTCACCAGGCCGGGCCGCCGCCGCCCAGCCGCTCGCCGGGCCGTGCGGCTGGTGCAGGTAGAAGTCCAGGTCCAGCTCGCCCGCCGGCGGCCGGGTGCGGTACGCGGTATAGCTGCGCAGCCTCGGGCGCACGTCGCCGGGAATGGCCCGCCACTCGCGTCGCCACGTCTGCTCGGGTAGCCCCGCCCGCAGCTCGGCCGGGTAGCCGCCGTCGACCGGAAGCATGATCTTGATGCGCTGGTCGAGCTGGTACGGGGCCATCTCCCGCAGCCGCTCGTCGCCGAGCGTCACCCGGACGAACCCGGGCGACAGCCGCCGGGTCGCCGTCACGGTCGTCGCGAACAGGACGTTGGGCGAGTTGCCGAATGCTGACATGCCGGCAGAGGCTAGCGTGCCCCGTCCGGGCAGCTCACCGCCCCGGGCCCGGCAGTGACCCGGGCCCACCCGGCGCACCCGGCCGACCCCGCGCCAATCGTCAACTCCATGTGACGTATCCTGTACGCCACTCTGGGTAATTGACCGAGGTGATTTGCCGGCCTCGCTCCCGTTATGTCATTGCAAGTTGTGATCAATCTTGACCTTGTCGTGAAATGCTTCCTAGGGTCTCTTTTGGTCGTCAGCCTGATCGGGAGAGAGAATTAATGGACGAGGTGTCCCTTTCCGATCGTCTGGGCGACCAGCTGAGGCGATTGTGCGAGGTCAGCGGAATCGCCGCGGCAGAGCCGGTGGGACTGCTGGAAAGCCTGCTCGGAACAGCCGGTTCACAGCCGTTGTCGGCCTCGCCACGCTGGCCGTCCGACATCGCCGACGACCACACCCCGGTGGAGTTCTCCATCGCCTTCAGCGCCACCGAACCGCCGACCGTGCGCATTCTCGGCGAGACCCTGGGCGCACCACCCGGCCGGTCGGCCAACATGGTCGCCACCCGACGGTTCCTCGACCGGCAGGCGCACCGTGCCGGCCTGTCCACCTCCCGGCTGGACTCGGTAAGCGACCTGTTCACCACCGACGACCCGCAGGGCGCCTTCGCGCTCTGGTGCTCACTGGTGTTCCGCAGCGGCCGGCGGCCCGAGTTCAAGGTCTACCTCAATCCGGAGTTGCGGGGGGTCGACCGGGCGCCGGGCCTGATCGCCGAGGCGCTGCACCGGCTCGGGCTCGGCAGGTCCCACCGGGCGATGCTCGACCACGGCATCCGGCCGGGCGAGCTGGGCCGTCGGGACCGGCTGACGTTCTTCGCCCTCGATCTGCACGACGACGCCCAGGCCCGGGTCAAGCTCTACCTGACCCACCATGACGCCGAGGTGCGCGACGTCGTCCGGGCGGCCGGGATCGTCCACGACGCGGACGCGACCCGGCTCGCCGAGTTCGTCGAGTTGGCCGGTGGCGGCCGGACCCGGTTCGCCGGTCTTCCCCTGGTGGGCAGCTACACCCTGGTCGAGGGGGTCGACCGGCCGGTCGGCTACAGCCTCTACGTGCCGATCCGCGGCTACGTCGACGACGACGAGGAGGCGTACGACCGGGTGGTGGCGGTGCTGGACCGCTACGGCTTCGGCCACACGCTGCTGGACCGGGCGCTCGCCGCGGTGGCCCGACGGCCGCTGCGCGACGGCGTCGGGTTGATCCCGCACCTGTCGTTGCGGCTGGGCGCACCCCGGCCGGGGGTGACCGTCTACCTGTCCGCCGAAGCGTACCGGGTGACCCCACCGGTACGCCGCCCGCTGACCGTCGACCGCACGGCGCTGGCCACCCCGACCGGCCGAGCCGGCGCGGGACACCCCTGACCGTCCATCGAGGAGCGAACAGTGCCCGTCGACGCCTACGCGATGCTGCCCCCGTACCGGATCAAGGTGGTCGAACCGATCCCCTTCCTCGACCCGCAGCAGCGGCGGGAGGCCCTCGCGGACGCCGGATACAACCCGTTCGAGCTGCGCGCCGACCAGATCACCATCGACCTGCTGTCGGACTCCGGCACCGGGGCCACCTCGGCCGCGCAGGAGGCCGCCGCCGCGCTCGGCGACGAGTCCTACGCGGGGGCGCGCTCCTGGTTCCGGTTCCGCGACGAGGCACGCGACCTCACCGGATATCCGCACCTGCTCCCCGTGCACCAGGGGCGGGCCGGCGAACGCGTGCTCTTCACCAGCCTGCTCGAACCCGGCCAGCTCTGCCTCAGCAACACCCACTTCGACACCACCCGGGCCAACGTCACGCTGGCCGGCGCGGAGGCCCGGGACCTGCCCTGCCCGGCCGCGTTCGACCTCGACAGCGCGGACCCGTTCAAGGGCGACATCGACCTCGACGCGTTGGCCGCCACGCTCACCGGACCGGAACGCGACCGGGTCGGGCTCGTCCTCATCACGATCACCAACAACGGCCTCGGCGGGCAACCGGTGTCGATGGCCAACCTCACCGCCGTCCGCGACCTGTGCCGCGCGCACGGCGTGCCGTTCTTCCTGGACGCGGCGCGGTTCGCCGAGAACGCCTGGCTGGTCGGGCAGCGCGAGCCCGGCTACCGGGACTGGACGCCCCGGCAGATCGCCACCCACGCCTTCGGGCTCGCCGACGGCTGCGTGGTGAGCCTCAAGAAGGACGGCCTGTCGGCCATCGGCGGGCTCATCGGGTTGCGCGACGACGACCTGTTCGCCAGGTGCGAGGCCAACCTGATCGCCACCGAAGGGTTCTCCACCTACGGCGGGCTCGCCGGCCACGACCTCGAACGGCTCGCCCAGGGGCTGCGCGAGGTGGTCGACCCCGCGTACCTGCGGGCACGGGCCGCCTCCACCGCCCGGCTGGCCCGGCTGATCAACGAGGCCGGGGTGGACACTGTGCAACCCGCCGGCATCCACGCCCTCTACCTCAACGCCGGCCGGTTGCTGCCCCACCTGTCCCCGGCGGAGTTCCCCGGGCACGCCCTCGGCTGCCAGCTCTACCTCGACGGGGGCATCCGCTGCGCCGAGTTGGGCTCGCTCTACCTCGGCGGGATGGACGACCGGCACCGGCTGGTCACCCCGGCCCCCTTCGAACTGGTGCGCCTGGCCATCCCGCGCCGCGTCTACACCGACACCCACTTCGAGTACGTGGCCGCCGTGCTCGCCGACATCGCCAAGGAACCCGGCCGGGTCCCCGGCTACCGGGTGATCTCGTCGCCACCCCTGCTCCGGCACTTCAAGGTGCGGTTGGCGCAGCTCCCGACGGGGGGCGGCGGCGCCGACTGAACCCGGTACGCCCGGCTCCGGTCAGCGCGGCCGGAGCCGGCCGACACCGGCGGGGCGGGACCTGCCGGGGCGCTCAGGCGGTGGCGGGCAGCCGGGACAGGGCGTGCCGCACCAGCTCGATCAGCGCCTGCTTGCTGGAGGCCCGGTCCCGGGCGTCGCACCACAGCAGCGGCACGGTCTCGTCCAGCTCCAGGGCGGCGCGGATCTCCTCCTCGGTGTAGGGGCACTCACCGAAGAACCGGTTGACGGCGGCGACGAACGGGATGCCCCGACGCTCGAAATAGTCGACGGCCGGGAAACTGGTGCCGAGCCGGCGGGTGTCGACGAGCACGATCGCCCCCACCGCGCCCTGGGCCAGCTCGTCCCAGATGAACCAGAACCGGTCCTGACCCGGGGTGCCGAACAGGTAGAGCACGACGTCGTTGCTGATGGTGATCCGCCCGAAGTCCAGGGCGACGGTCGTGCTGGACTTGTCCTCCACGCCGGTGAGGTCGTCCACCCCGATGCTGGCCTGGGTGAGGACCTCCTCGGTGACCAGTGGCGGGATCTCGCTGACCGAGCCGACCAGGGTGGTCTTGCCGGTGCCGAAGCCGCCCGCCACGACGACCTTCACCGATTTCCGATCCACGCGTATCAGTCCCTCTTCTATATCCGCTGCAGGCCGGCGAGAACCGTTTCCAGCAGCCACCGGTCGGCGATCTTCTCC
Source organism: Micromonospora humida (assembly GCF_016901255.1). Classification (NCBI taxonomy): domain Bacteria; kingdom Bacillati; phylum Actinomycetota; class Actinomycetes; order Micromonosporales; family Micromonosporaceae; genus Micromonospora; species Micromonospora humida. The sequence continues at coordinate 47,529 of NZ_JAFEUC010000007.1, forward strand.
TGCGCCGGTGAGCCGATGTCCAGAAACCCCTGCTCATGGAGCACGTCCACCATCACCTTGGTGATGGCGAGCGGCCGGTGCAGGTAGGCGCCGATCTCGGCGATGGAGATCCACCCCGTGCACTGGTGGAGGATCTCCCGGTACTCCAGCTCCAGCCGGCTCTGGTCGGCCGGCAGGGCGATGACCTGGGTGGCCAGGTCGAGGCTGGTGTTGCGGGGGCTCGTCCGCCCGTTGACGAGGATGTACAACGGCACCAGCCGGCCGGCCTCCGCCTCGTCGTCGCCGTCCCACACATCGTGACTCATGGTTTCGACCCGGGTCGGTCGGTGAGTAGAGGGCCGTCGAGGCGGGCCTCGGAGCCGAGATAGTCACCGATGCGGGTCACCAGGCGGCTCATCTCGTACGCGACGGTGCCCATGTCGACGGACTGTTCACAGAGCACCGCCAGCCGCGCGTTCTGGCCGGCGGCGGCGACGAACAGCGTCCGTCCCTCGTACTCGATGATGACCTGTTGGACGGGGCCGCTGTCGAACCGGCGGCCCATCCCCGCGGCGATGCTGTGCAGGGACGACGCGCCGGCGGCCAACAACTCCCCGGCGTCCTGCGGGAGCGACGTGGACTTCTGCACGATCAGCCCGTCGGTGGACAGGACGACCGCGTAGACCACGTCAGGGACCTCCACCAGATCGTCGAGGATCCAGGTCAGATCGTTCTGCGATGCCGAGTGGGTCATACGTTCCTGCCTTGGTCGTCTCTGCTGGCGGAGTCCCCGTTTTTCGCCGCCCGGCCGGCGGCCCAGGCCTTCTGGTATCTGCTGAACCGGTCCCGGGCCTCCTCGGGTGACCGGGCGGGAGCCGGCGCGGCGTCGGGCTTCGGCCCGGGCAGACCCTCGTCGCGCAACTCGGGGGCGAGGTGCTGCTGCGGTCGGCGGTGCGGCAGGGGCGGCCGGGCGGCGACCTGCGGGCCGGACGAACCGCCACGGGCCGGGCCACGCTGCGCCGGAACCTCGGTCATGATGCCCCCGCTGCGGTCGGAGTGTCGCTCCCCGGTGGGACCGGCCGGCGCCCGCCCGGACCCGCCCGGTGCGGTGGTCGCCACGGCGGTGGGTCGGGCCCCGGCGGCCGGGTGCAGCTCCCGCCGGCCGCCGCCGACCGGCAGCACCGCGCCGACACCGGGCCGCGACATCGCCGTGGCGACGCCGCCGAGCGGCAGGACGCCCGGGTCGGTACGGTCCAGTTCGGCGACGTACGACTCGGTGACGATCACCCGGTCGGGCAGCAGCACGATCGCCAGCAGGCCGCCGTACGCCGACGCCCGCAGGCTCACCTGGACGCCGTCCCGCTTGGCCAGCTCCGCCACCACGTGCAGGCCGACCTGCGCGCCGTCCTTCAGCGCCGTCACGTCCGGGGTCGGCGCGGTGGCGAGCAGGTCGTTCGCCCGTTCCAACGCGTCCGCCCGCATGCCCACGCCGGCGTCCTCGATCTCCACCGCGATGCCGCGCTTGACCTCGATGCAGGTCACCCAGACCGTGGTCTCGGGCGGCGAGAACGCCAGCGCGTTGTCCAGCAACTCGGCGATCAGGTGGACGGTGCCGGCCACCGCCGGCCCGGCGACCGCCACGTCCGGCGCGCTGCGCAGGGTGATGCGCTGGTACTGCTGGGCCTCCGCGAAGGCCGCCAGCAGCACCCGGCGCACCGGCACCGGGTTCTGGAAGCGGCGGCCGATCTGACCGCCGGCCAGGATGACGAGGTTCTCCAGGAACCGGCGGGTCTGGGTGAGCTGGTGGTTGATGTCGAACAGTTCGGCCAGCAGCTTCTCGTCGCCGATCCGGTTCTGGAGGTCCTCGATGACCTTCAGGCCGCGTTGCAGGGGGCGCTGCGGGCGGCGGGCCACACCCATCAGCATCGCGATACCGGCCGCCCGGGTCTTCGCCTCGTCGACCGCCGCACCCGCCGCCGCCTGCAACGACCGGTTGATCACCTCGGCCACCCGGCCGATCTCGTCGCTGCCGTAATCCGGTAGCGGCAGCTCGGAGGCGAGGTCGACCTTCTCCCGTCGGCGTAGCCGGTCCATCATCGCCGGCAGTTGCTTGTCGACCACCGCCTCGGCGTCCCGGCCGAGCTGGGCGAGGCGTACCGACAACGCCCGGTCCACCAGGATCTGCGACTGCCGGATCGCCCAGATGATCGCGGCGACGACGACGAGCAGCGCGACCAGACTGCCCAGGGAGGCGGTGAACAGCTGGGTGTTGCCGGTGCGCAGGGTCCGCGCCGAGACCGTGTCGGCCTGCACCACGGTCAGGTTGATCAGATCGTCGGACACCTGCCGGGTGAGGACTTCCCACCGGGCCCGGTTGAACGACAGGGCACGCGGTACGCCGGAACGCCACGGCCCATTGCTGACCAGGGCGTTTTCTGCCGCGACGAGTTCTTTCCAGGAGTCGCTCGTGGTGATCGCGGCAAAGCGTTCCCGGGCTTCCGGTTCGAGGTGCGGAGCCACGTTGTTGAGGCCGGCGTGATAGGCCCCGACCAGGTTGGTGAAGTCGAGATGGTCCTGCGGGCTGAGGGTACGGGCACCGAAAGCGCCGTCAATGGTCGAACCGGCCCGGGACATCAGGTCACTGGCGCGGAAAGCCTCGGTCGCCGCGATACCGCCCTGGGCTGCGGCGGCGTCGGGGACGATTCTCGCCTGGGTGTCGAAGAGGTCGGTCGCGGCGTCGAGCAGACGGTTGTAGAAATCGTAGACACCCGTCCCGTTGGCCGACCGGGAATCGATGGTGCTCCGCACGCTCGCCAATTCGTCGAGCAGGCCGGCGAGCGTCTCCCACCGGGTCACGATCGAGTCCGGGGCGTTGCCCAGCGCGGCGTTGGCGGCGGGACGCAGGGTGGCCACCCGCTGGTCGGTCTGTTGCCGCTGCTCGATGAGCCGGCTGAGATCCCGGGACGGCTGGGTGAGGTAGCTGACGCTCAGCCGCCGTTCCTGCTGGATCGAGGACAACGCGGAGACCGCCGGGATCGACACCTGCCGGACGCTGTTGGCGACCTGGCGGTTGTAGAAACCCTGGAAGATGAGATAGCCGGAGGCGACGAGCCAGACCACCAGGGCGACGACGCTGGGAATGAGCACCAGCCTGATCACGCGCCGTTTGATCGACTGCGGTCGACCGGCACGACGACCCGGTGTCGTCGGTGCGGCCTGGTCGTCTGAGGCACGGCGCGGTTCTTCGCGGTCGGCCTGTTTGTGCGCCAAAGTCGTCGTATCCAATCCTGGTCAAGCCACAGACAGCGGCGGTCCTACGCCACTGGTCGACGCCGATGTGTGACAACCCTACCGTCTATCCGGACCCGTACCCGCCCACGATTCGACGACAGTGGACGGTCGTGCTGTTCGTACTGGTCAGCCATTTGGTAGGGGTCACGGTCGATGGAAGAACGCGACATTGACGTGACCCGGGTCACTGTGGACGCCGCCGCCGGAGCCGGTCCCGGCACGGCCCGCCCGGCCGCCGGCCCCGGTGTGCGGTGGCGCAGATAGATTCGGGTTCTCCCGGGTACGGGGAAACCGCCGGGGGGTCACCGGCGTCCAGTTCGATGCTGTGGCGCGTCCATCGTCCGGGTGGAGCGCAGTGGACACCCCGCACCCGCGCGGGGTCGCCGGTGGAGGAGCAGGGGATGTCGAAGCTGAAGTGGGTCACCGGGGTCGCGGTGCTGGCGTGCTCCGGGGCGTTGGTGGCCTGCGGGGACGGCGGCACGCCGGCCGCCGACGGGTCGGCCACGGCCACGCCGTCGGGGTCGGCGACGCCCTCCACCGCGGTGACGCCCACCGCCACGACGGCACCCGACCCGACCGCGCCCCCGACGTCGGCGAGCCCGTCCCGACCCGCCGGGAAGCCGTCGGCCACGGCCGGTGCCGGCGGGGTGCTGTCCGGCAGGCGGGAGGTCACCATCGTCCGGGTGCAGGCGACCGAGTCCGGGGTGGCCCTCGACGGCGGCACGCTCGTCGAGGTCGACGACGACAGCGGACGCCAACTGTTCGTCCCGACGCCGGTCGGCGGCGGCAAGTACCTGATCAAGGCGTACGGCCGGCGCGACGGCCACCCCGCCAACGACGACCCGGCCTGCTGGCAGGTGGTCAACCCCGGCGACGGCACGCCGCTCACCGTCGAGGGGACGGCCTGCGACAAGCGGAAGCCGACGCAGCTGTTCAGCATCGTCAGCAAGGGCAAGGGCGCATACGCGATCAGCAACGACTCGGCGTTCCTCCAGTTCTCGCCCAGCCGGGGCCTGATCCTCGAAGAGTTGGGCGACGCGCCGCTGCGCAGCACGTTCAAGCTGGTCGACAACGGTCCGGCCCGTACCCCGGCCGGCGGCTGACCCACGATCCGCCCTGGCGGGGTTGGCGGACGGCCCAGCGGGTACCGCACCCGGCATGCGGATCGTGATCGTGGGGGCCACCGGCAACGTGGGCACGGCGGTGCTGCGCCGGCTGGGTCGGGAACCGGGGCTCGACCTGGTCGGTATCGCCCGCCGGCTGCCCGGCCCCGACGCCGGCGCGCCCTACGCCGGGGTGCGGTGGCACTCCTGCGACATCGGCGCGCCGGGCGCGGTCGACCAGCTCACCGCGATCGTCGCGGGGGCCGACGCGGTGGTGCACCTGGCCTGGCAGATCCAGCCCAGCCACGACCAGCGCACCCTGCACCGGACCAATGTCGGCGGCAGCCGCGCGGTGACCGAGGCCACCGTCCGGGCCGGAGTGCCCGCCCTGGTGTACGCCTCGTCGGTCGGCACCTACGCGCCCGGCCCGAAGGACCACCCGATCAGCGAACGGTGGCCGGCGACCGGGGTGCCCGGCTCCTCGTACAGCCGGGACAAAGCCGAGGTGGAGGCGATGCTGGACGCCGTCGAGGCCGCCCAGCCGGGGCTGCGGGTGGTCCGGCTGCGCCCCGGACTGATCTTCCAACGGGACGCCGGCACCGAGATCACCAGGTACTTCCTCGGGCCACTGGCCCCGGTGCGGCTGCTGCGGTACGGCCGGATCCCGCTCGTACCGGCCAACCGGCGGCTGCGGATGCAGGCGGTGCACGCCGACGACGTCGCCGACGCGTACGCCCGGGCGGTCCTCGGTGAGGCGCGCGGCGCGTTCAACGTCGCCGCGGACCCGGTGCTGACCCCGGAGCTGGTGGCCCGGCACTTCAAGGGCTGGACGGTGCCGGTGGCCGCCCCGGTGCTGCGCGCCGCCGCCGCGCTGACCTGGCGGTGCCGGCTGCAACCGGTGGACGCGGGCTGGGTCGAGCTGGGGCTCGCCGCGCCGCTGATGTCCAGCGCGCGGGCCGAGACCGAACTCGGCTGGCAGCCGCGGGTCGACGCGGTGACCGCGCTGCGGGAACTGTTCGCCGGGATGGCCGACGGCGCGCACACCGCCGGCCCGCCGATGTCCGGCGTCGCCGACCTGCCCGGTCGGGCCGCCGGCCTGCTCCGGGGCCGCGTCCCCGGCCAGGGCGACCCCTACTGACCGTCAACGGCGGCCGGTCCGTCAGGCGTGGGAGAGGGCGAACGCGGCCAGGAAGCCCAGGACGGTGATCAGGCCGACCAGCAGGTGGGCGTCCTCGAACGCCTCCGGGACCATGGTGTCGGTGATCATCGCGAGGATCGCCCCGGCGGCCAGCGCGGTGATGGTGGCCAGCAGCTCCGGCGGCGCACCACCCAGCAGGGTGTTGCCGAGCAGTGCGGCGAGCCCGCTGACCAGGGCGATCGCCGTCCAGAGCCCGAAGACGTACCGGCGGGAACGGCCGGCCCGGCGCATGCCGGCGGCGCTCGACAGACCCTCCGGCACGTTGCTGAGGAAGACCGCGGCCACCGTGACCAGGCTGACCGGGCCACCGGCCAGCAGGCTCGCGCCGATCACCACCGACTCGGGTACGCCGTCGAGCAGCGCGCCCACCGCGATCGCCGAGCCCGAACCGGGCTGCTCCCGCTCGGAGGGCTGTTCCCCGCCGGAGCGTTTCCGGTGCCGGGCACCCCGTCGGGCGAGGAGCAGGTTGGCCCCCGTGTACGCCAACGCCCCGCCCGCCGCCCCGATCGCGGTCGGTAGCAGTCCACCCTGCTCGTGCGCCTCGGCGATCAACTCGAACGAGACCGCGGAGAGCAGGACCCCCGCACCGAACGCCATGATCGACGCGACGACCTTGCGGGGCACCGGCAGGAAGAACCCGACGGCCGCCCCGACCAGGAGCGCGGAACCGGCCAACAGGCCCCACGCCCCGGCTTGCAACCACTGCGGCATTCCGGGGACCGTACCCGCCCCCGCACCGCGTCAACCAGACCCGGCGGCCCGGCGGGTGGCCGGCCGCTCAGAAGTCGGCGAACAGGTAGGGCAGGGCGCGGGGGAAGAGCCGGCGCAACTCGTCCGCCGCCTCCGGGCCGACGTCACCCAGCCCTCGGATGTGCACCTCGGCCGGGTCGAGCACCCCGTACGCCAGCGCGGACAACCCGGCGGCGGTGAGCGTCGCCGTCGGCACCGGTCCACCGCCGGTCACCGCCGACCGGCCGCCGGGGGCCAACACCAGCCGCCCGTCGACGCCGTCGAGCAGGTGGGTGCCGGCGAGCCACCGGTCGTCGACCAGGTCCACCCGTACCCGGCCCGGCCCGGCGGGCAGCCCGGCGAGGGCGTCCACGCTCAGCAGGCGGGCCATCGGTGCCGGCGACCCGGGCCGGGACACCCGGGCCTCGACGTGCACGGCCAGGTCGGTCAGCCACAGCTCGGGCAGCTCGTCGGCGGGCACCCGGAGACTGATCCGTTCCACCTGGTCGACGTGCCGGGCGAGGAACTGCAACAGCAGGGCGCGGGCGTACGGGTCGCTGGCGAGCAGGTCGTCGCCGACCAGTTCGCCACCGTGGTCGTCGATCCGGTAGGTGAGCGCGCCGACCACGCTGCCGTCGACGGTCGCGGTGATCAGCCACCTGTCGTCCCGGTCCCGCAGTCCCACGTCCCGGAAGTCGGGGAAGATCGCGAAACCGTGCCGCTCCCGCAGGCACCGCTCGGTGAACGAGCGGTAGTGCGGATAGCCGACGCCGATCCGTTCCCAGCCCACCGTGCCGGGCAGCTCGGCGCGCAGCAGCGGGCCCAGGTCGGCCGGGGCGAACCGGACGGTACGCGCCCGGGGCAGCCCCACGTAGCCGAACCGCTCGTAGAAGCTGGCCCGGAACGGGTACAGCGCGGTCACCGGGTGCCCGCCGTCGCGCATCTCGTCGAGGAGCTGGCAGAGCAGGGCGCGGACGTACCCCTGGCGGCGGGCCAGCGGGTGGGTGGCGATCCCGGCGACCCCGGCCATCGGCAGCACCGCGCCGCGCAGGTTCTGCCGCATCGGCACCGCGCTGGCGGTGGCCCGCGCCTCGCCGCCCTCCTCGACGACCAGGGTCCGGTTGCCCTTGTTGTACGGCAGGTAGCGGTGGAACGCGTCGACCCGCTCCCGGCTCAGCGGGGTCGCCTCGAAGGCGTACGCCTGGAGCGGGAAGCTGGTGGTCAGTCGTTCCTCGGCGGCCAGGCGACGGATGAGCATCCGTCCATCCCAACCCGGCCGGCGGTCGGCCGCAACCCGGTTGGCCGGGTTCAGCCCTCGGTCACGTCGGAGACCACCACGGTGACGTTGTCCGGTGCGCCGGCCTGGTGGGCCAGCTTCACCAGTTGCTCACCGCAGTGCCGGCGGTCCTGGTAGGTGACGAGCGCCCCGTGGATCGCCTCGTCGGCCACGTAGTCGGAGAGCCCGTCGCTGCACAGCAGCACCCGGTCCCCGGCGAAGACGGTCAGCACCCCGATCGCCGGGGGCGCGTCCGCCCCCTGCACCGCCCGGGTGACCAGGGAACGCTGCGGGTGGTGGCGGGCCTGGTCGGGGGAGAGCGCCCCCTGGTCGACGAGCGCCTGCACGAAGGTGTCGTCCCGGGTGAGCTGGGTGAGTTCCCCGTCGCGCAGCAGGTAGCACCGGGAGTCGCCGACCTGGGCGAGGACCAGGGTGTCCCCGGCGAGCAGGGCGGCGGTCAGCGTCGTACCCATGCCTTCGCGGGCCGGGTCGGCGGAGATCGCCGCCCGGATGCGCCGGTTGGCGGTGGAGACCACGGCCCGCAGCGCCTCGGCGGCCTCGTCGGTGCCGGTGGGGGGGACCAGCTCGTCCAGGATTCGGATGACGATCTCGCTGGCCACCTCGCCGGCGGGGAGCCCACCCATGCCGTCCGCCACCGCGACCAGGCGTTCACCGGCGAGGGCCGAGTCCTCGTTGTTGGTGCGGACCAGGCCGACGTCGTTGAGGATGGCCGAGCGGAGGATCAGCGTCATGGGACAAGCTTGCCGGATACACCCTCCCTCCGTCTCTACGCACTAGTACGTAGGGTGGGAGAAATGATCCCGGTGTCCATGGTGGGTCGCGTCGGAGAGCTCGCCGAGCTCGACCGGGCGTGGTCCACCGTGGCCGGTACGGGCCGGTCGGCCCCCGCCGTCACGGTCATCACCGGGGCCGCCGGGGTGGGCAAGAGCCGGCTGGTCGCGGCGGCCGTCGAGGGTCTCTCCCCCCGGCCGGCGGTGATCCTCACCGGGACGGCACGGGTGCACGATCCGGCTCCCTACGACTGGCTGGCGGCGGTGCTCAGCGTCCGTGACGTCGGCGCGCTCGACCTGCCGTCCGACGCGCTCGCCTGGTTGGCCCAGCATCCGGCCGCGCCGCGCGAGCGGTACGCCCCCGGCACGCTGCTCCGGCTCGCCGTGCGTACCGTCCGGTCGCTGGTGGGTGCCGGCCCGGCCGTGCTGGTGGTGGAGGACCTGCACGATCTCGACCCGGCCAGCCTCAACCTGGTCGTCGAGCTGGCCACCGCGCCGCAGTTGCCGGCGCTGCTGGTGGTGGCGAGCCGGCCGCCGGCCGACGCGGTCGCACCGGACCTCACCCGCCGCGTCCTGGCCCGCCTCTGCGGGGTACGCGGTGCGGTGCGTCAGCACCTCGGCCCGCTCGGCGTCGCCGAGGTGGCCGAGATCCTCACCCAGGTGTACGGCGACAGCCCGCCCCCGGCGCGGGTCTGTGCCGACGTCTGGCAACGCACCGGCGGCAACCCGTACGCGCTCACCGAGTTGCTGGCGGTGCACGCCGGCCGGGGGCTGGACGCGCTGGTCCGGGAACCGTTGCCGGAGCACCTGCGGATGCCGTCGCCCCGGACCGCCGCCCCGCCCGAGGCCGAGCTGACCGGCCGGGAGGTCGAGGTGCTGGGCTGCCTGGTCGCCGGGATGTCCAACAAGCAGGCCGCGCGGGCGCTGGGCATCTCGGTGCGGACGGTGACCGTGCACGTGTCGAACCTGCTACGCAAGACCGGCTCGGCGTCGCGTACCGAGGCGGCGCTGTGGGCGGTGCAGCACCGGGTGCCGGGCGCGGGTCAGGTGCGGGGGTAGCGCAGCAGCAGGCTGGCGGCGACCTCCTCGTCGCCGAGGGCGGCGTAGCCGTGCGGGACGTCCGAGGTCCAGCGCAGGTGGCCACCGGCGGCGGCGGTCAGCGGGGCGTCGAGCGGGCCGGCCCGGAGCACCCCGGCGAAGACCGTGACGTGTTCGGTGACCCCGGGCTGGTGGGCGGGGGAGACCTGTTCCCCGCCGGGGCGGACCCGCAGTCGGTACAGCTCGTAACTGGCGTCGGTGTCGGTGAACGACTCCAGCAGGGTGGCGACGACCGTGGTGCCCCGCACGGTCGGGGTGGCGGCGGGCCCGGCGAGCACGGCCGCCAGCGGTACGCCGAGCTGGGCGGTGATCGCGTAGAGCGTCTCCAGGGTGGGGTTGCGGGTGCCGTTCTCCAGCGCCGAGAGGGTGGCCTTCCCGACCCCGGCGGTACGGGCCAGCGTGGAGAGGGAGACCCCGCGTTCCATCCGCAGCGCGCGCAGCCGGTGGCCGACCGCCCCGGCGTCGGTGTCGGGCGCGGGCCGGCGGGCTGGGCGGGGCGGGGTCATCCGGCTATGGTGCTACACGCCGCTGTTCCGTAAACGGAACGATGGGTGGCCGGGCGTGAGGGGGAGTGTGGTGGGGGATCGGTTGCAACCGGTGCTGGCCGGCGTGGTGACCGCCGTGGTCGGCTTCGCCAGCTCGTTCACCGTCGTGCTCGCCGGGCTGGGGGCGGTCGGCGCCAGCGAGGCGCAGGCTGCCTCCGGGCTGCTCACGGTGAGCGTCGCCGCCGGGATCTGCGCGACCTGGCTCGGCCTACGGCACCGGATGCCGATCGCGATCGCCTGGTCCACGCCGGGCGCGGCGCTGCTGGTCGCCACCGGGCCGGTCCCCGGCGGCTGGCCCGCCGCCGTGGGCGCGTTCGCGCTGTGCGGGCTGCTCATCGTCACCGCCGGCCTCTTCCCCGCCCTGGGGCGGGCGGTGGCCGCCATCCCCGCCCCGGTGGCGGCCGCGATGCTGGCCGGGGTGCTGCTGCCGCTGTGCACCGCCCCGGTACGCGCGCTGGTCGAGGTGCCGGCCCTGGCCGCCCCGGTGATCGTCACCTGGCTGGTGCTGCACCGGTTCGCCCCCCGGTGGGCGGTCCCGGCCGCGCTGGTGGCGGCGGCGGTGGTGATCGCCCTGACCACGTCCGGCGTCGGGGTCACCCCCGGTGACCTGCGGCCGGTGGTGTCGCCGACCGTGCCGGTGTTCACCCTGCCCGCCGTGGTCGGCCTGGCGCTGCCCCTGTTCCTGGTCACCATGGCCGCGCAGAACGTGCCCGGCACGGCGGTGCTGCGCGGCTTCGGCTACCGGCCGCCGCTCGCCCCGGCGCTACGCGCCACCGGGCTGGCCAGTGCGCTCGGTGCCGCCACCGGCGGGCACGCGGTCAACCTCGCCGCGATCACCGCCGCCCTCGCCGCCGGCCCCGACGCCCACCCGGACCCGGACCGACGCTGGATCGCCTCGGTGACCGCCGGCATCGGCCTGGCGCTGCTCGGGCTCGGCGCGGGCGCGGCGACCACGCTGGTGCTGCTCTCCCCGCCCGTGCTCATCGAGGCGGTCGCCGGGCTCGCGCTGCTCGGCGCGTTGGCCGGCGCCCTCACCTCGGCCCTCTCCTCCACCCCGCCGTCGGTCGTTCCCGATCCCCGGAGCCGGGAGGCCGCCGTGGTCACCTTCGTGGTCACCGCCTCGGGGGTGAGCCTGCTCGGCGTGGGCGGGGCGTTCTGGGGACTGCTCGCCGGCTGCCTGATGCTGCTGCTCTTCCGGCGCCGGACGCCGGCTCCGGCCGTGGGGCTGCCGGGGCCGCAGGAACCGGAGGGGAACCCGGTGGTCGGGGGTCGGTCCGCGCAGGTCACGGGGCGCTGACGGTCACCTCGATGGTGCTGAATCTCCCCCGCTCAAGACGGTGGGTGGGATCGACCGGCGCACGCGAGGGGCGGGGGCGGGTCACTCCTCCGGCGGTAGATCGCCCACGGGGACGTGCAGGCGTACCTGGTCGTCGGTGACCGTGGCGATCTGGTCGGCCAGCACGTACACCGCGCCGGTGCGGGCCAGCTCGGTGGAGACCTTGAGGTAGCCGGTGCGCAGCAGGCGGGCGGCGAGGTCGGCCGGGACGTCCGGCTCCTCGACGGCCACCGACTCGATCAGCTCGTCCAGGCTGCCGCCCGGATCGGCGGTCGACGCCTGCACGGTCACCGCGTTGGGATCGCCCCGCTGGACCAGGTCGACGGTGCCGATCTCGACCCCGACCGTGTCGACCACCCGCATGCCGGTGGTGATCCGCGAGATGACCGCCTGCTCTGCCATGCCCTGCTGCTTCATCCCCGGGCGGTTCCCTGCCCCACCCACCGCTAAACCGCCGGGCCCCAGGCACCGGGCGGACGCGGGGACAGCTCCCGCCAGGCGTCCGTCCCCTCCAGCAGGGCCCGGACGGTCTCCTCGGCCTCGTCGACGCTGCCGTACTCGTAGAACTGGGAGACGCCCTCCGCGCCGCCGGCCCGCTGCTCGACGTGCCACCGGTCGGCGTCGACGCGGAGGAAGACGTCCCGCCGCGCCAGCCGTCCCCATTTGCCGTTCCACCAGTGCCTACGCTGCTCCATGGCCGGACTCTATCGAACATGTGTACGACGGGAAGCGGCCCCTGCGGGAATTCCGCAGGGGCCGATGTGCGCCGGTGGGGGTCAGCGCGGAGCGGGCGGCTCCGGGCGCCGGCCGAGCACGTCGTCCAGCGCACCGCGCTGCCCCGGGGTGGTGTGCCCGCCGGCGAGCAGCGCGTCGCGGATCTCGGTGAGCAGCTTGACCTCCTCGCTCGGCGCGGCGGGCGGCGGTTCCTCGCCCCGCTTACGCCGCTCGGCGAGCCGGTTCATCGGGTAGACCACCAGGAAGTACAACGCCGCCGCCGTCAGTGCGAAGGTGATCGCGGCGTTGACGAAGGCGATCCAGTCGAACGGGATGCCCCGGAATTCGGGGGTCGAGCCCTTGAGGCCGTCCTTCTGGCCGGTGATCAGCACGATGAAGACCCGGACCAGTGGTTCGAGGAACGACTTGGTCAGCTGGGTGACCACGCCCGTGAACGCGGCGCCGATGACGACACCGACCGCCAGGTCGACGACGTTGCCGCGCATGATGAAGTCTTTGAAGCCCTTGAGCATCCGTACTCCTGTGCCGTCCGATTCTCCGTCGGGGACAACCTATGCCCCGGACGGGGGCTCCAGAAAAGCACCGGCCTCGATCGCCGCCCGTCCGGGATCGCCGTCCCGGATCGCGGCCACCAGCCGGCTGTGGTCGACGTACCGCTGCGGTTGCAGGGAGTCACCCGTCACGTATGCGACGGTGCTGCGCAGGGCTGCGCCGACCGAGGCGTACAGCTCGGCCAGCATGCCGTTGTGCGCGGCGGCGACCACCGCCGTGTGCAGCGTGACGTCGGCCTCCACGAACTCGGCGACCCGGCCCGACCGCCAGGCGGCCTCCCGGGCGGCCAGCGCGCCGTCGAGCGCCACCAGGTCCTCCGGGGTACGCCGCAGCGCGGCCAGCCGGGCCGCCTCGACCTCGAACGCCCGGCGGACCTCGACCACCTCGGCCATCCGGTCGTCGGTGAGCCGGCGGGCCACCACCGGGGCCAGCTCGTCGGTCGACACCACGTACGTCCCGGAGCCCTGCCGGCACTCCAGCACCCCGGCGTGCACCAGCGCCCGGACGGCCTCGCGGACGGTGTTGCGCCCCACCCCGAGCGCCGTCACCAGCTGCGGCTCGGTGGGGATGCGCCCGCCCACCGGCCACTCGCCGCCGAGGATCCGCCCCCGGAGCTGCTCGATGGTCTGCTGCACCCGCTGACCGCGCGGGGGCACGGGTGGGGAATCGACCGACGGTGTCACCGGTTACACCAGCTGCCGAAATTCATCCCATGATTGTAGGTTCGAGGTCATGACCCCGCCAACCGCTCCCGCCGTCGAGGCACCCGAACCGCTCGCCCACCGGCCGGCCCACCGCACCCCGTCGCCGGCCACCGGCGGCGCGCTGGTGCTGGTGGGGATGCTGCTCGTCGCGCTCAACCTGCGGGCCGCGGTGACCAGCCTCGGCGCGCTGCTCGACGAGGTACGCACCGGACTCGGGCTCTCCGGCGCGATGGCCGGGTTCGTCACCACCCTGCCCACCATCGCGTTCGCCGGCCTCGGCGCGCTCACCCCGTGGCTGATCCGGCGCTGGCCGGCCGCCCGGGTGCTGGTGGTCGCGATGCTCGCGCTCACCGTCGGTCAGTTGCTCCGGGTGGTCACCGACTCGGCGACGGTCTTCGTGCTCACCAGCGCGCTCGCCCTGGCCGGCATCGCGGTGGCGAACATCCTGCTGCCGATGCTGGTCAAGCAGCACTTTCCGCACCGGACCGGGCTGGTCACCGGGGCGTACACGATGGCGCTGACCACGGGTACGACGGTGGCCGCCGCCTCCGCCGTGCCGGTGGCGCACGCCTTCGGCTCCTGGCGGGCCGGGCTCGGCGTGTGGGCGGCGTTGGCGGCGGTGGCCGTACTCCCGTGGGTGCCGCTGGCGCTGCGGGCCCGCGCCGCCCGGCGGGCCGCCACCCCGACGGCGGTCCCGGCCGCCCGCACCCGGGTCCGGCCGGCCCGCACCCGGCTCGGCTGGGCGATGGCTGTCTACTTCGGCGCGCAGTCACTCAGCGGGTACGCGGTGATGGGCTGGCTGGCCCAGCTCTTCCGGGACGCCGGCTTCCGGCCGGAGAGCGCCGGCCTGCTGCTCGCCGGGGTCACCGCGCTCGGGGTGCCGGTGGCCCTGCTGATGCCGACGCTGGCCGGCCGGCTCCGGACGCTGCGCCCGTTGGTGTTCGGGCTGACCGCCTTCTCCGCGGCGGCCTACCTGGGGCTGGCGTTCGCGCCACGGAGCGGGGCCCTGCTCTGGGTGCTGCTGCTCGCCTTCGGTCAGGGCGCGTTCCCGTTGATCCTGACCACCATCGGCCTGCGGGCCCGCACGGCCGACGGCACGGTGGCGCTGTCCGCCTTCGCGCAGAGCACCGGTTACGTGATCGCCGCGCTCGGCCCGCTGCTCGTCGGGGTGCTCTACGAGGCGACCGGCGGCTGGACCGCGCCGATGGGCTTCCTGCTCGCCGCGCTGGCGGTGCAGACGACCGCGGGCATGGTGATCGCTCGTCCCCGGTTCATCGAGGACGAGCGCTGAGGAAACCGGTCAGGACGACGCGGGGGTGGGGTCACCCGCGACGGCCTGCTCGACCGTCGGATAGGTGTGCAGCACCTCCACCAGGCCGCTGACCTCAAGGATGCGCAGCACCCCGCGCTGCGGGGCGGCCAACCGGACCACGCCGCCGGCCTCGTCGCAGCTGTTCTTGGCCCGGACGAAGACCGACAACCCGGTCGAGTCGCAGAACGACACCTCGGCCAGGTCGAACACCAGCCGGCTGCGACCCTTGTCGAGCAGGTCGGTGATCTGGTCCTGCAGCTGCGGTGCGGTCGCCATGTCGAGTTCGCCCGCGACCGACACGACGACCACGTCGCCGCGCTGTTCCGTGTGCACCGTCAGGGACATTCAGACCTCCTGTTATCGGTGGAACGGTATCCCACGAACGGGGGGACCCGCAGAACGGGAGCGGTTCCGGTGGGAGCGATCATTCCTTTGCCGCGCGGCAACTACCGGGTCTGCCTCCGGTGATAGAGTCCGGCCGGCCCAGCTCACAGGAGGTAACCATGGCGTTGACCGCAGACGGGGGCGACCGGCTCGTCGGGCTGCTGAGTGAGCACGGTGAACGGGTCGTGCAGCGGTGGACCGAACTCGTCGCCGCCTCGCTGCGCGGTCGGCTGAGCCAGGCCGAGCTGCGCCTCCAGGTGCAGGAACTGCACGCTAGCATGATCAACGCCGGTGGTGCGGGCCTGGCCGACCTCCAGAAGCCCGAGGCGGGCGAGCTGCGGGCGGTGCTCGCCGACCTGTCCCGCAGCCGGGCCCGGCAGAGCTTCACCGCCACCGAGACCGCGATCAGCATCTACGCCCTCAAGGACGTCCTGGTCGACCTGGCCGAGACCGACGGCGTCGAACTGTCGCTGCGGGACATCCTCGACGCCACCGGCCTGGTCGACCGGATGGGGCTGCTCACCTTCGAGACCTACGTGCAGACCCGCGAGGGGCTGATCGCCGACCAGGCCGAGCAGCTGCTCGAACTCTCCACCCCGGTGGTGAAGATCTGGGACGGCGTGGTCGCCGTGCCGCTGGTCGGCACCCTCGACTCGGCGCGTGCCCAGGTGGTGATGGAGCGGCTGCTCCAGACCCTGGTCGACACCGGCTCGCCGTACGCGATCATCGACATCACCGGCGTACCGGCGGTCGACACCCAGGTCGCCCAGCACATCCTCAAGACGGTGGTGGCCGCCCGGCTGATGGGGGCCGACTGCATCATCTCCGGCATCCGCCCGCAGATCGCGCAGACCATCGTCGCCCTCGGCATCGAGTTCGGCGACATCGCCACCAAGGCGAGCCTCGCCGACGCCCTGCGGCACGTGCTGCGCCTCACCGGGGTCGAGACCTCCCGCCGGCACCCGCGCCGGGAGGCGTGATGGAACGGGTGCCCATCCTGAAGATCGGCGACATCCTGCTGGTCTCCATCCAGATCGACATGTCCGACCAGACGGCGGTCACCCTCCAGGAGGACCTGGCCGAGCGGATCGTGGCGACCGGCTGCCACGGCGTCATCATCGACATCACCGCCCTGGACATCGTCGACTCGTTCGTCGGCCGGATGCTCTCCACCATCGCCTCGATCTCCAAGGTGCTCGACGCCGAGACGGTGGTCGTCGGGATGCGCCCCGCGGTCGCCATCACCCTCGTCGAGCTGGGCCTTTCGCTCAACGGCATCCGTACCGCGCTGAACGTGGAACGGGGCATGGAGCTGATCGCGGCGACCCGTGACGACGACCCCCGGTACGCCGACGACCCCGAGGACGTCGACTCCGGGACGGCGGCGACATCGCCATGACCGCGGGAGTCGACCTGGGCCCGAAGACCCAGGCGATCGGCAGTGACGAGGACGTCGTCCGGGTCCGCCAGTTGGTGCGTACCGTGGCGGTGGCGGCGAAGCTCTCCCTCGTCGACCAGACGAAGCTGGTCACCGCCGCTAGTGAGCTGGCCCGCAACACCCTCATCTACGGTGGCGGCGGCACCGCCGAGGTGAGCGTCGTCGAGGACGGCCGGCGACGCGGGGTAAGGATCGTCTTCGCCGACTCCGGACCGGGCATCGTCGACCTGGACCTTGCCCTCACCGACGGTTACACCACCGGTGGCGGTCTCGGCCTCGGTCTGAGCGGCTCCCGCCGGCTGGTCGACGACTTCGACATCCAGACCGCCCCCGGCGAGGGCACCCGGATCACCATCACCAAGTGGTCCCGATGACCCACGACGTGGTCCCGGACGCGGGTCACTGGTACCGGGTGGAGAGCGGCGGCGCCGCCAGCACCGTGCGCCGCGCGGCGGAACGCCTCGGCGGCCAGCTCGGCCTCGGCGGCAACCGGCTCGCCGAACTGGCCATCGTCGCCGCCGAGCTGACCAGCAACCTGGTCAAGCACGCCCAGGAGGGCGTCCTGCTGCTGCGGCCGGTGCGCACCGCCGACGCCGCCGGGGTGGAACTGGTGGCCGTCGACTCCGGCCCCGGCATGGCCGACCTGACCGTGTCCTCCCGCGACGGCCACTCCACCACCGGCACGCTGGGCATCGGGCTGGGCGCCATCACCCGGCAGGCCAGCTGGTACGACGCCTGGTCCCGGCCGGGACGTGGCACCGTGTTCGTGGTGCAGGTGTGGGCGAAGGAGGTCGGGGTCACCCCGGCCTGGGCGGCGGGGTTGACCCGACCGATCACCGGCGAGCAGGTCAGCGGGGACAGCCACGCGGTGCGTACCGGGGACGGCCGGCACCAGGTGCTCGTCTGCGACGGCCTGGGGCACGGGCCGCTGGCCAATGTCGCCGCCGAGGCGGCCGTGGCCGCCTTCCGGTCCGCGCCGGACGGTCCGCCCGCCGCAGTGGTGACGCACCTGCACCGGGCGATGTCACACACCCGGGGGGCCGCGTTGGCGGTGGCGGAGCTGGACCCGGCGGCGGGCCTGCTGCGTTACGCCGGCCTGGGCAACATCACCGGGACCGTACTGGCCCCCGACGGCACCCGGCGGGGGCTGGTCTCGCTGCCCGGCATCGCCGGTCACCAGCGCCCGACGGTACGCGGGTACGACTACCCGTTCCCGCCCGGCGCGACGCTGGTGATGCAGAGCGACGGGGTGGTGGACCGGTGGCGCGCCGAGGACTATCCGGGCCTGTTCGGGCGGGCGCCCGTCGTCGTCGCGGCGACCCTGCTGCGCGACGCCGGCGTACGCCGCGACGACGCCTGCGTGCTGGTCGCGAGAATCCCGTCGTGACCGCCCGTGAACCCCTGCTGCGGATGGCGTTGCGGGTGGAACAGGACATCTTCGGGGTACGCCAGCGGGGCCGGGAGGTCGCCGCCGCGGTCGGGCTGGAGCACCAGGACCAGGTCCGGTTCGCCACCGCGCTCAGTGAGGTGGCCCGGGACCTGCTGCGCGCGGTGGACGGAGCGGACGTCACCTTCTCCTGGGTGACTGAGCCGGACGGTCGGCGGCTGCTCAGCGTCGACCTCGCCCCGCTGCGCCCGTTGCCGGGCAACCGGTACGAGCCGCAGTCGGGCGCGGTGGCGCGGTTGGTGGACACCCTGGGACTGGCGGACGTGCAGGGAGATACCGTCGTGAGGATGTCCCGACGTGTCCCGACCGCAGCCGCGGCGCTGACTCCGCAGCGCCTGGCGGAGCTACGCGCCGAACTGGGCGTCAGCGCGCCGGCCAGCGCCCTGGACGAGTTGGCCACCCAGAACGGGCAGCTCATCGCCGCGCTCGACGAGGTACGCCGCCAGCGTGACGAGCTGGCCGTGCTGAACGCCGAGCTGGAGGAGACCAACCGGGGTGTGATGGCGCTCTACACCCAGCTCTCCGAGGAGCTGGAGGAGACCAACCGGGGCGTGGTGGCGCTCTACGCCGAGCTGGACGAGAAGTCGGCCCAGCTCCGCGCGGCGAGCGAGTCGAAGAGCCGGTTCCTGGCCAACGTCAGCCACGAGCTGCGGGCCCCGGTGACCGCGATCATCGGGCTGGGGCGGTTGCTGACCGACTCGGCGTCGGACCCGCTCACCGCCGAGCAGGCGCAGCAGGTGGAGCTGATCCGGTCCTCGGCCGCCGACCTGCTCTCCCTGGTCAACGACCTGCTCGACCTGGCCAAGGCGGAGGCGGGCCGGATCGAGCCGGAGTGGGCACAGGTCGACCTGCGGGCGGTCTTCGGGCAGCTGCGCGGGACACTGCGGGCGCTCACCCTGCGTTCCGAGGTGGAGCTGGTGGTGGAGGAGCCGCCCCCGGGCACGGTGCTCCGCTCGGACGAGGTGCTGCTGGCGCAGGTGTTGCGCAACCTGCTGCACAACGCCGTGAAGTTCACCGACCGGGGTGAGGTGCGGATGCGCGCCGAACGTGCCGGCGACCGGGTCCGCGTCTGCGTCTCGGACACGGGGCCGGGCATCCCCGCCGAGCTTCACGAACGGGTCTTCGAGGAGTTCTACCAGGTGCCCGGCACCAGCCGACGGAGCGGCACCGGCCTCGGCCTGCCGTACGCGCGGCGGTTGGTGACGTTGCTCGGCGGCACCCTGGAGTTGGCCAGCGAGCCGGGCCGGGGCAGCAGTTTCACGGTGGACCTGCCCGTGGCGGGAGTGTGAGGTGGCCGGCGCCCCGGCGACGATCCTGGTGGTCGACGACAGTCCCACCAAGCGCTACCTGCTGGTGAGTTGGCTGACCCGGGCGGGGTTCACCGTGCGGGAGGCGGAGAACGGCACGGAGGCGCTGGCCCGGGTCGGGGTGGATCCGGTCGACCTGGTGGTGCTCGACGTCCGGCTGCCGGATCTCAGCGGCTTCGAGGTCTGCGAACGGATCAAGGCGGACCATCCGGCCATTCCGGTGATCCACGTGTCCGCGCACGCCGTCGACGTGGTGGACCGTACCCAGGGGTTGACCCGGGGCGCGGACGCGTACCTGGCCGAGCCGATCGAGCCGGAGGAACTGGTCGCCACGGCGCATGCGGTGCTGCGCTACTACCAGGCGCGGCAGCGGGCGGAACTGCTCGCCGAGCGGCTCACCGGGCTGGCCGACACCACCGTGGCGGTGCACGCCGCGCCCACCTTCGCCCGCCTGTTGCTGGAGGCGGCGGCCGGTGCGGCGCAGATCTTCCGCAGCCCGGCGGCGGTGGTCGCGGAAACCTTCGACGGGGAGTGCCTGGCCGGGGTCGCCGCCGGTCCGGGTGCGGAGCCGGAGATCGTGCCGTGGGTGGTCGACGACAGCGGCGTACCGACCGGCGCGACCGTCCGGGTGGACGCCCCCGACGGCTGGGCGTTGGTGCGGTGGCCGGCCGACGACACGGTGACGGTGGCCGCCGCGAAGCTGCGGGAGGACCGCGCCCCGCTGTACGTGGTGGTGCCCACCGCCACCCAGACCGCCCGGACCCCGGTGCTGGTGCAGCTCGCGCAGGCGGTCGCGTCGGCGGTGGAGGCGCAGCGCTCCTACGACGAGGAGCACCGGATCGCGGTCACCCTCCAGCGCAGCCTGCTGCCCCGCCGGCTGCCCGACGTCGCCGGCCTCGACCTGGCGGTCCGCTACGAGCCGGCCAGTGCGCAGACCGAGGTGGGCGGGGACTTCTACGAGCTGGTGATGCTCGACGGGCACCTGCTGGTGGCGATCGGCGACGTCGCCGGCCACTCGCTGCACGCGGCGACGGTGATGGCCGAGCTGCGGCACGCGATGCGGGCGTACGCGGTGGAGGGGCACCAGCCGGGGGTGATCGTGGACCGGCTCAACGTGCTGATGCGTACGCTGCTGCGCAACGAGCTGGCGACCCTGTGCATCCTGCTGCTGCATCCGTCGACGGGCCGGATCAGGCTGGCCAGCGCCGGGCACCTGCCGGCGTTGGTGACGGTGGACGGCCGGGTGGAGTTCGTCCAGCAGTCGGCCCCGCTGCTCGGGGTACGCGCGGAGCGCCCCGAGGACCTGGAGTTCACCCTGCCGGCCGGGGCGACGCTGGTGCTCTACACCGACGGGCTGATCGAGCGGCGGGACACCACCATCGACGACGGCCTGGCCGCGTTGGCGGCCTGCGCGACGGTGGTCGACGACGACCTGGACGGCTTCTGCCAGCGGCTGCTGGTGGAGCTGGCCCCGCCGGAGATCCACGACGACGTCGCCGTGGTGGCGGTCCGCCGCCGCTGAGGGCTTCTCCGTACGCCAAGCCCACCCCCGCCTCGGCTGCCGGCCCTTTCCCCTGCTCCCGGCCCGTTGCCCCCGGCTTCTCTCCCCGGGCCCTGTGCGGTCGCCGGCGACCTCCACCGTGCCACCGAGCCCGGGCGACCCCGACTACTGCCGTGATTACGGATAGTGCTCAGGCCGGGCCCGCGCTCGATATTGCTCACCGTAACCGCACGCGGATCCCTACCAACTCCCTTCTTCGTCCTTTGCTCTGCTGCCCTATCCGCACCAGCGCTCTGAGCTGCAACGTCGAAAGCTGCCTGAAGCATGTCGCGACGTTCCATTGGGCACGGTGAGTAGCTGTCGCGTCGATGGCAGCAGAGCAAAGGATGCGGGTGGGACATGAGTAGGGGAAGCCATGGTTACTAAACGTTGCCTTCTCGGCTGGGTTGGCCGCTACGGGACCCGGCCGCCGTCAGGATCGGCCGGGGCGGCGTATGCGGTGCCGGTGCGCAGCGCATGCGCGCGATTGGGGAGAGTTCTTGCGGCCATGACGACGAGAACTCTCCGCAGAAGTTCGAGTGGCACCGGTGCGGACGCCCTTCGGCCCGGGCAGTGGGGTCATCGGCACCGCCACCCGGGCGGGCTGCGCGACCCGGCGCGCGGGCAGGCGTGGTGGGCAAACTCGACGGCGGCGCCGACCGCCGACCCTCAGCGCTCCCCGGGCCGACGCCGTCCGGGTGCGAGCCGCCGGCCCTGGGGGTGGGCGGGAGTTCAGCGCAGGGAGCGGGCGTAGCCGGTGGGGGTGCGGCCGGTGACGGCCGCGAAGTCGCGGGCCAGGTGGGCCTGGTCGCTGTAGCCGAGGTCGGCGGCGAGGGTGGCCCAGTCGGGCATCCCGGTTGCGGCCTGCTCGATCGCCTCCAGCAGGCGGTAGCGACGGATCACCCACTTGGGGCCGACGCCGACGTGGTCCAGGAAGAGCCGCTGCAACCGCCGTACGGACAGGTCGTGGCGGCGGGCGAGGTCGTCGACCCGCAGCACACTGCGGTCGGTGCGGATCGCCTCAGCGAGGGCGATCGCCTCGGCCGTCGCCGGGTCGGGCCGTGGTGCCCAGGCGAGGAGGAAGGCGTCCAGGGCGCGGCAGCGCTCGTCGTCCGTACCGTCGCAGCGGGGCGCGGCTTCGACGGACCGGGCGGCGCGGGCGGCGGTCGGGTCGGTGTCGAGCGGCACGTGCCGGTCGGTGAGACCGGAGACCTGGCGACGCCAGAACGGGCGGAAACCCCCGGGGCGGAACTGGATGCCGCTGACCGTTCCGGCGTCGGCCAGGGTGACGGTGAACAGGGTGCGGCCGACCCCGGCCACCTCGGCGGTCTCCGGGCCGGCGGCGTCGCGGCGGAACACCACGTTGACGGCCGGGTGCGGCACGACCTGCTGCGTGAACGGCGTGGTCAGCGCCCAGTCGACCAGCCAGTAGTGCTCCACCCAGGGGCGCAGCGCGGGGTCCGGCAGGTGCCGCCGGAACTGCAGCTCCCGGCGGAACCGGGCCGGATCGAGGATGCCCCGGTCGTCCCCGCGTGGCTGTCGCATTCGTTCAAGACCACCTTCATACGCTGGCAATATGGCAACGAAGACTAGTGAGCTGCTGGGTGCCGCCGTCCCGCGGACCGTGGCGTTGGTCCGGGCGATCGGCGACGACCAGCTCGACCTGCCCACCCCGTGCGCGGACTACACCGTCGGGGGCCTGATCAACCACGTGTACGACGTGGCGGTCAACTTCCAGCGGCTGGCCGCCGGGCAGGAGACGGACTGGTCGGTCAAGACCGACCACGTGGCCGAGCCGGGCTGGCGGGACCGGTTCGCCGTCGAGGCCGACCGGCTCGTCGCCGCCTGGGAGGACCCGGCCAGCGAGGAGGGCGTCGCGCCGGCGATGGGGCTGCCCCGGTCGACGGTCGGCCTGATGGGCGTGGTGGACCTGGTGGTGCACGGCTGGGACCTGGCGCGGGCCACCGGCCAGCCGTACGAGCCGACGCCGGAGAGCATCGCGGCGCTGCACGGCTTCATGGACGAGATGGGGCCGACGGGCCGGCGGATGGGCGCGTTCGGGCCGGAGGTGCCGGTCGACGCGGCCGGCCCGGAGCTGGACCGGCTGCTCGGTCGTACCGGCCGGGACCCGGCCTGGGTCGGCTGACCCCACCACCGGTCGGGCGTGGCGGGACCGCCGCGCCCGGCCCGGCCGGTCGCCCACCGTCGCATCGACCAGGCCGCTTGACATCGGCTATTCGCCGAATGAATAGTTAGTCAGGTGTCCACGTCGCACGTGCTGCTCGGGTTGCTGGCTGCCGGCAGCCGGCACGGCTACGAGCTGAAGCGGGCCCACGACACCCGGCTGCCCCGGGCCAAGCCGCTCGCCTTCGGGCAGGTCTACGCCACCCTGGGCCGCCTGCAACGCGACGGCCTGGTGGTCAGCACCGGCCAGGAACGCGAGGCCGGCCCCGACCGGACCGCCTACACCCTCACCGACCAGGGCCGGGCCGCGCTCACCGGCTGGCTGGCCGCCGTCGAGCCACCCATGCCGTACGTGACGAGCGCGCTCTTCACCAAGGTGGCGGTGGCGCTGCTGGTCGCCGACCTCAACGCGGCCCGGTCCTACCTGATCGCCCAGGCGCGGGCGCACACCGAGCGGCTGCGCGAACTCACCGCCGTCAAGACGGCGCCCGCGTCCACCCTCGCTGACGTCGTCGCCGTCGACTACGTCATCGCCCACCTCGACGCCGACCTGCGGTGGCTGCGCACCACCCTGACCCGCGTCGCCGACTGGCACCGGGAGGTGCATCCGTGAGCGGACTCCAGGCACGCGGCGTGGTCCGGTCGTACGGTCCGACCCCGGCCCTGCGCGGCGTCAGCCTCGACGTCGCCGAGGGGGAGATCGTCGCGGTGACCGGGCCCAGCGGCTGCGGCAAGTCCACCCTGCTGCACTGCCTCGCCGGGATCCTGCGCCCCGACGAGGGTGAGGTGCACTGGCGGGGGGAGCGGATCGACACCTGGCCCGAGGCGGCGCGGTCCCGGCTGCGCCGTAGCGAGTTCGGGGTGTTGTTCCAGTTCGGTCAGCTCGTCCCCGAGCTGACCGCGGCGGAGAACGTCGCCCTGCCCCTGCTCCTCGCCGGCACGGGGCGGCGAGGAGCAGGGCGGGTGGCGCGCGAATGGCTGGACCGGCTCGGCGTCGCCCACCTCGCCGACGTACGCCCCGGCGCGATGTCCGGCGGGCAGCAGCAGCGCTGCGCCACCGCCCGCGCCCTGGTCACCGGGCCCCGGGTGCTCTTCGCCGACGAGCCGACCGGCGCGCTCGACACGCTCGGCGGCGAGGAGGTCCTCACCCGGCTCGTCCAGCTCGCCCGGGAACAGGGCACCACCATCGTCCTGGTCACCCACGAACCCCGGATCGCCGCGTACGCCGACCGCGAGGTGATGCTCCGCGACGGCGTGGTCGACCCGAGCGGCCTCGGCCTGGACGAAACCCTCGCCCCGGTGGCCGGTCCCGGCGCGGTCGCCAGGTGACACCGGTCGTCGCGCTGCGGCTCGCCCTGGCCGGCAACCGCACCGACACCGCCCGGGTCGTCCTCACCGCGCTCAGCGCGGCCCTGGCCGCGCTCGCCGCGTTGGCGGCCCTCACCGTGCTGGCCATCCCCACCCCACCCGGCGGGCGGGGCGCGAACAACTCCGAGCAGTACGGCAACGCGCTGCTGCGCGAGCCCGGCCTGCGCGGCGGGACGGCGGTCGCGTTGCTGCTGCTCGCCGTCCCGGTGCTCGCCCTGGCCGGGCAGTGCGTCCGGCTCGGCGCGCCGGCCCGGGACCGGCGACTGGCCGCGTTCCGGCTGGCCGGGGCCACCCCCGGGCAGGTGACCGTGCTGGTCGCGGTGGAGACGGGGCTGGCCGGTCTGCTGGGCACCCTGGTCGGGCTGGGGACGTACCTGGTGGGCCGGGTGCTGCTGCACCGGCCCGACGCCCGGGGGCTGCTCCCCCTGCCCACCGACGTGCTGCCGTCGCCGCCGGCGATCGGGGCGGTGGTGCTCGGCCTGCCGGTGCTGGCCGGGCTGGTCGGCGTCGTCCTGCTGCGCCGGGTCACCGCGACCCCGCTCGGGGTGGTCCGGCGGATCCGCCGGGAACGTGCCCCGGGTCCGTGGGCCGGGCTGCTGATCGTGGCCGGGGTGGCCGCGTACGGTCTGCTCGTCCCGGTCGGCCGGTGGTACGCCGCCCGTGGTCAGGACCCGCCTGCGGTGCTGGAACCGTTGCTGATGCTCGGTGGTGCGCTGGCCGCGCTGGTCGGGGTGGTGGTCGGCACCGGCTGGCTGTCGCACACGGCCGGGCGGCTGCTGCACCGGTGGGGTCGCGGGCCGGCCACGCTGCTGGCCGCCCGAAGGTTGACCGCCGATCCGTGGGCCGGCAGCCGTACCCTGGCCGCCCTGCTGGCGGCGGTGATCGTGGGGGCGGGCGCGGCCGGGCTGCGGGCCTCCATGCTCGCCGACATGACGGCGAACCGGGCCATCGGCCAGAGCTTCGCCGCCAGTGACGACTTCTACCTGAACACGATGGACCTGGTCGACCGGGCGGTCCAGGTGGCCGTGGCGCTGGCCGCCGGTGGCCTGGTCGTCGCCCTGGTCGAGGGGATCGTCGCCCGCCGCCGGACGTACGCGGCGCTGGTGGCCTCCGGGGTGCCCCGCAGCGTCATCGGCCGCTCGGTGGCCTGGCAGGCGCTGGCCCCGGCGGTGCCGGCCACGGTGCTGGCGCTCGCCGTCGGCCTGCTGCTCACCTGGACCACCGGTGGACGCCCGCGCAGCTACGGGGGGCAGACCGTTCAGGTCTGCCCCGGCGATGCCGCCGGCTGCGCCGACCCCTCGGCCCTGCGCACCGTGTGGGTGCCCGAATCCGTGGTGACACCCGAGCTGCCGTGGGGTCAGCTCGCCGGGGTCGGCGCGACCGCGCTGGCCGCCGTACTGGTCACGGTCGGGGTCGGGCTGCTGTTCCTGCGGACGAGCACCGCCGTCGAGGAGATCCGCACCGGCTGACCGTGGCCAGCCGGTGCGCGACGACGGTGGTCAGGCGCGGCCCAGCCGGTCGAGGATCCAGGCGTTGATGAACGCCTCCTCGCGCCAGGCGTCGTACCGGCCGCTGGGGCCGCCGTGGCCGGCACCCATCTCGGTCTTGAGCAGGTAGTCGCCCTGCGGGGCCACCGCCCGCAGCCGGGCGATCCACTTGGCCGGCTCGTGGTAGAGCACCCGGGTGTCGTTGAGGCTGGTCACCGCCAGGATCGCCGGATAGTCCACGGGGGCGACGTTCTCGTACGGGGTGTACGACTTCATGTACGCGTACACCTCCGGGTCGGCGAGCGGGTTGCCCCACTCCTCCCACTCGGTGACCGTCAACGGCAGCGACGGGTCGAGGATCGAGGTGAGCGCGTCCACGAAGGGCACCTGCGCGACGATCCCGGTGAACGCGTCCGGGGCGAGGTTGGCCACCGCGCCCATCAGCAGGCCGCCGGCCGAGGCACCCCGGGCGACCAGCCGGTCGGCCGCCGTCCACCCGGACTTGACCAGGTGCCGGGCGCAGGCGACGAAGTCGGTGAAGGTGTTCTTCTTGGCCAGCAGCTTGCCCTCGTCGTACCACCGGCGGCCCAGTTCACCGCCGCCCCGGATGTGCGCGACGGCGAACACCACGCCCCGGTCGAGCAGGCTGAGCCGGGCGACCGAGAACCAGGGGTCCATGCTGGCCTCGTACGAGCCGTACCCGTAGATCACGGCGGGGGCGGAGCCGTCGCGCGGGGTGTCCCGGCGGCAGACCAGCGAGATCGGCACCCGGGTGCCGTCGTCGGCGAGCGCCCACTCGCGGTGCTGCTCGTAGTCGTCCGGGTCGTACGCGCGACCGTCCGGGCCGGGGAGCACCGGCTTGCTGCGGCGCAGCGTCAGCTCCCGGGTGACCAGGTCGTAGTCGTAGACCGAGTCGGGGGTGACCAGCGAGGTGTAGCGGAACCGGAGCTGCCGGGTGCGGTATTCCGGGTTGGCGTCCAGGCCGACACTGTGGATCGGCTCGGGGAACTCGATATCGTGGCCGTCGCCGCCGCCGACGGGGAGCACCCGCAGCCCGGTCAGGCCGTTGCTGCGCAGCGAGACGACCAGGTGGTCGGCGAACGCGTCGACCGACTCCAGCCGGGTGCCGGGGCTGTGCGGGATCAGCGGCACCCAGTCGCCTGGCGCGTCCGCCGAGGTGTACGCCAGCGCGAAGTCCTCCGCGTCGTCGTTGTGCAGGATCAGGAAGCGGTGCCCGTGGTGCTCGACGCTGTATTCGACGCCCTGCCGGCGCGGGGCGATCACCGCCGGCTCACCTGTCGGGTTGTCGGCCGGGATGACCCGGACCTCGCTGGTGACCTTGCTGGTGCTGTCGATCAGCACGAACCGCTCGGAGCGGGTCAGCTCGACACCCACCCAGAACCGCTCGTCCTCCTCGAGGTGCACCACCACGTCCTCGCCCGACGGGGTGCCGACGGTGTGTCGCCACACCCGGTCGGGCCGCCACGCCTCGTCGACGGTGATGTAGAACAGCACGCTGGCGTCGGCCGACCAGGCGGTGCCGTAGAAGGTGTCGGGCACCTCGTCGCCGAGTAGTTCACCGGTGCTCAGGTCCTTGATCCGCAGGGTGAAGCGCTCGTCGCCGGAGAAGTCCGTCGAGTAGGCCAGCCAGCGCCCGTCGGGGCTGACGTCGAACGCGCCGAGGGAGAAGAAGTCGTGCCCTTCGGCGAGCCGGTTGCCGTCGAGCAGCACCTCCTCGCCGTCGAGCGGGGCGCCGTCCACGCTGACCGGCGGGTCGGTCTCGCCGTCGCGGACGGGGCGGCGGCAGTGCACGCCGTACTGCTGGCCCTCGACGGTGCGGGTGTAGTACCAGTGGCCGCCCTTGCGGGTGGGCACCGACAGGTCGGTCTCCTGGGTGCGCTGCTTCGTCTCGGCGAACAGCGTGCCGCGTAACGCCTCCAGGTGCGCGGTGCGCTGCTCCGTGTAGGTGTTCTCGGCGGTGAGGTGGGCGATGGTCGCCGGGTCGTCCTTGGCGGCCAGCCAGGCGTACTCGTCGACGACGGTGTCGCCGTGGTGGGTGCGCTCCGCGCGGACCTGTCGGGCGACGGGCGGGGTGGTCTCGGTGGTCACGGCGTCACGTTACCGGCCCGTCGCGCTCCGCCGCGCGGTCGAACCACCACGCGCCGCTTTAGAACATGTGTACGATGACTGCCATGTCGACGGGAGCGGGTTCGATCGGTGCAACGGAGATCACCCAGCGGTTGGCCGCGATCTGCGGCCCCTCCTTCGCCCGGTTCGCGGGCGCGGCCGACGAGGTCGCCGGCCGGCTCGCCCGGTGGGTGGCCGTCCCCGGTGGGCCCCGGGCGGCGGCCGAGGTGCTGCGGCTCGCCGCCCGGCACGATCTGTCGGTGGTCCCCCGGGGCGCCGGCACGAAGATCGACTGGGGTGCGGCACCGGCCCGGGTCGACATCATGCTCGACACCGGCCGGCTCGCCGGGGTCGGCCACCGGCCGGCAGCATCCCCGGTCGTCGAGGTGGGTGCCGGCACCCCGCTGCGGGCCGTGCAGGCCACCCTGGAACGCACCGGTCGTCGGCTGGCCCTCGACCCGCCGTCGCCCGGGGCCACCCTCGGCGGGGTGCTCGCCGCCGACGAGTCCGGTCCGCTGCGGCACCGGCACGGCACCGCCTGCGAGCAGCTCGTCGGCCTGCGCTGGCTGGACGCCGACGGTGAGCTGGTCAGCGCCGGGCGCAGCGCGGCCGAGCTGGCCGGTGCGGCCCCACCGGTCGGCCTCGAACTGGGCCGGCTGCTCTGCGGTTCGCAGGGTGGGCTGGGCGTGCTCGTCTCGGCGACGCTGCGCGCACACACCCTGCCGCCGAGCCGGGTGTGGGTGACCCGGCCGGTGTGGAGCCCGTTGGAGGTGCACGACCTGGTCCGGGCGGTGCTCGCCGCCGACCTCGACCCGGCGGCCGTCGAGCTGGACCTGCCGGCCGCCGGGTCGCCGCCACGCCCGCCCGCCGCCCCGGCGGCGGGCGCGACGTCGGGGCCGGGCGGTCGCCCGATGTCGGCCGCCGAGGCGTCGGCCCGCGCCAACCATCCCGCGATGGCCGGCCGCCGGACCGCCCCGCCGCCTCCCCGGGGCAGTGCCGGTGAGCTGGCCGTCCTGCTGGAGGGCGGCCGGTCCGAGGTGGCCGAGCAGGCCGACCGCCTGCTCGCCCTGTTCGGCGGTACGGCAAGCCTCGCCCCGGACGCCCCGGCCTGGTGGCGGCGCTACCCGTTCGCCCCGGGCGACACCGCACTGCGGGTCGAGGCCCCGGCCGCCGACCTGCACGCCGCCGTCTACGCGCTGCGCGACGCCGCAGGCGCCCCGCTGTCGGTGCGCGGTTCCGCCGGGCTGGGCGTGGTGCACGCCGCGCTGCCCGGGTCGCTCCCGGTCGACCGGGTGGCCGGCATCCTCGCCGCCGTCCGCGGGGTGCTGTTCACCCGCCGGGGCCGGTGCGTGGTGGTCGCCGCGCCTCCGGCGGTGCGTCGTGAGATCGACGTGTGGGGTGAGGCTGCGGTGATCCCCCGGCTGCGCGAGGCGAAGGAACACCTCGACCCGCACCGCCGGCTCGCCCCCGGACGCCTCCCCGGCGGCCTCTGACCGGCCCCGCACCCGGGAGCGGGATGCGGTGATGGCTCGTTGTCAGCCCCGTTGCGGCATCCGGCGCGCTCGACACCGCTGGTGAGGCGAAACGGAGTGGATCAAGAGGTCGGGCGAGGGGGAGCGGGAGGGAGCGGGGAGGGATCGGGGAGGGATCGGGGCGGGGGCGTACTCAGAGGGCGTCGTTGCGCAGCACCAGGATGGCGATGTCGTCGCGGGGCGACTCGACCGAGAAGTTGATCGCGGTGGCCCGCAGGCGGGCCGCGACCACGTCGGCGGAGTAGCCGGCCAGCGGTGCGGCGGCCTCCCGGAGCCGTTCGGTGCCGAAGAGTTCCCGGCCGCGCCGCCGCTCGGTCACCCCGTCGGTGTAGAAGATCAGCGCATCGCCCGGCGCGAGCACGATCTCCGCCGCCGGGGAGGTGATCGCGTCGAGCAGACCGAGCGCCGTGCCGCCGATGCCGACGAAGTTGGCCCCACCGCCCCCGTGCAGCAGGACCGGCCGGTCGTGCCCGGCCAGGTGCAACGAGACGTCGAGCCGGTCGCCGTCGCCCGGCCCGACCGCCGCCAGGGCCAGCGTGCAGTACCGCCCCCCACCCCGCTCGACAAGCGTGTCGTTGAGCCGGGCCAGGGCCTCGGGCAGCGGCTTGCCGTCCCCGACCAGCACCCGGATCACGTCCCGGACCAGCCCGGTCACCGCCGCCGCCTGCACGCCCTTGCCGGACACGTCGCCGACCACCACCAGCCAGCGTCCGTCCGGCAGCGGCACCACGTCGTAGAAGTCGCCGCCGACCTCGGCCTCGTCACTGGTCGGAACGTACTCGGCGGCGAAGCCGATGCGCTCGTCGACCGGGAGGACGGGCGGCAGCAGCGACTGCTGGAGGGTCTGCGCCACCCGACGCCGTTCGGCGTGGATGCGGGCGTTCTCGATGGCGAGCCCGGCCCGCCGGGCGACGTCCTCCAGCACCGCGACCTCGTCCGGGTCGTGCCGGTGCCGCTGGTGCCGTCCCACGGCCAGGGTGCCGAGGCGTTGGCTGCGGGCGATCAGCGGCACGGCGAAACCCTCCATCGGCCCGCCGAGCGGCACCTGGGAGCCGGTCCGCGATGCCTCCCGCAGCCGGGCCTGGACCGAGTCCGGCCCGGACTCCTCCAGCACCTTGTGCAGCTGGGGCAGGACCGACTCGTCGGCGTGACTGGCAGCGGCGAGCCTGAGCCGACCCCACTCGTCGGTGGTGTGCACCGCGCACCACTGGCCGAGCCGGGGCACCACCAGCTGCGGGATCAGCGCCATGGTCAGGTCGACGTCGAGCGACTGGGCGAGCAGTTCGCTGGCCTCGGCGAGGAAGGTCAGCCAGGCCGAGCGGCGGACGTCGGCCCGGCGCAGCCGGTCGTTCTCCAGGTGCAGCGCGAGCCGTTCGGCGGCGAGGACGGCCAACGGCCTGGCGTACGCCGACGGTGCGGCGTCCAGTTCCAGCTCCCCGGCGTACGGCCGGTGCACGGCCAGCGGCACCCGGAGCAGCTCGTTGCCGGGGCGGGGTTGACGGCCGTAGCGGGCCAGCACCTGCGGGCCCTCCCCCTCGCCCCGGTCCAACCGGATCACCCCGCCGGCCGCGCCCACCATGTCGGCGACCCGGGTGAGCAGGTCGGTGGCGAACTCGGTGAGCGGTTCGTCGGCGTACGGGTCGGGGCGGGTCTGGGTGAGTTCGCTCATCGCGGCGGCGCTCGGCGCGCTGGTCGACGGTTCGCTGTCGGTCCGCCCGGGTGGGGGGTGCGGGGAGGGTGGCGCGTCGCCGTGGTCGCCGTGCCGGTCGAGCCGGAACCACACCCCCTTGCCGGTGGGCAGGTAGGTGGTGCCCCAGCGGCTGGCGAAGTGGTCGACCAGGAGCAGTCCCCGCCCCCGCGCGGAGACCTCGCCGATCTGGTCGGTGTCGTTGCGGATGCCGACGACCAGCTCGTCGACCGGCCCGGCGGCGAAGTCGGAGACCGTGACGGTCAGGCCGATCTGGTCGGCGACGACCTCGATGTCCAGTTCGGTACGGGCGTGTTCGACGGCGTTGGTGGAGAGTTCGGTGGTCAGCAGCAGCGCCTCGTTGAGCAGTTCGTCGAGGTCGGCTTCGGCGAGTACGGAGCGGACCACGGCGCGGGCGGCGGCCGGGGTGCGGTTGTCGGCGGGCAGCCGGACGCGCCGGACGTGCTCGTCCCGTCCCGCGTCTGTCCCGGCCCCCGGCTCCGTTGACACCCCCGTATCCTCTACCGCCACCGGCCGGGTGCCAAGCCGCACCACGTACCGTCACACCCGCCGCACCGGTCCGTCGGTGCCGATCACGCTCCGCCGGGGCCTGTCGGCGGGCGGCGTGATGGAACCCGCAGGTGCGCGGCGGGGCGGACGCCGCGTCGTCGCCGGGCACGTCGTATCCGGGGGCACGTCGTATCCGGGGGTCCGGCGGCGACCCGGGCACAATGAGGGGAAGTCGGCGTGTCGGCACGTCGGGAGCCCTCCGAGTCGAGCGAGGAATGATGACCGCGAAACAGTCGGTGACGGCGGACGGGTCCGCTTCCGAGCATGACGCGCTCCTCGGTGAGTTGTCGGAGGCGCTTCGACGGGTCGGCCGGGGCGACTTCAAGGTGCGGCTGCCCCGGCGGGCGGGCGCGGCCGGTGAGGTGGCGGACGCCTTCAACGAGGTGGTGTCGCTCCAGGAGCGGCAGCACCTGGACCTGCGCCGGATCAGCCGGGTGGTGGGTCGGGACGGGCGGCTGACCGAACGTCTGGACGAGGAGGGCCTGGACGGCTCCTGGGCGGAGGGACAGCGGGCGGTCAACTCGCTGATCGACGACCTGGGCCGGCCGACCACCGAGATCGCCCGGGTGATCATGGCGGTGGCCGACGGTGACCTCTCCCAGCACATGGAGTTGGAGATCGACGGTCGCCCGCTGCGCGGTGAGTACCTGCGGATCGGCCGGACGGTCAACACGATGGTCGGGCAGCTCTCGTCGTTCTCCAACGAGGTGACCCGGGTGGCCCGGGAGGTGGGCACCGAGGGCAAGTTGGGTGGCCAGGCGGACGTGCGGGGCGTCGCCGGCACCTGGAAGGACCTCACTGACTCGGTGAACACCATGGCGTCGAACCTGACCGGCCAGGTGCGGTCGATCTCCCAGGTGGCGACGGCGGTGGCCCGGGGCGACCTGTCGCAGAAGATCACGGTCGGGGCGCGGGGCGAGGTCGCCGAGCTGGCCGACACGATGAACTCGCTGACCGACACGCTGCGCCTGTTCGCCGAGCAGGTGACCCGGGTGGCGCGCGAGGTGGGCACCGAGGGCAAGCTCGGTGGGCAGGCCGACGTGCCGAACGTGGCGGGCACGTGGAAGGACCTCACCGACAGCGTCAACTCGATGGCGTCGAACCTGACCAGTCAGGTGCGCAACATCGCGCAGGTCTCCACGGCGGTGGCCCGGGGTGACCTGTCGCAGAAGATCACGGTGGCGGCGCAGGGCGAGATCCTGGAGCTGAAGGACACCGTGAACACGATGGTGGACCAGCTCTCCTCGTTCGCCGACGAGGTGACCCGGGTGGCCCGCGAGGTCGGCATCGAGGGCAAGCTCGGCGGGCAGGCCCAGGTACGCGGCGTCTCCGGCACCTGGCGGGACCTGACGGAGAACGTCAACCAGCTCGCCGGCAACCTGACCAGTCAGGTCCGCAACATCTCCCAGGTCTCCACGGCGGTGGCCAAGGGTGACCTGTCGCAGAAGATCACGGTCGACGCGCAGGGCGAGATCCTGGAGCTGAAGAACACGGTCAACACGATGGTGGACCAGCTCTCGTCGTTCGCCGACGAGGTGACCCGGGTGGCCCGTGAGGTGGGCACGGAGGGCAAGTTGGGCGGGCAGGCGCAGGTGAAGGGCGTCTCCGGCACCTGGCGGGACCTGACCGACAACGTGAACTCGATGGCGTCGAACCTGACGTCCCAGGTGCGCAACATCGCGTCGGTGACCACGGCGGTGGCCAAGGGCGATCTCAGCCAGAAGATCACCGTCGACGCCCGGGGCGAGATCCTGGAGCTGAAGTCGACCGTCAACACGATGGTGGACCAGTTGTCGTCGTTCGCCGACGAGGTGACCCGGGTGGCCCGTGAGGTGGGCACCGAGGGCAAGCTCGGCGGGCAGGCCCAGGTACGCGGGGTCGCCGGCACCTGGCGGGACCTGACGGACAACGTGAACTCGATGGCGTCGAACCTGACCAGTCAGGTGCGTAACATCGCGCAGGTCTCCACGGCGGTGGCCAAGGGTGACCTGTCGCAGAAGATCACCGTGGACGCGCAGGGCGAGATCCTGGAGCTGAAGAACACGGTCAACACGATGGTGGACCAGCTCTCGTCGTTCGCCGACGAGGTGACCCGGGTGGCCCGTGAGGTGGGCACCGAGGGCAAGCTGGGCGGTCAGGCGCAGGTCAAGGGCGTGAGTGGCACCTGGCGGGACCTGACCGACAACGTGAACTCGATGGCGTCGAACCTGACGTCCCAGGTGCGCAACATCGCGTCGGTGACCACGGCGGTGGCCAAGGGCGACCTCGGCCAGAAGATCACCGTCGACGCGCAGGGCGAGATCCTGGAGCTGAAGAACACCGTGAACACGATGGTCGACCAGCTCTCGTCGTTCGCCGACGAGGTGACCCGGGTGGGTCGCGAGGTCGGCATCGAGGGCAAGCTCGGCGGTCAGGCGCAGGTCAAGGGCGTGAGCGGCACCTGGCGGGACCTCACCGAGAACGTGAACCAGCTCGCCTCGACCCTGACCACCCAGCTCCGGGCGATCTCCCAGGTGTCCACGTCGGTGACCCGGGGCGACCTGACCCAGCGGATCGCGGTCAAGGCGCAGGGCGAGGTCGCCGAGCTGAAGGACAACATCAACCAGATGATCGTCACCCTGCGGGAGACGACCAAGAAGAACGCCGAGCAGGGCTGGCTCGACTCCAACCTGGCCCGCATCGGTGGCCTGCTCCAGGGCCAGCGGGACCTGGGCGAGGTCTGTCGCATGATCATGATGGAGGTGACCCCGCTGGTCGACGCGCAGCTCGGCGCGTTCTTCCTGGCGGACACCGCCGAGGGGGTGATGCGGCTGCGGTTGACCGCGTCGTACGGGTATGTGGCGCGGGGGCACGACGTGACCTTCGGGCCCGGTGAGGGGCTGGTCGGTCAGGCCGCGCTCTCCCGCCGGACGATCCGGCTCAACGCGCTTCCCGACGGCCGGATCACCCTGCGCTCGGGGCTGGCCGACACGCTTCCGTCCGACCTGGTGGTGCTGCCGATCCTGTTCGAGGGCGAACTGCTCGGGGTGATCGAGTTCGCCAGCGTGGCCCGCTTCTCGGAGCTGCACCTGGGGTTCCTGGAGCGGCTGGTGCTCACCATCGGCATCGCGGTCAACACCATCCAGGCCAACCGGCGTACGGAGGAACTGCTGGCCCAGTCGCAGCGGCTGGCGCTGGAGTTGCAGGACCAGTCGGCGGAGTTGCAGCGCACCAACGCCGAGCTGGAGGACAAGGCGAAGCTGCTCAGCGAGCAGAAGGGCAACATCGAGACCAAGAACCGGGAGATCGAGCTGGCCCGGCTGGGGCTGGAGGAGAAGGCCCAGCAGCTCACCCGGGCGTCGGCGTACAAGTCGGAGTTCCTGGCGAACATGAGCCACGAGCTGCGTACGCCGCTGAACTCGCTGCTGCTGCTGGCCCGGCTGCTGGTGGAGAACTCGGAACGCAACCTCACCCCGAAGCAGATCGAGTTCGCCCGGACGATCCACGGCTCCGGCTCGGACCTGCTGCGCCTGATCGACGACATCCTGGACCTGTCCAAGATCGAAGCCGGTCGGATGGACGTCGAGCCGACGGAGATCCGGTTCGCCGAGATCCGCAACTACGTGGAGCAGGCGTTCGCCCCGCAGGCGGAGGACAAGAACCTCGACTTCCAGGTACGGGTGGCCAAGGAGCTGCCGCCGGCCCTGGTGACCGACGCCCAACGGTTGCAGCAGATCCTGCGCAACATGCTCTCCAACGCGGTGAAGTTCACCGACAACGGCGCGGTCACCCTGCGGATCGCCCCGGCGGCGGAGAACGCGGTCTTCGACGTGCCGGCGCTGACCAACGCCCGGCAGGTGATCGCCTTCACCGTGATCGACACCGGCATCGGCATCTCCGACGACAAGCTGAGCATCATCTTCGAGGCGTTCCAGCAGGCCGACGGCACCACCAGCCGGCGGTACGGCGGCACCGGGCTGGGCCTGTCGATCAGCCGGGACCTGGCGCGGCTGATCGGCGGCACGATCACGGTGACCTCCGCGCCGGGGCAGGGTTCGACGTTCACCCTCTTCGTACCGGACGTGCTGGCACCGGACGCGGTGGTGGCCCCGCAGTCGCCGTCGCCGGAGCGGGCGGGGCTGCCGTCGTCGCTGCTGATGCCGCCGGTGGAGTTGCTGGCCGCGCCGGAGGCCCCGGCCACCAGGCAGTTGGACGGCGCCACCGTACTCATCGTCGACGACGACGTACGCAACGTGTTCGCGTTGACCAGCGCGTTGGAACTGCACGGGATGACCGTGCTGTACTCGGACAACGGCGCGGACGGGGTTCGCGTGCTGGCCGAGCATCCGGAGGTGGACATCGTGCTGATGGACGCCATGATGCCCGACCAGGACGGTTACGAGACGACCCGGCAGATCCGCCGCAACCACCGCTTCGCCGACCTGCCGATCGTCTTCCTCACCGCGAAGGCGATGCCCGGTGACCGGGAGTCGGCGCTGGCGGCCGGGGGTAGCGACTACATCACCAAGCCGGTGGACCTGGACGGGCTGATCGAGCGGATGGCGTCCTGGATCAGCGGTCGCCGAGATAGGGAGAATTCGTGACGCAGACGGCCAAGGCGCTGCTGGTCGACGACCGTCGGGAGAACCTGATGGCCCTGGAGGCGATCCTCCAGGGGCTCCCGGTCCAGTCGGTGGCCGTGGAGAGCGGTGAGGCGGCGCTGAAGCAACTGCTGGTGGACGACTTCGCGGTCATCCTGCTGGACGCCCAGATGCCCGACATGGACGGTTTCGAGACGGCCAGTCACATCAAGCGCCGGGAACGGACCCGGCACGTGCCGATCATCTTCCTGACCGCCGCCGACCGGGACGCCCAGTTGGCGTTGCGCGGCTACGCGGTCGGGGCGGTCGACTACCTCACCAAGCCGTTCGACCCGTGGGTGCTGCGGGCGAAGGTGTCGGTCTTCGTGGAGCTGTGGGTGAAGACCCGGCAGTTGGCGGCGCAGTCCGACGTGGTGCGGGAGCGCGACGCCCAGTGGCGGGTGCTCACCGACGCGGTCGACGAGGCGAGCGCCCTGCTGCGGGGCGAGGACGACCCGGAGGCCCGGCAACGCGCCCTGGACGTCCTGGAGCAGGCCCGCTGGGGCAGCAACACCCCCTGACGGTCAGGCGGTGGGTGGCTCGGCGTGGCCGGTGGCGGCCCGGCGGGCCCGCCAGCGTTCGCCGAGCGAGTCCAGTTCCTCCTGGATGAAATAGAAGAAGTCCCGCATCTCGGCCACCCGTTCGCCGCCCGGGGTGGCGGTGCCGCCCAGTGCCTTGACGCCCGCGTCGGCGATGTCGATGAAGTTCTTGTAGAGGCCGGTCTTGGTGATGGTGCCCTCGTACCAGGGGTTGTCGGGCAGCCGGTAGTGGTCCCGGCGCGAGCGCGGGACCGGTTCGCGGACCAGCATGCTGACCTGGGTCAGGTGGCGTACCGCGCCGGAGACGGCTGCCGCGCTGACGCCGAGCCGTTCGCCGATCTGGGCGGCGGTCAGCGGGCCGTCGGCGCTCATCACGGCGAACAGGACCCGGGCGGACATCCGGGGGAAGCCGACGTCCGCGAAGGCCATCGCCATCCGTTCGACGAAGAGGTGGACCTCGTCGTCGTGGCCGGGTCGACGGTCGTCAGGCATCGGACGCTGCTCCTCGGGCTCGGGACGGTTCAGGCGATGGTGCCGCACCGAACAGAGTCTTCACAACTTTGTGAAACGAGTGTAGCTTCCGAATTGTGGAAACTCCGATAGCGGTGACCGGCCTGGTGAAGACCTTCGGCCGCACCCGGGCCCTCGACGGGCTCGACCTGACCGTGCGGGCCGGCGAGGTGCACGGCTTCCTCGGCCCGAACGGCGCCGGCAAGTCGACAGCCATCCGGGTCCTGCTCGGACTGCTGCGGGCCGACGCGGGGGCCGTCCGACTGCTCGGTGGTGACCCGTGGCGCGACGCCGTCACGCTGCACCGCCGCCTGGCGTACGTGCCGGGTGACGTCACCCTCTGGCCGCAGCTCTCCGGCGGCGAGGTGATCGACCTGCTCGGGCGGATGCGCGGTGGGCTCGACCCGAAGCGCCGCGCCGAGCTGCTGGAGTCGTTCGAGCTGGACCCCCGCAAGAAGGGGCGCACCTACTCCAAGGGCAACCGGCAGAAGGTCGGCCTGGTCGCCGCGCTCGCCTCCGACGTCGAACTGCTCATCCTCGACGAGCCCACCTCCGGGCTGGACCCGCTGATGGAGGAGGTGTTCCAGCACTGGATCGACCGGGCCCGGCACGACGGCCGCACGGTGCTGCTGTCCAGCCACATCCTCGCCGAGGTGGAGGCGCTCTGCGACCGGGTGACGATCATCCGCAACGGCCGTGACGTCGAGACCGGCACCCTTACGGAGCTGCGCCACCTGCACCGCACCGCGATCGACGCCGAACTGGCCGGCCCGGTCGATGACCTGGCCGACCTGCCCGGCGTGCACGACCTGCGGGTCGACGGCGGGCGGGTCCGGTTCGCCGTCGACACCGTCGCGCTGGACACCGCGCTGCGCCGGCTCACCGAGATCGGCGTACGCAGCCTGGTCAGCCAGCCGCCGACGCTGGAGGAGTTGTTCCTGCGTCACTACGAGACGCCGGCCGCCGGCACCCCGGCCGGCGACCAGCCGACGGGGGTGGGGCGATGAGCACCCTCACCGGCACCGGTCACCTGACCCGGCTGATCCTGCGCCGGGACCGGATCGTCCTGCCGCTCTGGGTGCTGCCGCTGGCCGCCCTCCCGGTGTCGTACGCGGGCAGCTTCATCGCGCTGTTCCCGACCTCCGCCGAGCGGGCCGCGTACGCCGACGGCACCGCCCGCAGCCCGTCGGTGGTGGCCCTGCTCGGCCCGGTCTACGGCGACAGCATCGGCGCGTTGACCGCCCAGCGGGGCGGCTTCCTCCAGGTGATCGTCGGACTGGCCGCCCTGCTCACCGTCATCCGGCACACCCGCACCGAGGAGGAGGCCGGCCGGCGGGAACTGCTCGACGCGACAGTCCTCGGCCGGCACGCCGGGCTCACCGCCGCGCTGCTGGTGACGTACGCGGCCAGCCTGGTGCTCGGCCTGCTCACCGCCGCCGGGCTGGCCGCCGCCGGGCTGCCGCTGGCCGGCTCGCTGGCGTACGGGCTGTCGGTGGCGCTGGTGGGGGTGGTCTTCGCCTCGGTGGGCGGGTTGGCCGCCCAGCTCACCCAGACCGCCGCCGGGGCACGCGGGATCGCCGTCGGGGTGCTCGGGGTGACGTTCGCGCTGCGGCTGGTCGGGGACACCTCCGACCAGGGGTGGCCGAGCTGGCTCTCCCCGCTGGGCTGGGCCCCGCGCATCCGTGCGTACGAGGGGGAGCGCTGGTGGGTGCTGGCGTTGCCGGCCGCGCTGACCGTGCTGCTGGCCGTGGTGACGTACCCGGTGTCGGTGCGGCGGGATCTCGGTGCCGGCCTGTTGCCGTCGCGGCCGGGCCCGGCGCGGGCCGGGCGGGCGCTGTCCGGGCCGTTCGGGCTGGCCTGGCGGCTGCACCGGGGGCAACTGCTGGGCTGGTCGGTGGGCTTCGGCCTGCTCGGGCTGGTCGTCGGCGGTGCTGCCGAGTCCGCCGGCCGGTCGGTCGCCGGCAACGCCGCGCTGGAGCAGGTGATGGCCCGGCTGGGTGGCGCGTCGGGGCTGGCCGAGGCGTACCTGGGGGCGTCGCTGGGGGTGGCCGGGCTGGCTGCCGCCGGCTACGGCGTCCAGGCGGCGTTGCGGATGCGGTCGGAGGAGGCCGCCGGGCGGGTCGAGCCGGTGCTGGCCACCGGGGTGCACCGGTCGGCCTGGCTCGCCTCGCACCTGGTGTTCGCCCTGCTGGGGCCGGTGGTGGCGCTGGCGCTGACCGGTCTCGCTGCCGGCCTGACCTACGGGCTGGGAGTGGGTGACGTGCCGGGTGAGCTGCCCCGGATGCTCGGTGCCGCCCTGGCGCAGGTGCCGGCGGCCTGGGTGCTGGCCGGCCTGGCGGTGCTGCTGCACGGGCTGCTGCCCCGGTTCACCGCGGCGGCCTGGGCGGTGCTCGCGCTGGCGGTGCTGCTCGGTCAGCTCGGCGCGGTGCTGGAGCTGAGCCAGTGGCTGCTGGACCTGTCGCCGTTCACGCACACCCCGCAGGTGTTGCGGGCGGGCTGGAGTGTCACCCCGCTGCTGGCGCTGACCGCGCTCGCCGGGGTGCTCTGCGCGGCCGGTTTCGTGTCCTTCCGCCGCCGCGACACCCCGGTCGGCTGACCGGTCAGCCGGAGGGGGTCTCGTTACGGATCATCAGGGCGGAACGGAGGCCGGTGATGTCGAGGACGCGCAGCAGGAAGTCGCCCACGTTGCTCAGGATCAACAGGCACTGGGAGTGGCTGGCCTTGCGACTGAGCACCACCAGCGTGCCCAGCCCCTGCGAGTCGCAGAAGGTCACCCCGGCCAGGTCGAGCACGATGCGCGGCGGAGGATCGGCGAGCACCTCGTTCACGACGGTCGACAGCTGGGCGGCGGTGAGCATGTCGATCTCACCGGCCAGGCGCAGCACCACTTCGTCGCCCGTCCGGTGTACCGTGATGGACAGCTCGGCACGATCCACGCCGTCAGCCTAGCGCGATCCCGCCAACCCGGCCCGGTGAGACGATCCGCCGTGCCGATCACCGCGCGGGCGGCGGCTCCGCCCACCGGCGTCGGGTGAGGTGAGCCGGGTAACCCGGCCCCGGGGTGGCTGCGGATTCCCCGGCCGGCGCTGACACAATGGGCCGCATCGTGACCGATACCTTTTCCGCCGGCACCGGCCGTTACCCCGCCGACGCGCCGGCCTCCGAGGCCCTGTTCGACCGCGCCCGGGCCATCGTGCCGGGCGGGGTCAACTCCCCTGTGCGCGCGTTCCGTGCCGTCGGCGGCACCCCGCGCTTCATGGTCCGGGGGGAGGGTCCCTGGCTGTACGACGCCGACGGGCGACGCTACGTCGACCTGGTCTGCTCGTGGGGGCCGCTGATCCTGGGCCACGCCCACCCCGAGGTGGTCGAGGCGGTCCGGGAGGCCGCCACCCTCGGCACCAGCTTCGGCACCCCCACCCCGGGTGAGGTGGAGTTGGCCGCCGAGATCGTCGAGCGCACTCCGGTCGAGCAGGTCCGGCTGGTCAACTCGGGTACCGAGGCGACCATGTCGGCGATCCGGCTGGCCCGGGGGTTCACCGGCCGCTCCAAGATCATCAAGTTCGCCGGCTGCTACCACGGCCACTCCGACGGGCTGCTCGCCGCCGCCGGCTCCGGCGTCGCCACCCTCGGCCTGCCCGACTCGCCCGGGGTCACCGGCGCGGCGGCCGGCGACACCATCGTGCTGCCCTACAACGACCTCACCGCCGTCGAGGCGGCGTTCGCCGCGCAGGGGCCGCACATCGCCG
This sequence comes from Micromonospora humida, assembly GCF_016901255.1. Taxonomy (NCBI): domain Bacteria; kingdom Bacillati; phylum Actinomycetota; class Actinomycetes; order Micromonosporales; family Micromonosporaceae; genus Micromonospora; species Micromonospora humida. The sequence continues at coordinate 88,663 of NZ_JAFEUC010000007.1, forward strand.
CGGTCATCACCGAGGCCGCCGCCGGCAACATGGGCGTGGTCGCCCCCCGCGACGGCTTCAACTCCCGGCTCGCCGCGATCGCCCACGCCCACGGCGCGCTGCTCATCGTCGACGAGGTGATGACCGGGTTCCGGGTCTCCCGCGCCGGCTGGCACGGCCTCGACCCGTCCGACGCCGACCTGTGGACGTACGGGAAGGTGATGGGGGGCGGGCTGCCCGCCGCGGCCTTCGGCGGGCGCACGGAGATCATGTCCCGGCTCGCCCCGGCCGGCCCGGTCTACCAGGCCGGCACCCTCTCCGGTAACCCGCTGGCCTGCGCCGCCGGCCTGGCCACCCTGCGGCTCGCCGACGACGCCCTCTACCGCCGGCTCGACGACACGGCCGCCGTGGTGGGCAAGCTCGCCGCCGACGCGCTGGCCGCCGCCGGGGTCCCGCACCGCCTGTCGTACGCGGGCAGCATGTTCTCGATCTTCTTCACCGACGCCGACGTGGTCGACTACGACAGCGCCCGCACCCAGCAGGTGCCCGCGTTCAAGGCGTTCTTCCACGCGATGCTCGCCGCCGGCGTCTACCTGCCGCCGAGCGCGTTCGAGTCGTGGTTCGTGTCGGCGGCGCTCGACGACGCCGCCCTGGAGCACATCGCCGCCGCCCTGCCCGGCGCGGCGACAGCAGCGGCAGCGGCAGGCAGCGGGGGGTAAACACCAATGAGCAAGACCGTCGTCCACGTGCTGCGGCACGGCGAGGTGCACAACCCGGACCAGATCCTCTACGGCCGGCTGCCCGGCTTCCGGCTGTCGGAGCTGGGCGTGCAGATGGCCAAGGCCGCCGCCCAGGCGGTCGCCGAGCGGGAGATCGTGCACGTGGTGGCCAGCCCGCTGGAACGCGCCCAGCAGACCGCCGAGCCGATCGCCGGCCAGTTCGGGCTCCCGGTCGGGGTGGACGAGCGGCTGATCGAGAGCGCCAACTGGTTCGAGGGCAAGAAGGTCTCGCCCGGCGACGGCTCGTTCCGCGACCCGCGCAACTGGTGGGTGCTGCGTGACCCGGTGACCCCGAGCTGGGGCGAGGCCTACCGGGCCATCGCCGAGCGGATGTTCGCCGGGCTGCACGCCGCCCGGGTGGCCGCCGAGGGACGCGAGGCGGTCATCGTCTCCCACCAGCTCCCCATCTGGACGCTGCGCCGCTACGTCGAACGCAAGCGGCTCTGGCACGACCCGCGCCGGCGGCAGTGCGGACTGGCCAGCCTCACCTCCTTCCACTTCGACGGGGCGAAGGTGGTAGGCATCGGCTACTCCGAACCGGCCGCCCACCTGATCGCCATGTCCGCGACAGCCCGGACGGCCAAGGGGGCCTGAGATGCGTTCCCGGAGGCCGCTGGCCGTCCTGCTCGCCGCCGTCACCGCCGGGGCGGCGCTGGTCGGCTGCTCCTCCGGCACCGAGGAGAGCCGCTGCGCCAACAACGGCGGCATCGTCGAGTGCGCCACCGACCAACGCTCCGCCGCCCCGACGATCGCCGGTGACCTGCTCACCGGCGGCCGGTACGACACCTCCCAGGCCCGGGGCCAGGTGGTGGTGGTCAACTTCTGGGGTTCCTGGTGCGCGCCCTGCCGCGCCGAGGCCGACGACCTGGAGGCCACCTACCAGGCCACCAGGGCATCCGGGGTGACCTTCCTCGGCATCAACGTGCAGGACAGCCGGGACAAGGCGATCGCCTTCGAGGAGGGCCGGGTCACCTACCCGAGCCTGTTCGACCCGGCCAGCCGGCTGGCGCTGGCCCTGGACATCCCGCCGAACACGATCCCGGCCACCGTCGTGCTCGACCGGCAGGGCCGGATCGCCACCGTGATCCGGGCCGCCGTCACCACCGACGGGCTGCGGCCGATCGTCGAGCGGATCGCCGCCGAAGAGCCGGCGTCGACCGGTTCCCGCTGATGGGCGAGACGTTCCGCGAACTCGCCCAGTCCGGCCCGTTGCTGCTGGCCATCGGCGCGGCGGCGCTCGCCGGGCTGGTCAGCTTCCTGTCCCCGTGCGTGCTGCCGCTGATGCCCGGCTACCTGTCGTACGTGACCGGCCTGGCCGGCACCGACCTGGAGGGCCGCGCCCGGCCGACCACCCCGGCCGGCGGCGGACCCGACCCGGACGACGGCGGGTCGGCACCGGCGGACGGCCCGGTGGCGACGGCGACCCGGACGGCGGCCCGGCCGGTGAGGGCGGTCAAGGGGCGGGTGCTGGCCGGGACGCTGCTGTTCATCGCCGGCTTCACCGTCGTGTTCACCGCCACCGCGATCCTCTTCGCCGGGTTCGGCCGGATCTTCTTCGACTACGAGCGCACCTTCCAGGTCGTCATCGGCGCGCTGATCGTCCTGCTCGGCCTGAGCTACCTGGGGGTGCTCCCGGGGATGCAGCGGGAGCTGCGCATCCGGCGGCTGCCCGCCGCCGGCCTGCTCGGTGCGCCGGTGCTCGGCGCGGTGTTCGCGCTGAGCTGGATGCCGTGCACCGGCCCGACGCTGGGCGCGGTGCTCGGGATGGCCGCCACCGGCGGGCAGACCGACCGGGCCGTGGTGCTGGCGGTGGCGTACTGCCTGGGGTTGGGGTTGCCGTTCGTGGTCTTCGGGTTGGGCTTCCACCGGCTGCTCGGGGTGTTCCGCGCGGTCCGGCGCAACAGCCGGTGGGTGACCCGGATCGGCGGGGTGCTGCTGATCCTGATCGGGCTGGCGCTGGTCACCGGCGGCTGGCAGAACTTCGTGATCTGGTTGCAGACGACAGTGGGCCCCGGCGAGGTGAGCATCTGATGACGACCGTCGAGGACCGTCCGGCCAGCCCACCCGCCGAGGCCCCCCGCCGCCGGCCGAACCCGCTGCTGGCCCTGCTGCGCAACTCGTGGCGGCAGCTCACCAGCATGCGTACCGCGTTGATCCTGCTGTTCCTGCTCGCGGTCGCGGCGATTCCCGGGTCGGTGCTGCCGCAGCGCGGGGTCAACCCGGAGAACGTCGACAGGTACTTCGTCGAGCACCCCGAGCTGGCCCCGCAGCTCGACCGGATCGGCGCGTTCGAGGTGTTCGGCTCGGTCTGGTTCTCCGCCATCTACCTGCTGCTGTTCACCTCGCTGGTGGGCTGCATCCTGCCCCGGATGCGCGACCACGTGCGCGCGTTGCGGGCCCGGCCGCCGGCCGCGCCCAAGCGGATGGACCGGCTGCCGCAGCACACCGTGCTGGAGTCGCCGGGGGCCGCCGACCCGCAGGCCATCGCCGCGGTGCTGCGTCGCCGCCGGTGGCGGGTGCAGGTGCGCGGCAACGAGGTCTCCGCCGAGAAGGGCTACCTCAAGGAGACCGGCAACCTGCTGTTCCACACCTCACTGGTCGCCGTGCTGATCGGCGTCGCGCTCGGCTCGTGGTACGGCTGGCACGGCAACCGCCTGCTGGTCGCCGACGAGGCCTTCTGCAACACCCGCCAGCAGTACGCCGAGGCGAAGCTCGGCCCGCGCGTCGACAGCGCCGACCTGCCGCCGTTCTGCCTGACCCTGGACAACTTCGACGCCCGGTTCCTGGCGTCCGGGCAGCCGGAGAGCTACCGCGCGACGGTGACCGTGGACCGCCCGGACGGCTCGGACCGGCGGACCGCCGACTTCTCGGTCAACTCGCCGCTGCGGCTCGGCTCGGCGAACGTCTACCTGCTGGGCCACGGCTACGCCCCGATCCTGAAATACACCGACCGGTACGGCCGCAGCCAGACCAGCACGGTGCCGTTCCTGACCAGTGGCGACGCCAACCTCACCAGCGAGGGGGTGGCCGCCTTCCCCGACGCCAACGTCGACCCGAAGACCGGCCGCCGGGACGCGAACCAGCAGGTCGCCTTCGAGGGGCTGTACCTACCGACCGCCCCGGACACCGCGCCGTTCGTCTCGTCGCGGTTCCCCGAGGAGCGCAACCCGGCCGTGGTGCTGGCCGCCTACCGGGGCAACCTGGGGTTGGACGCCGGCATCCCCGGCTCGGTCTACCAGCTCGACCAGCGGCAGGTGACCAACGGCAAGCTCAAGCAGGTCGGTGACAAGAAGCTCGCCCCGGGTGAGACGTGGACCCTGGACGACGGCAGCAAGCTGGAGTTCCTCGGCACCAAGCGGTACGTCACCCTGTCCGTCCGGCACGACCCGGGCGAGAAGCTGATGCTGGGCGCCTGCGTGGTGCTGCTGGTCGGGCTGATGGGTTCGCTGTTCGGCCGCCGTCGGCGGGTCTGGTTCCGGGTGACGCCCCCCGACAGTGGATCTCCGACGGGCGGTAGTAGTTTGGTGTCGGCCGGTGGGCTGCCGCGCACCGAGCATCCAGGGTTCGCCGAGGAGTTCGCGTCTCTCGTCGCTGCGGTTCGCGACGACGGGCGGCCCGACCGGCGGGCGCGAGAGGGAGTCGAGTGATGTCCGCAGTCTCCGACCAGTTGGTGACGTTCGCGATCCTGGTGTACCTGGTCGCGATGATCAGCCACGCCGTCGAGTACGCGCTGGGCAACGTCCGCGCGGTGTCGGCCCGGGTCGCCCCGGCCCGGGAGCTGGTCGGCGCGGGTGTCGGCGGCGCGGGTGTCACCAAGGTCGACGGTCCGGTGCCGGACGACACCGTCACCGGTACGCCGCCGTCGACCCGGCCGAGCCGTTCGGCGGGACGGGCCCGGCTCGCCGGGCGGATCGCCGCCGCGCTGACCGTGCTCGCCGCCGCGCTGCACCTCGGCGCGCTGGTCACCCGGGGGATCGCGGCCGACCGGATGCCCTGGGGCAACATGTACGAGTTCGTGCTGACGGTCACTTGGATCGGGACCGCCGCCTGGCTCGTGGTGCTCTGGAAGCGGCCGTCACTGCGCCGGCTCGGGCTGTTCCTCACCCTGGTCATGGTGCTGCTGCTGGCGTTCGCCGAGCTGAAGCTCTATGTCCCGGTGGTGCCGCTGATGCCGGCGCTCCAGTCGTACTGGTTCATCATCCACGTGTCGACGATCGTCTTCTCCTCCGGCATCTTCCTGCTGGGCGTGGTGCCGGCGGTGTCGTTCCTGCTGCGCAACGGCTACGAGCAGGGGCGGCGCAGCTTCCCGTACACGTTGGCCCGGCGGCTGCCCGGGGCGGCCGACCTGGAGCGGTTGACCTTCGCGCTGCACGCCTTCTCGTTCCCGATCTTCACGTTCGCGGTGATCGCGGGCGCGATCTGGGCCGAGGCGGCCTGGGGTCGGGCGTGGGGTTGGGATCCGAAGGAGACCTGGGCGTTCATCTCCTGGGTGGTCTACGCCGGTTACCTGCACGCCCGCGCCACGCCCAGCGTCCGGCGCAACGTGGCGACCTGGATCGCGGTGCTGGGCTTCCTGACGGTGCTGATGAACCTGTTCGGGGTGAACTTCTTCTTCACCGGCCTGCACTCGTACGCCGGGGTGGAGTGAGCCGGCCGGTGAGCACCCGGTCGACACCCAGGGTCACCTGGTAGGCGACCTCGGGCACGTCGGCCAGTTCGAGGTGCTCGGCCCGCAGGGCGAGCTGGGCGTGCAGCTCCCGGGCCACCGCGTCGCGGATCTCCCGCTGTAGCGGGGAGAGGCCGTCCGGATCGCCCACCGTGTACGCGTCGTCCATGCGCCCATCCTCCGCCGGAGAAGCGGGCTGTGTCGACGCCCCCCCGTCTGCAAAATGTATAACTACACTTCTAAGAAGTGTAGTTATAAGAAGTGCGGAGGCCGTGATGCGTGAGCTTGCCAAGCCTGCCGGGATCTTCGACCGGGACATCGAGTGGACGGAGCTTGCCCGCTTCGCGGCGGACGAGCGCCCCGGCGCGACGCTCGGCGTGGTGAGCGGACGCCGCCGTCAGGGCAAGACGTTGCTCCTCTACGAACTCGCCCGAAGCAGCGGCGGCTTCTACTTCGGTGCCACGGAGGCGACGTCGACCGAGTCGCTCCGGCGGCTCGGGGAGGCGCTCGGCGCGTTCGTGGGTGCCCCCGGCCCGGTGCAGCTTCCGGACTGGGCGGCGGCGGTGGACGCGCTGCTCGCCCTCGGCCGGGACCGCCCGGTGCCGGTGGTGATCGACGAGTTTCCCTACCTGGTGCGGGCGGCACGGGATCTGCCGTCGATCATCCAACACGCACTGACTCCGGGGCGGCCGGAGCGCAGCGAATCCCGCGCCCGCCTGTTGCTGTGTGGCTCGGCCCTGTCGTTCATGGGTGGCCTGCTCGCCGGGTCGGCACCGCTGCGCGGCCGGGCCGGGCTGGAGCTGCCGGTCCGGCCCCTGGACTACCGGGCGGCGGCAGCCTTCTGGGGGCTCGACGATCCGCTGCTGGCGGTGCGGGTCTTCGCCATCGTCGGTGGTACTCCCGCCTACCGGCGCGAATACGTGCAGGATGACGCGCCCTCCGGTCCGGCGGACTTCGACCCGTGGGTGGTCCGTGCGGTGCTGAATCCGGCGCGACCTCTGTTCCGGGAGGCGCGGTATCTGCTCGCGGAGGACCCCGACCTGCGGGACGCGGCGTTGTACCACTCCGTGCTCGCCGCCGTGGCGGAGGGGAATGCCAGCCGGGGCGGGATCGCGGGCTACATCGGACGCAAGGCCACCGACCTGCAACACCCACTCACCGTCCTTGAGGACGCCGGCCTGTTGCTCCGGGAGCCGGATCTGTTGCGCACCGGCCGCAGCAACTACCGGATCACCGAGCCGTTGATCTCCTTCTACCAGGCGGTGATGCGGCCGGCATGGACCGCCCTGGAGCAACGGCGTGGACTGGAGGTCTGGCGACGGTCGCAACGCCGGTACGCGAGCGCCGTCCTGGGCCCGAGGTTCGAGGAGATCGTCCGGCAGTGGGCGGTGGGGTTCGCCGATCCGGAAGTGCTGGGTGGGCCGGTGGCCGAGGTCGGTACGGCCACCCTCACCGACGCGGCGAGCCGGACCAGTCACGAACTCGACCTGGTGGCGCTCGGCGAGCCGCCGATGGGGGACGGTCCGCGTCCGTTGCTGGCGATCGGTGAAGTGAAGTGGGGGCGTCGACTGGGTCTTCCCGACCTGGAACGACTGGCACGCCTACGCGACATTCTCCGGGGGCGGCCCGGGGTGGAAGCGACCGACGTACGCCTGCTCCTCGCCAGCGCCGAGGGCTTCACCGACGAACTCGTCCGGGTCGCCGCCGGCCGACCGGACGTCGTGCTTGTCGATCCCGAGGTGCTCTACGGGCGCTGACGAATCAGGACGGTGCAGGTCCCGACGTCACATCCGGGTGCGGCGCTGGAGCGGGGTCGGGAAATGCTGGCGGGACTGTGGAGCGGCGGGGTCTGACAGGGAGCTTCCTGATGACTACTCTGCGACACGTGATCGCGTCCGCTGCCGGGTGGACGGTCGCCGTCCCGATAGGAGTGCCGGATGAGCGAGCAGGTGTCGACGGCGGAGCTGATCCGGGCCCAGTTGCGCCGGTCGCGGGCGACCGCCGGCCTGACCCAGGAGGAGTTCGGCCGCCGGGTGCACTACTCCCCGTCGACGGTGTCGGCGGTGGAGCTGGGGCAGGTCGTGCCGAACCACGCCTACCTGAAGCGCGCCGACGACGTGTTCGACAGCGGCGGCCTCTTCGTCGCCCTGCGGGAGTTGGGGCGGCGCGACGGCGAGCCGGTGTGGTTCCGCCCGTGGCTGGAGGCCGAGCGGACGGCGACCCAGCTACGCTGCTTCGGCGCGACCATGGTGCCGGGCCTGTTGCAGACCGCCGACTACGCGCGGGCAGGCTTCCGACTCGATCTCAGCTACACCGCGGAGCGGATCGAGGAGTTGGTGGCAGCCCGACTCGTCCGGCAGGAGATCCTCGACCGGGAGCAAGCGCCGCAGCTCACCGCCGTGATCGAGGAGACCGCGCTCCGCCGGTTCGCCGAGGGCTGCGCCGAGGTGATGGCCGGTCAGCTCCGGCACCTGATCGAGTGCGCCCGCCGGCCACACGTCAACGTGCACGTCCTGCCGGCTACGGTCGGATTGCATGCGGGCCTTTTCGGGCCGTTCATCCTCGGCTGCTCGGCCGAGGGCGACTGGGTGGGCTTTCTCGACACGCAGACCGGTGGCACGGTAGTGGACGACATCGACGGGGTGGCGACCCTGCTGGGAAGATGGGAAACTCTGCGCAGTGAGGCGCTGCCCCGACAGCAGTCGATCGACCTGCTTGAGGAGATCGTGAGGCCATGGATCTGACCGACGCCCGGTGGCGCAAGGCCACCCGCAGCGGCAACGACTCCGGCGCCTGCGTCGAGGTCGCCGACAACCTGCCCGGTCGGGTGCACGTCCGGGACTCCAAGGACCGCGACGGTGGGGTGCTGACCTTCGCCCCGGCCGCCTGGCGGGCCTTCGTCGCGCAGACCCGCCGCCACTGACCGTCCGCCGACCGGCGGGCACTCCCGTCGCACAGGCCGGGCCACCGGTGACTCCGGGCGCGTTCCTGACGTCCGCGTCGGTCGCCGGGCAGGTGTGCCCGGAGGGCGTTTCAGCTGCCGAACCAGCCGGGGACGTCGAGTCGGAAGGAATCCGGCGGGGTGACCGCCCGCAGGTCGTCCTCCAGGGCGGCCACCCGCTCCGCGCCGAGCCGGCCCACCCACTGCTCCCGTAGCGCGTCGAAGACCGTCGCCGAGCGGCGCAGCCCGTCGACGCCTTTTTCGGTCATCCGGATCAGCTTGCGGCGGGCGTCGGCCGGGTCGTCGGCGCGTTCCAGGTAGCCGAGGGTTACCAGCCGGTCGACGGTCTTGCCGGCGGCCTGCTTCGAGACGCCGAGGCGGTGGCCCAGGTCGGACGCCGTGGTGCCGGCGACGCCGACGGCTTGGAGCACGAAGCCGTGTGCCGGTCGCAGCTCGGGGTGCCCCTGTCGGGCCAACTCGGCGTGCAGCTCGTCAACGAGGCTGCGGAACCCGGCGAGCAGCAGCAGCGGCAGCACGAAACCGGGGCGCTCAGGGTTACCAGTCGACATGTTCGACAACCTGGTTTACTGTTTCGACAACCACGTTGACTATCGTACGTGAGGGGTACACCGCCATGTCCCGACCCGGCTTCACCACGCACACCCTCGACACCGCGCCCGACGCCGCCCGGCCGACCATGGCCGGCGTGCAGCGGAAACTCGGCCACCTGCCCGGCGCGGTCGGGCTGATGGCCGAATCCCCCGAACTACTCAAGGGGTTCCTGACCGCCTCCGCGACCTTCGAGACCACCGACCTCGCACCCGTCGAACGGGAGGTGGTGGTGCTGACCGTCGCCACCCGCAACCGGTGCCACCTCTGCGTGGCGATGCACACCGCCACCCTGCACCGGCTGGGTGCCGCTGCTGATCTGATCGCCGCACTGCGCGACGGCACCGAGCTGCCCGAACCCCGGCTGGCGGCGCTGCGCCGGTTCACCCTCGCCGTCCTCGACCACGCCGGTGACGTGCCGGACGACGAGCTGACCGCCTTCCTCGACGCCGGCTACCGGGCCCGGCACGCCCTGGACGTGGTGCTCGGGGTCGGGACGTACACCATCTCGACCCTGGCCAACCGCCTCACCCGGGCCCCGCTCGACCCGCCCCTCGCCGCGTACGCCTGGGAGCCGGTGGCCTGACCGCGGTGATCCTGAGCGGGTGTATTACGACGTGTTACGCTTGAGGGGTGTCGGATCGCGAGTATGTCTGGACCGACGAAGGTCTGGACAACGCCAGCCGCAACGGTGTCGGCGTGGACGAGACGACCCAGGCGCTGTACGCCCCGTCGGGCCTCCGCCACGAGCGTGCTCTCGGGGATCTGCTGCTCATCATCATGGGGATGGCCGACAGCGGTCGAGTGATCGCCGCGCTGTGTGACCGCATCGGTGGGACGAGCACTTACAAGATCATCGGAGCGCGGGCCCTGCGCGGCGCGGACCTCGACGAATGGAGGAGGCGGGTTCTATGACCGAGCCGGACTTTGAGCGGATGACCAAAGACGAGGTCGTGGCATGGTTCCAGCACACCGACAGCCTGGCGCCGGTCATCAGGTCCATGACAGCGACGCCAGCCTCCGGCACCGCACCTGAGACACCGATGGCGCTGGTCAGCACCCGGCTGCCGGTGGCGCTGGTGAAGCAGCTTGACCGCCTCGCCGAGCAGACCGCAGTCCGTCGCTCCGACATCATCCGCGACGCTCTGACCAGGTACGTCACCACCCGCACCGAGCCGGTGAGCCACGCAGAAGCCGAACACGCCCTCGACGTGCTGCGCCGTGTCGTCACCGCCCGCACCGCCGAAGGCCGGGCGGACGCGGCGTAATCCTTCGACGAACGCCTTCGCCCCACCGCCGACATCTCCGGGTCGACCTGATCTCGCCAGACCGAGGGCTGTCAGCCGTGCAGGAAGGGGAGTAGGAGGGCGGTCAGCTCGGCGGGACGCTCCTCGAACAGCCAGTGGCCGCTGTCGGTGACCACCCGGCCGTCGACCGTGCGGGCGTAGCGGCGTACCTGCTCGGCGACCTGGCCGCCGAGGCTGGCCGCCGCGCCGACGGCCAGCACCGGCATCGGCAACGGGCTCTTCCGGTACGCGGTGTTGTCCTTGACGTCCTGGGCGAAGGCCCGGAAATAGTCGAAGCTGGCCCGCAGGTGGGCCGGGTCGCTCAGGTGCCGGGCGTACTCCTCGATGTCGTCCGCACCGATGCTGCCCTTGTTCACCATGATCGAGTCGGTGAAGCGGTCCACCCAGCGTGCCTCCCGGCCGGCGACCAACTCCTCCGGCAGGCCGTTGGTGAGGCTGAAGAAGCCGAAGTTCCACACCGCCGGCCCGGCCTCGGTCAACGCGGGAAACGTGTAGATGCTCTCGTCCGGGATCGGTGCCTCGGTCAGCACCAGCCGGGACACCGTGTCGGGGTGCGCGGCGGCATAGGCGTACGCGACCATGGTGCCCACGTCGTGGCCGACCAGCCGGATGTCGTCGGCCAGGCCCAGCCCGGTCAGCAGCCCGTGCAGGTCGGCGGCGACGGTCTTCTTGTCGTACCCGTCGGGTGGGGCGTCGCTGCCGCCGAAACCGCGCAGGTCGGGGGCGACCACCTGGTACGTCGCGGCCAACTCCGGCAGCAGCGCCCGCCACATCCGCCAGCACTGCGGATAGCCGTGCAGCAGCACCAGGGTGGGCCCCCGACCGCCCCGGACATAGTTGATCGACACGTCACCGACCTGCGCCCGCTGCTCGGTGAACCCCGCCGGAACCCGTCCGTCGCCCATCCCGCCCCCGTCCCGACGTCGCGGCCCGACCGGCCGTCACCCGTGCAACGACCAGCCGCCGGCCGGAGAGACGCACCCGCCGGCGCGGTGAGGCGTACCGGTCCGGGTGGGGAGGCGCACACCGCTGGGGCGTACCCGGCGTGGGCGCTGCCGGCCGGGGTGCGGGAGACTGGCCGTATGGCGGCTCGTGGCTTCCCGTACACCGATCTCAAGGACTTCCTCGCGGCGCTGGAGCGCGCGGGCGAGCTGCGGCGGGTGACCGTCCCGGTGGACCCCACGCTGGAGATCAGCGAGGTGGTCACCCGGACGGTCCGGGCCGGCGGGCCGGCGCTGCTGTTCGAACGGCCCACCCGGGGCGAGATGCCGGTGGCGATCAACCTGTTCGGCACCGAGAAGCGGATGGCGATGGCGCTCGGCGTCGGATCGCTCGACGAGATCGGCGACCGGATCGGCGCGTTGATCAAGCCGGAGCTGCCGGTCGGCTGGTCCGGCATCCGTGAGGGCCTGGGCAAGGTCATGCAGCTCAAGTCGGTGCCGCCGCGCAAGGTGAAGACCGCCCCCTGCCAGGAGGTGGTCTACTCGGGCGACGACGTCGACCTCGACCGGCTGCCCGGCCTCCAGGTCTGGCCCGACGACGGCGGGATCTTCCACAACTACGGGCTGACCCATACCAAGCACCCCGAGACCGGCAAGCGCAACCTCGGTCTCTACCGCCTCCAGCAGCACTCCCGCAACACGCTCGGCATGCACTGGCAGATCCACAAGGACTCCACCGCCCACCACGCGGTCGCCGAGCGGCTCGGGCAGCGGCTGCCGGTCGCCATCGCCATCGGCTGCGACCCGGTGGTCAGCTACGCCGCCTCCGCGCCGCTCCCCGGTGACATCGACGAATACCTGTTCGCCGGGTTCCTGCGCGGCGAACGGGTCGAGATGGTCGACTGCCTGACCGTGCCGTTGCAGGTGCCCGCGCACGCGCAGATCGTGCTGGAGGGCTACCTGGAGCCCGGCGAGCGGCTGCCCGAGGGACCGTTCGGCGACCACACCGGTTTCTACACCCCGGTCGAGCCGTTCCCGGTGCTGCACGTCGAGACGATGACCATGCAGCGCAACCCGGTCTACCACTCGATCGTCACGTCCAAGCCGCCGCAGGAGGACCACGGCCTCGGCAAGGCCACCGAGCGGATCTTCCAACCGCTGCTCAAGCTGCTGATCCCGGACATCGTCGACTACGACCTGCCGGCCGCCGGGGTGTTCCACAACTGCGCGATCGTGTCGATCAACAAGCGCTACCCCAAGCACGCGCAGAAGGTGATGAACGCGATCTGGGGCGCGCACCTGATGTCGCTGACCAAGCTGATCGTGATCGTCGACTCCGACTGCGACGTGCACGACTACAACGAGGTCGCCTTCCGGGCCTTCGGCAACGTCGACTACGCCCGCGACCTGCTGCTCACCGAGGGCCCCGTGGACCACCTCGACCACGCCTCCTACCAGCAGTTCTGGGGCGGCAAGGTCGGCGTCGACGCCACCCGCAAGCTGCCCGCCGAGGGCTACACCCGGGGCTGGCCGGAGGAGATGACCATGTCGCCGGAGGTCACCTCCCTGGTCGACAAGCGCTGGAAGGAGTACGGCATCTGATGGCCACCGCCGTCGCCCCGGCCGCCCGCCCCGGCCGGGTCAAGTCCTTCCTCAAGCTCGTCGCGATCGAGCACTCCGTCTTCGCGCTGCCGTTCGCGTACCTGTCGGCGCTGACCGCGATGCAGGTCAACGGCGGTCGGGTGCGCTGGGGAGACCTGCTGCTGATCACCGTGGCGATGGTCGGGGCACGGACGTTCGCCATGGCCGCCAACCGCATCCTCGACCGGCGGATCGACGCGCGTAACCCGCGTACCGCCGGGCGGGAACTGGTCACCGGGGCGGTGAGCGTGCGGACGGCCTGGACCGGCGCGGCCGTCGCCCTGGTGGTCTTCCTCGCCGCCGCCGCCCTGCTCAACCCGCTCTGCCTGGTGCTCGCCCCGCTCGCCGTCATCCCGCTGGTCGTCTACCCCTACGGCAAGCGGTTCACCGACTGGCCGCACGCCATCCTGGCGATCGCCCAGGCCGTCGGCCCGGTCGGCGCCTGGCTCGCCGTCACCGGCACCTTCGCCGGCTCCGGGCCGGCCTGGCTGCTCGGCGCGGCCGTCGGCCTGTGGATCGGCGGCTTCGACCTGATCTACGCCTGCCAGGACGACGAGGTCGACCGCCGGATCGGGGTACGCAGCGTCCCCGCCCGCTACGGCCGGCGCTTCGCCCTGCACGCCTCCACCGTGGCGCACGTGGTGACGTTCGCGCTGTTCATCTGGTTCGGTGCGCTGGTCGGCTTCGGCTGGCCGTGGTGGATCGGGCTGGCGCTCACCGCGGTCGCCTTCGGCTACCAGCACGTGGTGGTCACCCCGACCGACCTGAGCCGGGTCAACCGGGCCTTCTTCACCGCCAACGGTTTCGTCGGCATCGCCCTGTTCGTCTTCGCCCTGCTCGACCTGGTGATCCGCCTCGACCTCGGCGCCTGACTCCGCTCCTGGCTCATCTCGGTTCCCGCGCGCCCTGCCCCCGCGCCCGGTTCTTGCCCTGCGCCCCGCACTGTCCTGCACCCCGCGGCCGGCCCTTGTCCTGCTCTGCGCCCCGCTCCACCCCTGCCCCGCCGGCTGCCCTCGGTGATCAAGAGGTTTGCGTCAGGTGATCAAGAGGTTCGCGTCAAGTTTGATCTTCAAGTTGACGCGAACCTCTTGATCACCAGGGCGGGGCGGGCGGGGAGGGCGGGGCGGGGCGTCGGGTGTCAGGGGTGGGGGTGGACGGGGTAGCGGGCGCTTTCCAGGGTCCAGTCGATGGTGCCCCGGACGGCGTTCGCGATGCCGTCGAGGTGGGCGGCGACGGAGTCGTCAAGCGCCGGGCCGAACGACGGGACGGCTGCACACTGCATCTGGAACCGGGTCATCGTGTCCCGCCAGCGGTCGGCGACCAGCTCGGCGGCCCGCTCCACCGGCACGTCCCGCTCGTCGGCGAGCGCCAACACCAGGTTGTGCCCGCCCGAGGTGGTCCGGTCCCGTTCCATCGAGGCGAGGTCGTTGTACCAGGAGAGCAGGTCGTTGCCGAGTTCACCGATCCGGCGCAGCAGCGGATGATGGTAGACCGCGTCCGGCAGCGCCCTGCCCCCGACGAACTCGATCAGCGGATACGACACGTACGCCGCCGAGGTGGCCCGGCGCAACGCCACGTACTCGGCCACGCCGGGTGTCCGGCCGCTCTCCTTCGCCACCGCCTCCCGCCAGTTGCCGTCCAGGTGGTCACCGACCGCGTCGACGAACCGCAGCCGCCAGCGGGCCGGCATCCGGCGGCGGGGCATCCGCCACGCCTCGACCAGCAGCCGGCGCAGCGGACCCCCGAATCCCGGGTGCCGCCGTCGGGGGCCGTCGTGCAGCAGGGTCAGCGTCCCGCGACGCAGCGCCCGGATCTGCTCCGACGGCAGCCGGTCCGGCCCGTCGCAGGCGTCGTCGACCAGGAAGAACCAGGTGAACAGGGCCGACACGGTACGCAGGTCCGGCTCGCTGGCGTCGGGGTAGAGGCGGCCCGCGTACCGGGCGAAGCCGGCCCGGTCGAGCCGGTGCAACGCCTCGGCACCCAACGGCAGACCCAGCCGGGGCAGCAGCTCCAGCAGCCACTCCTGCACCCCGTCGGCGTACGGGGAGAGCCGGGGTGGGATCGGGCACGCCGACCGTAACGACCAGAGGATCTCGTCGACCATTACCGATGTCTCCCCCGTACCGTGTGGATCATCCGTGCGCAGCATCGCAGGTCCAGCGTCGACGTGCCGTCCGGGCCTGCTGCGGGAGGCCCGGACCACCGGTACGGCGACGGTGGGTCGACCGGCCGGTCCCGCACCGTGCCGACGGGGGCGATTGTGGGGGTGGGCGTCGGTGGTCGGCGTACACCAGGCAGGCTGGGCGTATGCGCGAACCATGGGTGGTGGGGGTTTCCGGGGCGTCCGGCACCCCCTACGCGGCGGCCGTCGTCCGGGGCCTGCTCGACGCCGGGCATCCGGTGGACCTGATCGTGTCCCGGGCCGCCCGGCTGACCGTCCTCGACGAGACCGGCCGGCCGTTCCGGGACGGCCACTGGGCCGAGGACCTCGCCGGCTGGCTGGGCCGGGACCTCACCGGCGACGACGTGCGGCACTGGCCGGCCGGCGACATCGCCGCCGGCCCGAGCAGCGGCTCCTACCGGGTACGCGGCATGGCGGTCGTGCCGGCCAGCACGGCGGCCTGCGCCGGCATCGCCATCGGCCTGTCGAAGGACCTGCTGCAACGCGCCGCCGAGGTCAACCTCAAGGAACGACGCCCGGTGGTGCTGGTGCCCCGGGAGACCCCGGTGACCCGCAGCCACCTGGAACACCTGATCGCGCTGCACGACGCCGGCGCGGTGGTGCTGCCGGCCAGTCCCGGCTTCTACGGCGCGGGCGCGTCCGCCACCGCGCAGCAACTTGTCGACTTCGTCGCCGGCAAGGTGCTGGACGCCCTGGGCGTGCCGCACACCCTGTTCCGCCGCTGGTCGGGCGAGTTGGCCGCCGAGCGCTGACCACCACGGCCACCGCCGTCGATCCGGACGTGTGTGCCCGACCGCCGTCGCCAATCGGGGCGGGTACCCGGCCAGGCCACAACAGTCAGCAAGCCACAGCGGTCAACCGGGCCACAACGGTCAGCCGGGCCGCAACGATCAGCCGGGCCGCAACGATCGGTACCGGCGGGTCCGCCGCCCGTTCAGTCGGCGGCGGGCCGGACCTTTCGGCCGGCCCGCGCGTCCGTCTCGCACCATTCAGTACATCCCGGCATTGGCCGGACCCGGCCCGGTCGAGGCGGCCGGGCCCACGTTACGTGGCTTGCCTATGTCTTCCGCCTCGTCCAACATGCCCTCCCCTTCCAGCAGGGCCCGCACCTCGGATTCCCGAAACCGGCGATGCCCGCCTGGAGTCCGGATGCTGCCTATCCGGCCGGCCGCCGCCCACCGCGTCACAGTCTTCGGGTCCACCCGAAACAGTGCGGCGACCTCACCCGGTGTCAGCAGGCGATCTCCAGTGTCCACAGCCCCCTCCTCGCGTCGACGAAGCCCTCGGCTGAACACACTGCCCCCGGCCGGTGCGAGCCCAGAGCCGTCATGAGGGACGTATGGCAATTACAGCACCAGCGAACTGGCCTGTCCGCCAAACGCGAAAAACGCACGGAGTGGGAAGTTAGTAAATGGTACCGGCGCGGGACTCCCTTGACCGTCGGTCTGCGAACTGTCACCTGCTGTCAGATCCAACGGATGCCGGTCGCCGGACGTTACGCCCCAACGGATAGGCTCACCCTCCGTGGACGCGATCGACCGGAGCCTCGTCGAACTACTGCGCGGTAACGCCCGCCTGTCGTACGCCGAGCTGGCCCGGCAGGTCGGCCTCTCCGCGCCGGCCGTGCACGAACGGGTCGGCAAGCTGGAGTCCAGCGGCGTCATCCGGGCCTACCGGGCCGAGGTCGAGCCGGAGGCGATCGGCCTCGGCGTCACCGCGCTCATCGGCATCGTCGAGGACTCCGGCGGGGACACCGACGACGTGCTGGAGACGTTCCGACAGATGCCCGAGATCGAGTCCTGCTACTTCATGGCCGGCGTCGAATCCTTCCTGCTCAAGGCTCGGGTCGGCACCATCGCCGAGCTGGAACAGCTGATCGTGCGGCTGAGCCGTACCCCCGGGGTGGCCTCCACCCGCACCGGCATCGCGCTGTCGACCAAGTGGGAGAACCGGCCCCAGCCGATCGAGCCGCCGGCCCCCTGACCGGCCGACCGGGGCTGGTGCGACCGGGGCTGGTGCGACCGGGGCTGGTGCGGGCGGGGCGACGGCGATACCTTGCGCCGATGACGCCCACCACCGCCGTGGTGACCGGGGCGGCGGGTGGGCTCGGCCGGGCCGTCGCCGCCGCGTTGCACGCCGACGGCTGGACCGTACTTTTGACCGACCTGGATCCCGACGCGGTCGCGCTCGCCGCCGCGCCGCTCGGCGGATGGTCCCGGGTGCTGGACGTCCGCGACCCGGCCGCCTGCGCCGCCGTGGCCGCCGAGGCGGCCGGTCGGGGCGGGCTCGGGCTGTGGGTGAACAACGCCGGCATCCTGGTCACCGGAGCGTCCTGGACGCAGGACCCGGCCACCCGACGGCAGGTGGTCGAGGTCAACGCGCTCGGCGCGATGACCGGCACCCTCGCCGCCCTCGACGTGATGCGCGCCCAGCGGCACGGGCACGTGCTCAACGTGGTCTCCCTGGCCGGGCTGGTCGCCGCCCCGGGTGAAACCGTCTACGCGGCCAGCAAGCACGCGCTGCTCGCGTTCAGCATCGGCACCCTCGCCGACCTGCGGACGGCCGGGCTGCGTGACGTACACGTCTCCTGTCTCTGCCCGGACGGCATCTGGACGCCGATGCTGCACGACCGGCTGGACGACGACGGCGCGGTGGCCTCCTTCACCGGCACCCTGCTGCGCCCGGAACGGGTCGCGGCCCGGGTCGTCCGGCTCGCCCGCCGCCCCCGGCCGGTGGTCAGCCTGCCCCGCTGGCGGGGTGCCCAGGTACGCCTGCTGGACGCCTACCCCCGGCTGGCGCTGGCGCTGCTCCCGGTGATCCGGGCGGCGGGCCGGGCCGGTCAGCGCCGGCAACGACGCCGGGCCGGCCCGAACCCGAGCTGACCTCGCTTGTACCGTTGCCGACGTGACTCATCTCGACCGGTGCGACGAGGCCAGCCGGGTGTGGGTGACCGAGGCGATCGCCGCCGTGGAGGCCGACGCCAACCGGTCCGCCGACACCCACCTGCTGCCGTTCCCGCTGCCCCGGCAGTGGGGGATCGACCTCTACCTCAAGGACGAGTCGGTGCACCCCACCGGCTCGCTCAAGCACCGGCTGGCCCGCTCACTGTTCCTCTACGGGCTCTGCAACGGCTGGATCGGGCCGGCGACCACGGTGATCGAGGCGTCCTCCGGCTCGACGGCGGTCTCCGAGGCGTACTTCGCCCGGATGCTCGGGCTGCCGTTCGTCGCCGTGATGCCAGCCTCCACCTCACCCGAGAAGATCGCCCAGATCGAGTTCCACGGCGGGCGCTGCCACCTGGTCGACGACCCGGCCAAGGTGGTGGTCGAGGCGCGCTGGCTCGCCGAGGACAGCGGTGGGCACTTCATGGACCAGTTCACCTACGCCGAACGGGCCACCGACTGGCGGGGCAACAACAACATCGCCGAGTCGATCTACGCGCAGCTCTCCCTGGAACGGCACCCCGTGCCCGCCTGGATCGTGGTCGGCGCCGGCACCGGCGGCACCAGCGCCACCATCGGCCGGTATGCCCGCTACCAGCGGCTGCCCACCAAACTCTGCGTGGTCGACCCGGAGAACTCGGCGTTCTACCCGGCGTGGCAGGCCGCCGACTGGTCGGTACGCACCGGCCGGGGCTCCCGGATCGAGGGGATCGGCCGACCCACCGTCGAGGCGTCCTTCCTCCCCTCGGTGGTCGACCGGATGACCCAGGTGCCCGACGCCGCCTCGCTGGCCGCCATGCGGGCCGGCTCGGCGGTGCTCGGCCGGCGGGTCGGCGGCTCCACCGGCACCAACCTGTGGGGGGCGTTCGGGCTGATCGCCGAACTGCTCGCGCAGGGGCGGCCCGGCTCGGTGGTGACGCTGATCTGCGACGCCGGGGACCGGTACGCCGACACCTACTACGACGACGCCTGGGTGGCCGCGCAGGGCCTCGACCTCGCCCCGCACCTGGCCACCATCGACCGGTTCCTCAGCACCGGGAGCTGGCCCGGCTGACCCCCGGCGGGAACCGGGGAGCCGGCCGGGCCGACACCCGGCGCGGCCGTGCCCGCCCTGGTTCCCCCCGGTCAGCCCAGGTCGGCCCGGTCGGCCAGCCCGGGGTAGTGCCGGACCAGCCCCTCGCCGTCCACCTCCAGTTCGGTGCGGAAGGTGTCGCTGGTGAACCCCACCCGCCCCGGCCCGAGCGCGGTGTAGACCTGCTCGCCGGCCACCACCTCCAGGCTGGGCACCAGCACCCACGCCACGGTGATCCGGTGCTCGGTGCTGGCTGCGGCCCCCGCCAGCCCCAGCCGACGGATCGGCAGGCTGTTGAACAGGGCCGAGCCGCCCAGGTCGACGTCGAGCGCCGCGTGCAGCCGGTCGGTGTCCTCCATGCCGGGCAGGCCGGCCGGCGGCTGCCCGGCCGCCCGCAACGCCGCGTCCAGGTCACCCTGCTCGCCGGTGCGCACCCGCCATCCGTCCGCGCCGCGTTCCAGCCGTACGCTCCGCGACCAGCCGGCCCCCTCCACCTCCACGGCGAGCGAGGTGGTGGCCCCGTCCGCGCCGGTCTCCAACCGGTAGCGGCAGGTGTAGGGGATCGGGTCGACGGCCAGTTGGGTCCCGTGTGCGGCGAATCCGGCCCCGTCGTCGAGGACGGCGTGCTCGGCCCCGGCGGTGTCGGTCCGGCTCCAGAAAAGTGACCTCGGCATGGTTCGGACGTTACGCCAGCAGGGCGTCGACGGCAGCGCATGCGCGAACGCCGCCCCGGAGCAGGTGCTCCGGGGCGGCGTCGGAAAACCGCGGGGGACCGTGGCCGGGGCGGCCCGCTCCCGATTCGATCAGTGGGTACGCGCCGGCGGCCGGCCGCCGAAGCCCCGCCGGTCGTCACGCGGCCGGTCGTCCCGGACCCGGCCCTCGGTGCGGAACCCGCCCCGACGGTCGGTGCCACGCGGGTCGCCGCCGCCGAACCGACGCTCGCCGGACCGCTGCTCGCCCCGGGCGTCCCGGTCGCCGAAGCGCGGCTCACTGCGCTCGCCGAAGCGCCGGTCGCCGTAACCCCGGTCGCCGTAGCTCCGGTCGGTCCGGGGACGCTCGGCGTAGCCGCGCTCGCCGCTCGGCCGCTCGCGGTAACCCCCGCCGGTCCGCTCGCCGAAGCCCTGCCCGCCGCCGGTCCGCTCGCCGTAGCCGGCCCCGCCGGTGGGGCGGTCACGGTAGCCGTGCTCGCCGCTCCCGGTCCGGTCGCCGTAACCCCGGTCGCCGGTGGGACGGTCGTCCCGGGCGGCGCGGTCACCGTAGGGCCGGTCGCCGTAGCGGCGGTCCCCGGTCGGCCGGTCGCCGTAGCTCCGCTCCCGGGCCGGGCGCTCCCCGCCGTAGCCGCCGCGGCCGTCCCGGCTGCCGCCGTGGCCCCGGTCGCCGCCGTAGCCCCGGGCGTCCCGGTCGCCGAAGCGGCGCGGGCGGTCGCCGTGCCGGCGCGGCTCGGGCTCCTCGCGGACCGGGACACCGCTGGGCTCGCGGGCACCGGTCAGCTCGGCGAGCACCGCGTCGCCGGCCCGCACCCGGGTCTCGGCCGGCTCCACGCCCGCCTTCTCCAGCATCGCCAGCGTGGTCCGCCGCTGCTTGGGCAGCACCAGCGTGGCCACCGCGCCGGACTCGCCGGCCCGCGCGGTACGCCCCGCCCGGTGCAGGTAGTCCTTCGGGTCCTTCGGCGGGTCGATGTGCAGCACCAGGGACACCCCGTCGACGTGGATGCCCCGGGCCGCCACGTCGGTGGCGACCAGCACGTCCATCCGTCCCTCGCGGAACTCGGCGAGGGTCTTGGTACGCATCCGCTGGGTCTTGCCGCCGTGCAGCCCACCGGCCCGTACGCCCACCGCGCCGAGCTGTTCCACCAGCCGGTCGACACCGAGCTGGGTACGGGCGAAGAGCATCGTCCGGCCGGACCGGGCCGCGATCGACGCCGCCACGGCGAACTTGTCGTGCGGCGGGATCAGCAGCAGATGGTGGTCCATCGTGGACACCGAGGCGGTCGACGGCGCGGTGGAGTGCGTCACCGGGTCGGTCATGAACCGCTTGACCAGGGCGTCGACGTCACCGTCCAACGTGGCCGAGAACAGCAGCCGCTGGGCGCCCGCCGGGGTCTTGGTGAGCAGCTCGGTGACCTCGGGAAGGAAGCCCATGTCGGCCATCTGGTCGGCCTCGTCGAGGACGGTCACCTCGACGTCGTCCAGGACGCAGACGCCCCGGTTGATCAGGTCACCGAGCCGGCCCGGAGTGGCCACGACGATCTCGACGCCCCGGCGCAGCGCGTCGATCTGCCGGTCGTACGGCACGCCGCCGACGGCGGTCTTGAGGAAGATCCCGACGGCCTTGCCCAGCGGCAGCAGCGCGTCGTTGACCTGCATCGCCAGCTCACGGGTGGGGACGAGGACCAGGGCGCGCGGGTGCAGCGGCCGGGCCCGGTTGAGCTCGGCCAGCCGGGCGACGATCGGCAGGCCGAAGGCGAGGGTCTTGCCGGAGCCGGTCTGGCCCCGGCCGAGGACGTCCCGGCCGGCGAGGGCGTCGGGCACGGTGGCCCGCTGGATCTCGAACGGGGTGGTGATGCCCTGCCGGGCGAGGGCGTCGACGAGCTGCCGGGGCAGACCCAGGTCGGCGAAGCCGACGGGGGTGGCCGGGGTGACGTCGTCGGTCGGGAGGTCGTGGACGGACGGACTGGTGCCGGGGTCAACGGAGGTGGTCAAGAAATGCCTTTCGAGCGGGGCGCATCTTCGCGATGGCCCGCCGCAGCATGGGTACGCCGCCGAATCGCCCGCAAGATCGCCCAGGGGCACGCCACGCGTGCCGGGTCAGTGATCCCGACAAGTGTACGGCGCTCCGGCGACGTCGCCAGTGTGCCCCGAGCCGGTAGTGGGCGGACTCACCCGTTCCGGGCATCCCCCACCTGCCTGACCGGTCCCCTTCACCGGCGTCGCCAGCGGCCGGCCTCACTGGGACAGCATGCCGCCGACCAGCCCGTCCATCACGTCGTTGGCGAGCAGGACGACGAGCACGCTGATCGCCACCAACAGCCCCAGCGAGGCGGCGAGCACGATCACCACCCGGGTGGTCCTGGACCTCGGGGCCGGCGTGTCGGACCAGCCCTGGGCCAGGATGTGCCCGGTCAGCGAGCCGGAGTTCTCCACCGGGTTGCCGGCCGGGAAGGCGATCGTGGCGTGCGCAGGGCCGTCGGTGCCGCCGTAGCCGACGCTGGCCAGGTCCGGGCCGCCCTGGTAGGGCGTACCGGAGGAGGGGCGGGTCGTGCCGCCGGCCGTGCGACGTGGTGCGGGCCCGGATGCCGGCCGGTTGGGCAGTGCAGGGGCCGGTACCACCGGCAGCGCCGAGGTCGCGCCGTCACCCACCGGGTCGGGCACGACCGGGGCCCGGAACGTCGGCATCGCCGAACCGGCTGCTCCCGCGCTGCCGGCTCCCGCGCTGCCGGCTCCCGCGCTGCCGGCCCCCGCGCTGCCGGCATCCGTTCGGCCGGTACCCGCCGGGGCGGGAGGCGCGGAGGTGGGCGGGGCGAAGGCGGAAGGTGCCGGGGATGCAGCGGTCGGCGGGGCGAACGCGGAGGGCGACCCGAAGGCCGGCGGGGTGAAGCTGGCGGGTGCCGGGGGTGCGGAGGCCGGCGGGATGAGGCTGGCCGGTGCGGAGGGCGTCGCGGCCGGGGGTGCGGAGGTGGGCGGCCGGAAGACCGGGGAGGTCGCGGCAGGGGGCGCGGAAGCCGGGGGTGCCGAGGCCGGGATGCTGCCGGCCGGGGGTGCCGAGGCGGGTGGGGCGACGGTGCCGCCGGTCGTGGGCACGGTGGCGGAGGCGCTGGCCCGGAAGGTCGTCGGGGTGGCGGGCACGGCCGGGGGCGGGGGGAACGGGGGCGCCGGCATCGGGCCGGGCGGTGGTGGGGGCGGGGGCACCGCCGGACCCGGGGGCGGCAGCGGCGGCCCCGGTACGGGTGGGACCGGACCGGGTGGGACCGGACCGGGTGGGACCGGAACGGGACCCGGCGGTGGACCGGGCAGCGGCGGGACCGGCGCGGGGAACGGGCCGGGGGCCGGCGGCTCGGGAGTGACCGGGCCCGGGGCCGGCTCGGGGGTGGGGGCCGGCAACGGTTCGGGGGCGGGCTCCGGCTCCGGCGTCGGCGGGGTGGGGGGCTGGACCGGCTCCGGGGGCTGCGCGGGCTCGGGTGGCTCCGGGTTGACAGGCGTCGACCGGTACACCCCGGGGGCGGCGTCCCCCGGGCGGATGCCCGCGTCGGCCGCCGCGCCCTCCGCCTCGGCGGCGGAGACCCGGCTGAGCCCGGGGACGGAGACGCTGGCCCGTGCCGGGCGGCCGTCCGAGCTGTCGCGCTGCCCGGGAACGGCCGCCGGTCCGCACGGGGCGGGGCTGCCGTCGGCGGGGTCGTCCGGGGCGGATGCCCGGGAGGTCGGGGCGGTGACCGGGCTGCCCTGGGTCGGGCCGCCCGGGGTCGGGTCTCCGCTGGCGGAGCCGTCCGGCTCGGGTGTTCGGGAGGCCGGAACGGCCGGCTCGCCGGCCCGGTAGGTGGTCGCGGTCGCCGGCCCCGCCGTCAGGTCGCCACCCTCGGGTGGGGCGGTCACGGTACGTACGCTGGCCGTGGCGCGGGCAGTGCCGTCGACGGGCGGGCCGGGCCGGACCGGGGTGCTGGTGACCCGGTCGGGGCGGGGCGGGGCGGCGACGGGTTCCGGGGTGGCCCGCCCGGCGTCGTCGGTACGGGCGGCGGGTTCGGCCGGGTCGGGCACCGGTCCCTGGTCGACGTGCCCCACCGGAACCTCTTGCTCGCCCATGCTCGCCCTCCGCGCACCCTCGCACCCGCGTCCCGCGAACGGTGACCGGATGTGCCTCGTGTCACCGTGCCACATCTCGTCCCGTCGGCACAGCCGGAGTGCCGACGGGACGGTCGGGACGGTGCCGGCCGGTCAGCTCCCGGTGCTCGCCGAGGCACCCGCCGATGCCGGGGCGGACGCTGATCGGCTGCTCTCCACCGCGCCGCTGTCCTCCGGGCTCGGGGTGCCGGAACCGGTGAGGCTCGGCGTCGGGTCGGCGGTCCTGGTCGGCGTGGGGGTCGGCGGCGCGGAGGTGACCGGCGGCCTCGGGGTGGTCGGCGGCTTCGTCGGCCCGGTGGTCGGCCCTCCGGTCGGCCGGGGCGTGGGCGTGGTGGGCTTCGGCGACGCTGTGGTGGGCTTCGGCGTGGGGGTGGTGGGCTTCGGCGACGCCGTGGTGGGCTTCGGGGTGGGCGGCGGGGTGACCGGGGCCCCGGGGCTGGTCACCGCGCCGACGACCCGGGTGGAGGCGTAGAGGCCGGACCACCGCACCTGGGAGATCTTGACCACGTCTCCGCTGCGGGGTGCCTGCACCATCCGCCCGTTGCCGATGTACATCGCGACGTGGTGGATGGTCGTCCAGCTGCTACCCGAGGCGAAGAAGAGCAGGTCGCCGGGGAGCAGGGCGCTCTGCGAGACCGTCCGGCCACGGGTGGCGTAGTACTGGTCGCGGGCGACCCGGGGCAGGTCGTAGTAGCCGGCCGACCGGTAGGCCGCCCACATCAGACCGGAGCAGTCGAACCGGTCCGGGCCCTCGGCCGCCCAGAGGTACGGGTCGCCGAGCTGCGCCAGCGCGTACCGCACGGCGGCGAGCGCCTGCGGGCTGGCGTTCAGGCCGCTGCTGCTCTGTCCCTCGACGTACGCCGACCCGAGCTTCTGCTCGGCGGCCTCCTGCTGCTTCTCCAGGGCGATGAGCTGGGCCTGGTTGTCGGCCCGCAGCTTGGCGATCTTGGCATCGTTGTCGCGCAGCGCCTTCTGCACCGCGGCGAACTGTTCCTCGGCGCGCCGGACCCGGTCGGTGGCGGCGGTGACCGCCTGGGCGGCGACCTGCTCGGCCGTACGGGCGCGGGAGAGTTCGCCGGCCGCCGCCGTGGTCTCGCCCTCGGCCTGCTCGCCCCGGGAGACCCTTTGCAGGACGCTCAGCCCGTGCAGGTCGCGGGCGAACTCGCCGGGCGGCAGGGCGGCGGCGGCCTTGAAGGCGTTCGCGGCGACGGCGTTGGCCTGCTGCTCGGCCACGGTCAGCGCGCCCCGGGCCCGGGTCAGCTCGCTCTGCACGCCGGTGAGCTGCACCCGGGCGTCGTCGCGCTGCTTCTCAAGCTGGAGGAGTTGGTCGGCGAGCTGGCCGTTCTGCGCGGTCAGCGTGTCGATCTGGGACAGCAGCGGGCTGGTCGGCAGGCCGCCGACGGGCGCGGTCGGGCTGCCGGGCTGGCCGACGGTCGGGTAGCCGGGGGCCGCCGCGCCGGGCAGTTGCAGCGAGCCGGTCGCCACCGGTCGGGAACCGGTGTCCGGGACGGTGTTGGGCAGGGCCGGGTCGGCGTAGACCGGGGTGGCCAGGGCCATCGCGGCGACCGCGCCGAGCAGGGCCGACCAGAGCGCCGGACGCAGCACCGGGGAGATCACCGGAACCCGTCGTCGCTGCCGTCGCCTGTGCCCGCTGTCGACCATTCCGCTCCCTGATGCCGCGTGATGGTGCCACCGCGTGAGGTGGGGCGCGGCGACCCGGAACGCCGCCGGTGTGCGCCGCGTCCCATCCTGTCTTACCGCACCGGGACAACGATGTCGATGCGGTGGCAGCTTGGAGAACCCTGGGAGTACGGGTGAGGTAGGTCGCTGGCGGTGCCCGTCCTGCCGACCTGTCGGTCGTCCGACGTAGGCTCGATCGGGACCGCAGGTGGAAGGGACGTGGCTTTCGATGGACGCCGGACTCAAGCGTGAGCTCGAAGAGAAGGTGTACGCGGGGGAGCGACTGACCCGCTCGGACGGGATCGCCCTCTACGAGAGCGACGACCTGACCTGGTTGGGCCGGCTGGCACACCACCGGCGTACCGAGTTGAACGGCGAACGGGTGATGTTCAACGTCAACCGGCACCTCAACCTGACGAACGTCTGTTCCGCCTCGTGTGCGTACTGCTCCTTCCAGCGCAAGCCGGGCGAGAAGGACGCGTACACGATGCGTATCGAGGAGGCGGTCCGCAAGGCCAAGGAGATGGAGGACGAGCAGCTCACCGAGTTGCACATCGTCAACGGCCTGCATCCCACCCTGCCCTGGCGCTACTACCCCAAGGTGCTGCGCGAGCTGAAGGCGGCGCTGCCCAACGTCAAGCTCAAGTGCTTCACCGCGACCGAGGTGCAGTGGTTCGAGAAGATCAGCGGCCTGTCGGCCGACGAGATCCTCGACGAGCTGATGGACGCCGGCCTGGAGTCGTTGACCGGTGGCGGCGCGGAGATCTTCGACTGGGAGGTCCGCCAGCACATCGTCGACCACAACTGCCACTGGGAGGACTGGTCGCGGATCCACGCGCTGGCCCACGCCAAGGGCATGAAGACGCCGGCGACGATGCTCTACGGCCACATCGAGGAGCCCCGGCACCGGGTCGACCACGTGCTGCGGCTGCGCGAGTTGCAGGACGAGACCGGCGGGTTCGCGGTCTTCATCCCGCTGCGCTACCAGCACGACTTCGTCGACTCGGCGGACGGCAAGATCCGTAACCGGATCCAGGCGCGCACCACGATGGCGTCGCCGGCCGAGTCGCTCAAGACGTTCGCGGTCTCCCGGCTGCTGTTCGACAACGTCCCGCACCTGAAGAACTTCTGGGTGATGCACGGCCTGTCGGTGGCCCAGCTCTCGCTCAACTTCGGCGTGGACGACCTGGACGGCTCGGTCGTCGAATACAAGATCACCCACGATGCCGACTCGTACGGCACCCCGAACACCATGCACCGCGACGACCTGCTCAACCTGATCTGGGACGCCGGTTTCCAGCCGGTGGAGCGGGACACCCGCTACAACGTGGTCCGCGAGTACGACCGGGCGCCGTCGCTTTCGTCTCGGCGTGCCGAGCCGCAGCAGGTCTGGGCCTGACCCGGCCGTATGCTCGTCACACCATGACCGGACAGCAGCCGACCGCGCAGCAGCGCAGCGGGTTTCCCCGCCGGGACGCCGAGGGACGCATCCTGACCCTGGGTGACCTGCTCGGGGTGAGCCTGGCCGGTTGGGTGATCGGCGTGCTGGCACTGGTGCTCTTCGACTGGGCGTTCGCGGTGGCCGGCGCGGGCGACTTCGGCCGTACCAACGGCTGGCTTGCGGTGATCCTGCCGGCCTGGCTGTTCTGGGACGACTTCCGGGCCTGGGACTTCGGTGCGGCCCGGGTGGTGGCGGCCCTGTCCGCCGCGGTGGTCGCGGTGCTCGCCGGGCTGCTGGTGGCGGGCCTTGCGTCCGGGCTCGCGCCGCTGCTCACCGGCGGGCTGGCCGCACTCGCGTTCACCGTCGGGTACGCGGTCCTCTGGTTCCAGGGCGTGCACTGGCTGGCCCGACGCACGGGCTGAACCACCGGTGTCGGAGCCCCGACGCAGAAGCAGGAAATGGGGAAAGACATGAGCGCGAGGAGTGAGCGGGTTGTGCGAGCCCCGCAGTCGCGACTTAAGGCGGTCCGGTGAGCGCGAGGAGTGAGCGGGTTGTGCGAGCCCCGCAGTCGCGACTTAAGGCGGTCCGGTGAGCGCGGCGGTCAAGTACACGTTGGCCCGGATCGGGCTGTTCCTGCTGGTCGTGGTGGCACTGTGGCCGGTCGGGATGAACCTGTTCCTCAAGCTCATGGTGGCATTGATCTTCTCGGCCGCCGCGTCGTTCTTCCTGCTTCGGGGCTGGCGGGACCAGATGGCCGAGGAGGTGGCCGCCGCCGCGGAGCGACGTCGGGCGGAGAAGGAACGGCTGCGTTCCGCGCTGGCCGGCGACGACCACCCGGTCGAGGGTGACCCCCGCCCCTGACCTCCCGCCCTCGCCCCCGCCCCTGACCCCCCGCCCGACCCGCGCACTCGTTCGTGCCCTGCGCGTTCGCGCACTGCCCGGCCCGCATCGGTCGCGCGCCCCGCTGCGCGGCCGGGGCGACCCGGAGATCCACTCCAGAGCAGCGAAGTAGCGGTATCACTGAGCAGTGATACCGCTACTTCGGCTCACCTGAGTGGATCTCTCGGCCGACCGGGGCGGATCTGGGCCTGGTCGGCCGAGAAACCACTCAGGGGCGGGCCAGTGGCGGTATCGCCGAGTGGTGATGCCGCTGTTCCGGCCCCTGAGCACATCGCTTCCAGGCTGGCCCGGGTGGATCTGGGCCTTGGCGGCCAAGATCCACTCTAGGGTGGCGAAGTAGGGGTGTCGCCGGGCGGTTATGCCGCTACTTCGGCCCACGGGGGGTCGATCATCCGACCCGACTGCGGCCGCCGCCCACCCGCCCGACGGGATCTCGGGCGGGTGGGGGTGGGGGTCACCAGTTGGTCGAGCCGGGGACGACCGGCCAGGGGCGGTCGGTCGGCTTGATCAGGTAGGCGATGCCGCCCGATCCGCCGGCCACCGTGCCGTCGGCCCGGTGCCGCTTGGTTCGTAGCCAGATCTGCTCGAACTGGTCGCGTCGGTAGACGTTGCGCACCTCGGCGTTGGACGCGGACGCCGGGTCGTTGACGATCACGTCGCCGTCGGCGGTGAAGCCGACGATCACGAACAGGTGCCCGGAGGTGCCGTAGTTCGACCCGTCCAGCTCGGTGTCGAGGAAGGACTGCGAGGTGACCACGGGGATGCCGGCGCGGATGAAGCGTTCCGCCTCGTCGAGGGAGTGCAGTCGGGTGACGCGGGCGTCGATGCCGGGGAAGCTGGCGGCGTACGCGGTGTTGAACGGCCAGTTGCCCGCGCCCTCGTACTCGTTGTCCCAGGTCATCCGGGCGGCGTGGACGACCTGCGGGTCGGGGTGGCCGGGGTCGATCCAGGACAGGTCGGCCGCCGACGGGAGTTTGCCGTAGTACTCCAGCACCATCGTGGTGGACGTCGGGCTGCACCAGACCTGGCCGCCGCCGCCCCACTCGGGGTAGCTGCCCCGGTGGATCATCTGGGATCGGGCCGGCACCGGCAGTTCGGTGCCCCAGGCGATGCCACCCCGGCTCGGCGGGACGGTGAACCGGTCGGGCACGTGTGAACTCATCGCGCCGAGCATCCGGACCCGGGGCGCTGCGGCCTGGCCGGGTGCGCGGTAGAGGGTCAACCGGAGCTGGTACGACCGCAGCAGCACCCCGGCGTCCGCGTCGTCGATGGCGAACGTGTCGGTCCACACGCTGGACCAGGGGTCGCCCTGACCGTCCAGGGTGGCCCTCGCGATGTCCCCGTCGCCGGAGGCCCAGCGGGCCATGACGTACCACGGGGTGTGGTCGCCGGTGGAGTAGGTGCCCTGGAGTTCGACCTGGAGCCAGGTGCCGGCGGGGGTGTCGGCGTTCCAGGAGGCGACCAGTTCGGTGGCGTCGAAGCCGATCGGGGTGGGCGGGGAGGTCCAGGTGGCGTATTCCCAGGTGCGGGTGGTGCCGGTGTGTTCGTCGGTGAACTCGGTGGTGCCGGCGGGGCGACCGATGGTGAGACCGGCGTGGTGGCCGGGTACGGCGTGGGTGCCCCGGTGGGTGCCGGCCCGCCAGTCGGGGTAGCGGGACCACTCCTGGAAGGTGATCTGCTCGTCGTGCCCACCGGCGGGCGGACGGTCCCCGGCGGGCGGACGGTCCTCGGCGGGCGGACGGTCCCCGGTGGGCGGGTGCGTTCCGGTGGGCGGGTGCGTTCCGGTGGGTGACGGGCCGCCGGCCCGGACGGGTGCGGTGCTGGCGAGCAGGGTGAGGGTGGCGACGCCGACCAGGGCGACCGTGCGCAGGACTCTGCTGGACATGGCAACTCCGCAGGGTGGGGAATCGTTGCCGTTCACTGTCCCGCTTGGCAGGAAGTTTCGCCAGAGGGTGTCGTCAGGAAAACCATTGCCGGTATGACGATCCGGTCGGGATGGTTGGAGACAGTCACAGATATTGATATGACCATGTGACTGCTGGTGGAGTGGGCGCACAACGGGATACCCCGTACCCCGAGGAGGATGTCCATGGCCTTCCGCACCTCCCCCTTCCGGCGTCGCCTGGCGCTCGCCGTCGTCGCCGGCCTCGGCCTCACCGCCGTCGCCACCGGGCCGGTCTCCGCCCGCCCGGCCCCGGAGCCCGAGCCCACCGCCGTCAGCTACCGCGTGCTGGGTCCGCGTACCCTCGCCGACCGCAATGCGGTCGCCCGCACCGGCGCGGCCATCGACTCCGCCGAGCACGGCGTGCTGTACGTCTCGGCCAACCGGTCCGAGGCCGCCGCCATCACCCGGCTCGGCTTCCGGCTGGAACGGGAGGTCGAGCCGGCCCCCGCCGAGGGCGCCCGCGCCAACGCCTTCCCGCCGGCCGACTCGAACTACCACGACTACGCCGAGCTGACCACCGTGGTCAACCAGGTGGTCGCCGACCACCCGGCGATCGCCCGCAAGATCAGCATCGGTCGGTCGTACGAGGGCCGCGACCTGATGGCGGTGAAGATCTCGGACAACGTCGGCACCGACGAGGCCGAACCGGAGATCCTGTTCAACTCCCAGCAGCACGCCCGCGAGCACCTGACCGTCGAGATGGCGATCTACCTGCTGAACCTGTTCACCGACAGCTACGGCAGCGACTCGCGGATCACCAGCATCGTCAACTCCCGGGAGATCTGGATCGTCCCCACGGTCAACCCGGACGGCAGCGAGTACGACATCGCCACCGGCTCCTACCGGTCCTGGCGGAAGAACCGGCAGCCCAACAGCGGTGCGGCGGCGGTCGGCACCGACCTGAACCGCAACTGGGGCTACAACTGGGGCTGCTGCGGCGGCTCGTCCGGCGCGCCGTCGTCGAGCACCTACCGGGGGCCGTCCGCCTTCTCCGCGCCGGAGACCAAGGCGCTGCGGGACTTCGTCAACAGCCGGGTCGTCGGCGGGGTGCAGCAGATCAAGGCCAACATCGACTGGCACACCTACTCGCAGCTGGTGCTCTGGCCGTTCGGCTACACCACGGCGAACACCCCCAGCGGGATGACCGCCGACCAGTACAACACCTTCGCCACCCTCGGGCAGCGGATGGCGGCCACCAACGGCTACACCCCCGAGCAGTCCAGCGACCTCTACATCACCGACGGCGACAGCCTCGACTGGATGTGGGCGACCCACAAGATCTGGGCGTACACCTTCGAGATGTACCCCGGATCGTCCGGGGCCGGCGGCGGCTTCTACCCGCCCGACGAGGTGATCCCCGCGCAGACCTCCCGCAACAAGGAGGCGGTGCTGCTCCTGTCCGAGTACGCCGACTGCCCCTACCGCGTGATCAACAAGCAGAGCACCTACTGCTGAGTTACCGGACGTCATTCCGGGTGGGGTCCCGTAAGCCCCCGACGGGGCCCCACCCACCCCCTCCCGTCCGGACGATCTTCGCTGGTGGTGCGCTACCGTGGCACCCGATCGACCGCAGCGAAGCCGGTGCGAAACCGGCGCTGTCCCGCAACTGTGATGACCCACCCAGGCTCCCCGCCCCGCGCCGGAGCCGCCGCGACGCCCGGCCCGACGTGGCCGGCGTCGCCGTGTGTGGGGACGAGCCAGGTCGCCTGCGGTCGGTCGCGACACGCGCTCTCGAGGAAGGGCGCCTCGCGGACGGGCGCGCACCACGCTCCCTGTCGGCGAAGCACGCTCCTCGACCGACAGGAGGCCAGATGTCCCGACGTACCCCCCGGCTGTTCGCCGCGACCCTCGCGGTGGCCGCCCTCGCCCTCGGCGCGTGCGCCGAGAAGACCTCCGACGACACCCCTGCCGCCGGCAGCAGCTCCGGCGCGGCGGCCTTCCCGGCCACGGTGGGCAACCTCACCCTCGACAAGCGGCCCGAGAAGATCGTCTCGCTGTCGCCGACCGCGACCGAGATGCTCTTCGCCATCGGGGCCGGCAAGCAGGTCACCGCCGTCGACGACCAGTCGAACTACCCGGCCGACGCGCCCAAGAGCGAACTGTCCGGCTTCCAGCCGAACGCCGAGGCGATCGCCGGCAAGAACCCCGACCTGGTGGTCCTCGCCAACGACACCAACAAGATCATCGCTCAGCTCACCGCGCTGAAGGTCCCGGTGCTGCTCACCCCGGCCGCCGCCACCCTCGATGACACCTACCGGCAGCTCACCGACCTGGGCACCCTGACCGGCCACCCGACCGAGGCGGCCGACGTCACCGCCCGGATGAAGGACGAGATCGGCAAGCTGACCAAGGACCTGCCGCAGCGGTCGACGAAGCTGACCTACTACCACGAGCTGGGGCCGGAGCTGTACAGCGCGACCAGCAAGACCTTCATCGGCTCGATCTACGCGCTGGCCGGCCTGGAGAACATCGCCGACGCCTCCGACGCCGACGGCAAGAACGGCGGATACCCGCAGCTCTCCCAGGAGGTCATCGTCAAGGCGAACCCCGACTTCGTCTTCCTCGCCGACGTCAAGTGCTGCCAGCAGAGCGCCGACACGGTCAAGGCCCGCAGCGGCTGGGCCGGCGTCACCGCCGTCAAGAACAACCAGGTCGTCGCGCTCGACGACGACGTCGCCTCGCGGTGGGGGCCGCGCGTGGTCGACCTGCTCCGGTCGATCGTCGACGCCACCGCCAAGGTGCCGGCGTGACGGTCCGGTGACCGTGCGGTCCACCACACCCGCACCGGCCGGGACGCGCGACGCGTCCCGGCCGGCCCGCGTCACCGGTACGCCCCGGCCGGCCGGCCTGCGCAAGCGCTGGCTCGCCGCCGGGGTGCTCGCCGTGCTGGTGGCGCTGGTCGCCGGGGTGTCCCTCGGGCCGGTCAGCCTGCCGCCCGGCAGCGTCGCCGCCGAACTGCTCAACCTGCTGCCCGGGGTACGCCTGGACAGCGGGCTCACCGAACGCGAGATCGCGATCGTCACCGAGCTGCGGCTGCCCCGGGTGGTGCTCGGCCTGCTCGTCGGCGGTCTGCTCGCCCTGGCCGGCGGCTGCTACCAGGGGGTGTTCCGCAACCCGCTGGCCGACCCGTACCTGCTGGGGGTGGCGGCCGGCGCGGGGTTCGCGGTGACCGCGGTGATCACGCTGGGCGGCGTCGGGGCGGGCGGGGCGTTGACCGGGATGCCGGTCACCATTCCGCTCGCCGCGTTCGTCGGCTCGCTCGGTGCGGTCGCCCTGACGTACCTGCTCGGGGCGGCCGGCGGTCGGGACCGTTCCCCGGCCACCCTGATCCTGGCCGGGGTCGCGGTGTCCGCGTTCCTCGCCGCCGGGCAGACGTACCTGCTGCAACGGCACTCCGACAGCATCCAGCAGGTCTACTCCTGGCTGCTCGGCCGGCTAGGCACCGCCGGCTGGGGTGACGTGCGGCTGATCCTGCCGTACTTCGTGCTGACCACCGTGGTGGTGCTGCTGCACCGGCGGGAACTCGACGTGCTCTCCGTCGGCGACGACGAGGCGAGCGGCCTCGGGCTGCACCCGCAACGCTCCCGCTACCTGCTGATCGCCGCCGCCTCGCTGGGGACCGCCGCGGCGGTCTCCGCCTCGGGGCTGATCGGCTTCGTCGGGATCATCGTGCCGCACACCGTACGGCTGCTGGCCGGGTCGAGCCACCGGGTGATCCTGCCGCTGTCGCTGCTCTTCGGCGCGGCGTTCCTGGCGCTGACCGACGTGGTCGCCCGGACCGCCGCCGCCCCCGCCGAGATCCCGATCGGCGTGGTCACCGCCCTGCTCGGCGGCCCGTTCTTCGTCCTGGTCCTGCGCACCGCCCGCCGGGTATTTCCATGAGTGCGCCGGCGGTGCAGGTGCGGGGGCTGCACGTGCGGCTCGGTGGGGAGGTGATCCTGGCCGGCGTCGACCTGACGGTCGCCGCGGGCGAGTGGGTCACCGTGATCGGGCCGAACGGCGCCGGCAAGTCGACCCTGCTGCGCGCCGTCGGCGGCCTGCTGCCCGCCCCGGAGGCGGTCTCCCTCTTCGGTACGCCGTCCGGCGCACTGCGTCGCCGGGAGCGGGCCCGGGTGGTGGCGACGGTGGCGCAGTCCCCGGTGGTGCCGGCGGGGATGTCGGTGTTCGACTACGTCCTGTTGGGGCGTACCCCGTACATCGCGCCGCTGGGCCGGGAGTCGGCGGCCGACCTGGCGGTCGTGCACGACGTCCTCGACCGGCTGGACCTGACCGGGTTCCACGGGCGGGAGCTGGCCACCCTGTCCGGTGGGGAGCGGCAGCGGGTGTTCCTGGCCCGTGCCCTCGCCCAGGGCGCCACCCTGCTGCTGCTGGACGAGCCGACCAGCGCGCTGGACATCGGTCACCAGCAGGAGGTGCTGGAGCTGGTCGACCAGCTCCGCCGGACGCACGGCCTCACCGTGCTCGCCACCATGCACGACCTCTCCGTCGCCGGCGAGTACGCCGACCGGATGGTGCTGCTCGCCGACGGCCGGGTCGTCGCGGCGGGCCCGCCCGATGAGGTGCTCACCGAGGAGTTGCTGTCCCGCCACTACCGGGCCCGGGTCCGGGTCGTCCCCGGCGACCACGGCCCGCTGGTGGTGCCCAGCCGCCCCGGCCCGCCGCGTCCCTGACCTGCGGCGTCATCGTCGTCAGGTGGGGTCGGTGGCGGGGCGGAGCAGGGAGAACCGGGCACCTCCGGGGTCGCGCAGGGTGCTCCGGCGGCCCAGCAGGGTGTCCCGGGGCGGGGTGAGGATGGTGCCGCCGAGGGTGGTGGCGCGGGCGGCGGTCGCGTCCACGTCGGCCACCGCGAAGAACACCGACCAGTACGCCGCCCGCGCCGGGCCGGGGGTGGGCAGCATCCCGGCCACGATCCGGGCCCCGCACCGCCAGCCGGTGTAGCCGGGTCCTCCGGCGGGTTGTTCCTCCGGGTGCCAGCCGAAGACCAGTTCGTAGAAGACCTTCGCGCCCTCCGGGTCGGGGCTGACCAGCTCGTTCCAGCACATCGCCCCGGGGGCGTCGAGCAGTTCCGCGCCGGGGGTCCGCATCGGTTGCCAGACGCTGAACACCGCGCCGGCCGGGTCGGCGAAGACCGCCATCCGGCCGGCGTGCAGGACGTCGAACGGGGTGACCAGCACCTGCCCGCCGGCCGCCTCGACCCGGGTGGTGACCAGGTCGGCGTCGTCGGTCGCCACGTACGTCGACCAGACCGGCGCGCGGCCCGGCTCGGCCGGTGGGCCGGCGCCCGCCACCGCCCGGCCGTCCCGGTGGAAGGTGGTGTAGCCGGCCCGCTCGGGTTCGGGTGCGATCCGGCCGGTCCAGCCGAACAGCTCCGGGTAGAACCGCCGGGCGGCGTCCAGGTCGGCGGTCGCCAGGTCGGTCCAGCAGGGCGTACCCGCGGCGACGGTGCGCACGTCGACCCCTCTCGGCTGTGGGGCGTACGGGTGGACGCCCTGCCGGCATCGTGGCACCGGGCGGCGGCCACCGGGCCGAACCGGCGCACAGGTCAACTGAACCGGCGACCCTCGTCCCGGCGGTACGCCCAGCCGGAGACCGTGGCGAGCAGCACGATCCAGACCCCGAGCATGGCCAGGGCGAGCGGGTCGGGCCGCCAGTCGCCGACCGCCGCCCACATCAGCTCGACCGCGCCCCGGGTGGGCAGGAAGGGGGCAATCGTCTGGATGAAGCCGGGCGCGTCGCCCGGCGCGGAGAGCAGGCCGCCGCCGAAGGCCAGCGGGAAGAAGATGACCTGCGCGACGACGATCGCCGCCTTGCTCGGCAGCGAGTAGCCGATGGCGAGCCCCAGCAGGGTGAACGGCACCGACACCACGGCCACGGTGGCCGCGCCGAGCAGCAGCCCGACCGGGGTGACCCGGGCGGCCGTGGCGACCGCCGCGATGACCACGACGGGCAGCATCGACAGGTACGTCAGCACCAGCCCGGCCAGGATCCGCCCGGCCAGCCGGGGTCCCGGCCCGGCCGGCAGGGTCCGGGTGTACGGGTTCCACGGCTGGTCGCGGTCCTCGGCGACGCCGACGCCGTACTGGAAGATGTTGGCGCTCATCACCGCGAAGGTGACCATCGCGGCGGTGGCGTAGGTGGCGCCGGTCGGGTCGTCCCCGGCGAACGGGACGACGAAGAAGAGCATCGCGGCGGCGGGGAAGAACGCGCTGCCGACCACGGCGACGGGGATGCGGAGGGTCTCCAGGAGCTGGTAGCGGGCGTGGACCAGGGTGAGCGGCACGGCGTCGACTCCTCAGGCGGTGGGTCGGGCGCCGACGGCGGCGCTCGTGGTGGTGGCCGGGTCGGCGGTGATGGCGAGGAACGCCTCTTCCAGCGAGGTGGGGCGGACCTCCAGCTCGCGGAACGTCACCCCGGCGGTGACCAGGTCGCGGACCAGTTGGTCGGCGTCGGTGGTGAGCAGGTGGGTACGCCCCTCGGTGTGTTCGGTGGCGACCACGCCCGGCAGCGCGGGCAGGTCGTCGGCGACGAGGCTGACCCGGCGGACGCCGACGATGCCCCTGATCGCGTCGGTGCTGTCGTCGGCGAGCACCCGGCCCTGCCCGAGCACCACGACCCGCTGCGCCAACGCTTCGACCTCTTCGAGGTAGTGGCTGCTCAGCAGCACCGTCCCGCCGTCGGCGTGGAACGACCGGATGGCCTCCCACAGGGTGTGCCGGGCCTCGACGTCCAGCCCGGTGGTCGGCTCGTCGAGGACGACCAGCCGGGGCCGGCCGACGAACGCCAGCGCGACGGCGAGCCGACGCCGCTGCCCGCCGGAGAGCCCGCCGGTCTGCCGTCGCACCTGGTCGGTGAGGCCGAACCGGTCGAGCAGTTCACCCCGGGGCACCGGGTCTGGGTAGTGCGCGGAGACGAAGTCGACCACCTCGCCGACCCGGAGGGTGCCGGGCAGGCCGGTCTCCTGCGGGGTGACCCCGAGTTGTTGTCGGGACGCCGGCCGGCGGGGGTCGCCGCCGAAGAGTTCGACCCGCCCGGCGGTGGGGCGGCGCAGGCCGACCAGCAGGTTGATCAGGGTGCTCTTGCCGGCGCCGTTCGGCCCGAGCAGGCCGACGAGTTCGCCGGTGGAGACGGTCAGGTCGGCCCGGTCGAGGGCGAGGACGTCGCCGTACCGGCGGGTGGCCTGGTCGGCATGGGCGAGGATCATCGGGGCTCCCGGGGGTCGGCGGGGTCGAGCAGGGCGCGGATGTTCTCGGTGTACTCCTCGAACGCCCGCCGTCCGCGCCGGCTGAGCCGGACCAGGGTGGTCGGGGTGCGTCCGCGGTGGGTTTTGTCGATCTCGACGTAGCCGGCGTCCTCCAGCTTGCGCAGGTGGACGGAGAGGTTGCCGGCGGTCATCGCGAGCAGTTCCTGCAGGCGGGGGAAGGTGATCCGGTCGCCGTCGGCGAGGGTGGCCAGGGTGACCACCACCCGCAGCCGGGCCTGGGCGTGGATGACCGGGTCGAGTTCGCTCATCCGTGCCGCCGTCGGGCGAGCGCGCCGGCCACCAGCAGTCCGCCGCCGCCGGCGACCGACACCACCAGGGCGTGCCAGCCGGGGCCGGCGACGACACCGACGATGTTGACGACGGTGAGCCAGACGCCGAGGCGGTACAGGGTGCGGTCGAGCCAGATCGCGCCGCCGGCCATGTGCAGTGCACCGGTCAGCCCCACCGACAGCGCCGACCAGAGCAGCCCGGCGAGGTCGGACGGAAGGCTGTCGGTGACCCGACCGATCACCACGGACAGGCCGAAGAACCCGAGGCCCCAGGCTGTGCCGTACCACCTGCCGCGCAGGGCCGACTCGCCGGCGACGTGCCGGTAGGCGCGCGCGCTGCCCACCCCGAAGACCACGGCGGCGGCGACGAGCAGCACGAAGAGCACGGTCAGCGGCAGCCAGGCGGGCATCGGGACGATGGTGCGGCCGTCGGGGGAGAACCGCAGGAAGTAGACCCCGAAGCCGATCAGCCAGGCGAACCCCCACGGCCAGTAGTGCACCCGTGGGTCGGGTTCGAGCCGGCGGACGGTGCTGGCCCGTTGCTCGCGGATCAGCCGCATCGCGGCGGCGGCGTCGATGGGGGCGTCGTCTTCGGGGGTCATGCAAACTACTTTAAAACACAAAGTCGAGTCGCCGGTCGTCCGGGTCGGCCACCGGACAGCAGGGCCCGACCCGACAACGTTCGGTGGGGCCGTCCAGCGCAGATGCGGTCAGGCCGACGTGCAGGTGCGGTCAGGCCGGCGTCGGGCCGTCCGGCGGGTCGGCCAGCGGGGCGGGCAGCGGGGCGGTGTGCAGCACCGACAACCGCGACACCGCGCGGGTCAACGCCACATAGAGGCGGTGCAGGCCACGCGGCTCGGCGGCCACGATCGCGGCCGGCTCGACCACCACCACATGGTCGTACTCCAGGCCCTTGACCAGGGTCGCGGGGACGACGGTGACCCGCGCCGAGACCGCCACGTCGTCGGCGGTCGCGGTCGGCACCCCGGCGTCGGCGAGCGCCGCCCGCAGCCCGTCCACCGCGTCGTCGGCGGCGATCACCCCGACCGAACCGTCGTGCCCGAGCGCCGCGCGTACCTCGGCCACCGTCGCCGCCACCAGGTCGGTCACGGTACGCACGTCGAGCGCACCGTCGCGGCGCAGTGACACCGCCGGTGGTACGTCGACCGCCAGCGCCGGCAGCAGCCGGTTGGCGAACGCGACCACCGCGGCGGGCACCCGGAACCCGACGCTCAGCGGCACCACCACCGCGTCCGGCTTGCCCAGGTGGGCCAGGGACTCCCGCCAGTCGCTCGCCGCCCACGGCGCGGTGCCCTGGGCCAGGTCGCCGAGCAGGGTGATCGAACCGTGCTCGCTGCGCCGGGCGATGGCCCGGCACTGCATCGGCGAGAGATCCTGCGCCTCGTCCACGACGACGTGCCCGAAGCCGGCGGGCCGTTCGATCAGCCCGGCCGCCTCGTCGATCAGCACCGTGTCGGCGGCGGTCCACCGGGTCGCCTTCGGCGTCCGGCCGAGCTTC
Organism: Micromonospora humida; assembly: GCF_016901255.1. Lineage (NCBI taxonomy): Bacteria > Bacillati > Actinomycetota > Actinomycetes > Micromonosporales > Micromonosporaceae > Micromonospora > Micromonospora humida. Next base: position 127,572 of record NZ_JAFEUC010000007.1, read on the forward strand.
GTGCCCGCCGCGCCGGCCCCCGACCGGCTCCTGACCGGCCTGGCACCGGTCGGGTCGGTGCCGGTCGGATCGGTGGGCGTCGCATTGCCGCGCAGCAGGGCCTGCTCGTCGGCGGTGAGCAGGCCCTCGGCGGCGGCGGCGAGGACGGCCGGGTCGCCGAGCACCGAGTGCACCAGGCCCTCCGGGGTGAGCGCCGGCCAGGCCGCGTCGAGGAAGGCGGTCACCGGGCGGGCCCTGCCCATCCGGCGCAGCCAGGCGTCGCCAGGCGACTCGGCCCGGCGGGCCTCGGCCTGGCGCTGCAACAACCCGACCACCCGGGCCCGGACCCGCTCCCGCCCGGTGTCGTACGGCAGGCCCTCCCGCCGCGTCTCCTCGATCACCCGGTGCAGCGGCTCCAGCCCGATCCGCCAACGGAACGACCCGTCCGACACCATGATCGGCTCGGTCGGCGCGGTGATCCGCTGGTCCGCCGCCCGACGCAGCACCCCGGCCATCCGGGGATCGTGCTTGAGGGCGGCGACCGCCGGATCGTCGACCGCCGGATCGTCGACCGCCCGGACGGGCACCCGGGCGACCAGGTCCTCCACGGTGGCCTGGGCCACCTCGACCTCGCCGAGGGCGGGCAGCACCGCCGCGATGTACGACAGGAACGCCCGGTTCGGGCCGACGATCAGCACCCCGGCCTTGCGCAGCCGCTCCCGGTGCAGGTAGAGCAGGTACGCGGCGCGGTGCAGCCCGACCGCCGTCTTGCCGGTGCCCGGCGCTCCCTGGACGCAGATCGAGTCGGCCAGGTCCGCCCGGACCAGTTCGTCCTGCTCGGGCTGGATGGTCGCGACGATGTCCCGCATCGGCCCGACCCGGGGGCGTTCGATCTCGGCGGTGAGGATGCGGCTGGCCGTGCCCAGCTCCTCACCCCGGTCCAGGTGCTCGTCCTCGAAGCTGGTCAGCGTTCCGGCGTTGAACCCGAACCGCCGTCGTACCGCGATGCCCTGCGGGTCCCGGGCGCTGGCCCGGTAGAACGAGCGGGAGACCGGGGCCCGCCAGTCCAGCACCAGTGGTTCGCCCCGGTCGTCGGTGACGTGCCGCCGGCCGACGTGGTAGCCGCGCCCGGCGTGCTCCGGGTCGGCGGGGCCGAAGTCCAGGCGGCCGAAGAAGAGCGCGGTGGTCGGGTCGTCGGCCAGCTCGGCGACCCGTCGGGCCAGGTGCCGGCCGAGCTGCTCGGCGGTGTACGCGTCCCCGGCGACCTTGTCACCGGTGGCGAAGAGCGACTCGGCGCGGTCGCGCATCCGGCGCAGGGCGAGTCGGGAGGTCTCCAGGTGGGCCTGCTCGGTGCTGAGTTCCGTTTCGAGGTGGGTGGGTGCCGGGTCTGCTGGTACGGGGCGGCTTCTGCCGCGTTCGTCGGTTGCGGGCACGGTGATCCTCTTCGGCGGTCTCGATCGGCTCGCCCGCGTATCCAGGACAGGTCCCTGGCGCGTGGGGACGTCCGCTGCGGTGGCTACCTCACCACGGCCGTCGAGCGGTCAATCAGCCTACGCGCCGTCCAGCCCCCGTCTCCACCTGATTCCCCGCCCCGGTGTGGCGGCCGGTTGCTGGCCGGGGTCCCGGGCAGGCGGGATCATGGGGTCATGACCGAGCCGCACCCCGAGCCGCGCCGGATGACGATCAGCGACCCGCAGGTGATGAGGGCGCTGGCCCACCCGGCCCGGATCGCCATCATGGAGCACCTGAGCACCCGGGCGGGGGGCGGGACGGCCACCGAGTTGGCCGAGATCGCCGGGCTGTCGCCGAGCGCGACCAGCTACCACCTGCGGGCGTTGGCGAAGTTCGGCCTGGTCGAGCAGGCGCCCAGCCGGGGCGACGCGCGGGAACGGGTGTGGCGCACGTTCAGCCAGAGTTGGCTGGTCGAGGCCGGGCAGGGGGCCGGCCCGGAGGCGCGGGCCGCCGAACAGGCCCTGGTCGAGGCGCACTCGGCCCGGGACGCCGAGCGGATGCGGACGTGGCTGCGGCACGCTGCCGACGAGCCCGCCGAGTGGTATGGCGGTGCCCTGTTCAGTGACTCGTTGTTGCTGCTCACCGCCGAGGAACTGGCCGGGCTGAACGACGCGGTGATGGCGTTGTTCGAGCCGTACCGGCAGCGGAACCGGTTGGCCGACCCGCCGGCGGACGCCCGGACGGTCGCGGCCCAGTACCGCACGATCCCCCTCTAGGCCCGGCCGGAACCGGGCACCGGTCGGCCGGGGCGGGGCTTGCCGTATCCAGTTGTGAAGGATTATTTTCGAAGTATGTCCTTCACAACTGACGGGTCGCGCTGGTCCGACGTCTGGATCGCCGCCACCGCCCGCGGCACCACGATGTGCGGGGACTTCCTCGCCGCCACCGCCCTGGCGCTGGCTCTCCAGTCCGCCGGGGCGAGCGGCCTGGCCGTCTCCGGGCTGCTGCTGGCGGCCACCCTGCCGCTGGTGCTGTGCGCGCCGCTGGCCGGTCGGCTCGCCGACCGGGTCGACAGCCGTACCCTGCTGGTCACCGTCGGGTCGATCCAGGCGGTGATCTGCGTCCTGCTCGCCTTCGCCACGCAACCGGCGGTCGTCATCGGGCTGGTCGCCCTGCTCGCCTGCGGGCTCGCCGTCACCCAGCCCTGCCTGGCGGCGCTGCTGCCGGCGATGGTCCGCCCCGGCGACCTGCCCCGGGCCAGCGCCGTCAGCCAGACCGCCGGCTCACTCGGCGCCCTCGCCGGACCGGTGCTCGCCGGGCTGCTGGTCGGGGAGTTCGGCACCCGCGTACCGCTGCTGTTGGACGCCGTCAGCTACCTGGCGCTGGTCGGCGCGGGTCTGGCGTTGCGCACCCGGCGGGGCGGCCGGCGGACGGTGACCGCGACGGTCGGCACCGGTCCCGCCCCGGCCTGGCGGCTGCGCGCGGACCCGCTGATGCTGGCCCTGGTGGTCAGCACGGCGGCGGTGATCACCGCGATCGGCGGCATCAACGTGATCGAGGTGTTCTTCATCCGGGAGACGCTGGACTCCTCGGCCACCGTCTACGGCCTGGTCGGGGCCGCGTGGATGGCCGGCATGCTGCCCGGCAGCTGGCTGGCCGCCCGGGTGGCCCGCCGGCTCACCGACGACGGCGCACTCGTCCACGGGGTGCTCGCCACGCTCGCCGGGTGCAGCCTGGTGGTGGTGCTCGCGGCGACCGTCCCGACGGCGGCGCTGCTGGTGCCGCTCTGGCTGATCGGCGGTGCGGCCAACGGCGGTGACAACGTCTTCGCCACCGTGTTGACCGCCCGGCGCGTGCCCGAGCCGCTGCGGGCCCGCGCGTACGCCGTCATCGGCGCGGCGGTCCAGGGCGGCTCGATGGCCGGCTACCTGCTCGGCGGCGCGCTGCTGGCGGTGCTCCCACCGCGCCCGCTGATCGCCGCCGCCGGGGTCGCCGGCCTGCTGGTGGTGCTGGCGTTCGTGCCGGTGGTCACCCGGGCGGTGCGTCACTCCCGCTCCGGCCCGCGCACACCGACGCGGACCGGGGACGGGCCGCCGCTGTCGGAGGCCGCCGGACCGCCCCCGGTCGGGCACCCGGGGTCGGTGCCGGCCGGGGACGCGGACCCGTCGCGGGCCGGGGAGGGTGGGACGGTGCCGGGGGACACCGGGGCCGTGGTTGCCGGCCCGTCGGTCGGGGCAGGCCCTGCGACGAGGGAAGACGGTGCGGGGTTGACCACTGTCCGGGCCTCCCGGTGAGCCGGTACGGGCCGGCGGGGATACGGTCGGGGCATGGTTGAGCGTGTGGCACGTCCCCGGGTCGGGCACATCCAGTTCCTGAACTGCCTGCCGATCTACTGGGGGCTGATGCGTTCCGGCGCGCTGCTCGACGTCGACCTGCACAAGGATTCGCCGGACCGGCTCAGTGCGGCGTTGGTCGCCGGTGACCTGGACATCGGCCCGATCTCCCAGGTGGAATACCTGCGGCACGCCGACGAGCTGCTGCTCCTGCCCGGCCTGGCGGTGGGCAGCGATGGGCCGGTGCTCTCGGTCAACGTGGTCTCCACCCGGCCGCTGGCCGAGCTGGACGGCCGACGGGTCGCGCTCGGCTCGACCTCGCGGACCGGGGTGCTGCTGGCCCAGCTCCTGCTCGCCGACCGGTACGGCGTCCACCCGGAGTACTTCCGCTGCCCGCCGGACCTGACCCAGATGCTGCTGGAGGCCGACGCCGGGGTGCTGATCGGTGACGTGGCGCTGCGCGCCCTCTACGAGGCACCGGGTCGGGGGCTCGCGGTGACCGACCTCGGTCAGGCGTGGCGGGAGTGGACCGGGCTGCCGATGGTGTTCGCCGTCTGGGCGGTCCGCCGGGACTTCGCCGCCGCCCACCCGGGCCTGATCAAGGAGGTGCACGAGGCGTTCCTGCGTTCCCGTGACCTGTGCCTGGCCGAGCTGGACCAGGTGGCGGAGGCGGCGGCCCGCTGGGAGCCGTTCGACGCGGCGACGCTGGCCACGTACTTCCGTGCCCTCGACTTCTCGTTGGGTGAGCGGCAGGTCGCCGGCCTGCGCGAGTTCGCCCGCCGCGCGGCGGCGACCGGCGAAGCTCCCGCCCTGCCCGAGGACGGTCCGGAGTTCTTCGCCGGCTGACCCAGCCGGTGGTGTGGCGATGTAGCGGTATCCCCGGCCGTGGATACCGCTACATCGGCGATCCGGAGTCGATCAACCCGGAGCCGATCAACCCGGTCAGGTGCTGGGGCCGAGCAACGCCTCGGTGATCTTCTGGCAGTTCTTCATGCCGTACTCGTAGCCCATGTTGATCGGGTAGCGGACCATCACGCCCATCGTCCAGGTGTCACCGATGGCCAGGCAGTTGATGTGCATCTCCTGCTCGCGGGTCCGGTCGATCCAGCCGTTCTTGATCGCGATCTTCTTCTGCTGGGCCGCCGGGAACGCCTTGCGGATGCCGAAGTCACCCGACCCCCGGACCAGCCGCATCTCGTTGATCAGCCACTTGGTCCAGGTCGGGCCGGCGGCGCGACCGTCGGCGATGCAGTTGCCGAGCCGGGCGGCGTCGCGGGGGGAGAGGTTGGTCCGGCTCCAGCCTCCGTCGTCGGCCACGCTGCTGTCGGTGAGCTTGCACAGCGAGAGCAGCCGCTTGATCGAGGCGGACCGGCCGACCCCGTTGTAGAACTGCTCGGCCCGGGTGTTGTCGCTGTCCCGGATGATCCGGGTGGCGTCGGCGAGCTTGGCGTCGCTCGGGGTCTGCCCGTTCTCGGCCGCCCGGCGCAGGTAGTCGGCGACGATCCACGACTTGATCAGTGAGGCGGTGGTGCTGGTCTCGGCCATGTTGTCCGAGCCGATGATCGTGCCGGTGCGGCGGTCCAGCACGCTCCAGGCGTACCAGCCCTTGATGTCGAGGTCGATTTCCCGGTCCGCGAAGGGCAGCGGCGCGAGCGACGGGGTCGGCGACGGTGCCGGGGTCGGCCGGCTACGGCGGTCGACGGCCGACCCGGTGGACCGGGACGCGGTGGACGCGTCACCCCAGCGCGAGGCGGCGGTGGACTCCATCGGCGAGCCGGGGAGCAGCCGCAGCGAGACCAGCACGAGGCCGGTGAGGACCGCCGCGACCGCGACGATCTTCAGCGGGCGGTGGTCCCGACGGGCGGAGCGGCCGGGCCGCCGGCTGCCCGGCATCAGAGCTTCCCGATCGGCTGCGGCACCTTGAGCGCGGCGCCGGGCTGCGGGGTGACCAGTTGGGTGGCGACGCTGGCGCACACCTTGGCACCGTAGGTCAGCTGCTGGCGGACCGGGTAGCGCATCATCACGGCGAGGCTCCACTTGTCGGTGACGGCGAGGCAGCTGACGTGCCAGTTGCCGTCGTAGCTGAGGGGGGTCCAGCCGTTCTTCATCGCGACCGGGCCCTGCTTGGTGATCTCGTCGGGCAGGCCGTCGATGATGCCCCACCGGCCGCCGCCGGCGCGGGCCAGCTGCTTGCTCACGCTGCCCCGGACCTGGGCCATCTCGTTGAGCACCCACTTGGTCCAGTGGGGGCCGGCGGCCTTGCCGTCGGCGATGCAGTCACCGAGCCGGGCGGCGTCGCGGGGGGACATCCGGGTGAAGCTCCACCAGCCCTCGTAGCCGGGGACGTTGCCGGGCTTGGTGTCCTTGAGGCCGCAGATGTCGATCGCCCGCTTGAGCACCGGGCCGGGCCGGCCGTTGTCCAGCGCCCGGTACGAGCCGCCCGACTTCGCGTAGATCCGGTTGGTGGCGTCGTCGTTGCTGTCCCGGATGGCCAGGCTCGCGTTCTTCAACATCGATGCCGGCGGTTTCTGGTCGCCGAGCTCGCGCAGGTAGTCGGAGACGATCCAGACCTTGAGCATCGATTCGGTGGAGCTGGTCGAGGTCATGTTCTTCGAGCCGGAGACCTGACCGGTCTTGCGGTCCTGCAGGGCCCAGGCGAAGAACTCCCCCTTGAAGGTCACCGAGACCGGGCCGTCGGCCAGGGTGGGCGCCGGAGGCGCGGTCGGCGCGGGCGCGGGCACCTTCTCCGCCGTGCCGCCGCCGGTGCCGCCGGTCGGGTCGTCGCCGGCGAGCTTGGCGTACGCGGTCGGCACCAGCAGGCCGGTGCCGAGCAGCACCGCCGTAACGGCGAGCACCATGATCACGCGAGATCGCATGCGTGGGTGAACTCCAGATGTCAGGCCGGGGGGACCGGCTGCTTCCGCGGGTGTCGGCTCGACCGCCGAGGCCGGGGGAGTGGCCTGTGTCTCGCTGGCGATCGTCGGTAGCCGATCGGTGGTGACCGGGGAAGTCTACGTCCGGACAGCCGACTCGCCAGAATCCGACGCACGGCAAACTGCCGGTAAGTCGAGATATAGGCACGGTTTGTGCCCCTTGTGGGTATTCATCTTTGATCAGTGACCCAAGTCATATCCGAGGAGGTGTCCTGGTGTCGACCGAGCGCATCCGCCTGGTAACGGAAGCCGCTACTCAAATCCTGTTACACCCTCTGGTGTCAGGGGAGGCGAGCTGTAACACTTGACGAATGTATGGCAACGACTTCGCCCCGGAGCAGGACACGCCCGGTGGTGGCCTGCTCGGTCAGGTCGAGGCCGCCGAGGCGGCGTTGCGCGAGGCGGCGGCCCGCGCCCGGGAGGGCACCCCCACGCCCGGCGCGGACCCGGCGGCGTACTTCGCCGACGTGATCGACGCCGACCAGAAGATCGAACCCCGCGACTGGATGCCCGACGCCTACCGTCGGACGCTCGTCCGGCAGATCGCCCAGCACGCCCACTCCGAGATCATCGGCATGCAGCCCGAGGGGAACTGGATCAGCCGCGCCCCCTCGCTCAAGCGCAAGGCCATCCTGCTGGCCAAGGTGCAGGACGAGGCCGGCCACGGCCTCTACCTCTACGCCGCCGCCGAGACCCTCGGCGTCAGCCGCGACGAGCTGGTCGAGCTGCTGCTCGACGGTCGGCAGAAGTACAGCTCGATCTTCAACTACCCCACCCTCACCTGGGCCGACGTGGGTGCGATCGGTTGGCTGGTGGACGGCGCGGCGATCGTCAACCAGGTCCCGCTGTGCCGCTGCTCCTACGGGCCGTACGCGCGGGCGATGATCCGGGTCTGCAAGGAGGAGTCGTTCCACCAGCGGCAGGGCTACGAGATCCTGCACACCCTCGCGCACGGCACCCCGGCCCAGCGGGCGATGGCGCAGGACGCGCTCGACCGCTGGTGGTACCCGTCACTGGCGATGTTCGGCCCGCCGGACGGTGACTCCACCCACTCCGCGCAGTCGATGGCCTGGAAGATCAAACGGTTCTCCAACGACGAGCTGCGGCAGCGCTTCGTCGACATGTGCGTGCAGCAGGCGGAGGTGCTCGGCCTCCGCATCCCCGACCCCGACCTGCGCTGGAACGAGACGCGGCAGGCGTACGACTTCACCCAGCCCGACTACGACGAGCTGATGCGGGTGATCTCCGGTGAGGGCCCCTGCAACCGGCAACGGATGGAACACCGGCGACGGGCCCACGCCGACGGCGCGTGGGTGCGCGAGGCCGCCACCGCGTACGCCGCGAAGCGGGCCGCGCAGAGCCGGGCCACGGACCAGCGGGAGAAGGTGGCCGCGTGAGCGAGCAGAACGAACCGCCCCGGGCGGCGGTGACCTCGCCGCTGTGGGAGGTCTTCGTCCGGGCCCGACGTGGTCTGTCCCACACCCACGTCGGCAGCCTGCACGCCCCCGACGCCGAGCTGGCCCTGCGCAACGCCCGGGACCTCTACACCCGGCGGCAGGAGGGCGTCTCCATCTGGGTGGTGCCGGCCGGTGCGATCACCGCGTCCAGCCCCGACGAGAAGGACGCCTTCTTCGACCCGGCCGCCGACAAGGTCTACCGCCACCCCACCTTCTACGAGGTGCCGGACGGGGTGGCCCACCTGTGAACGGCCCCTTCGACTTCACCCTCGCCCTCGGCGACGACGCGCTGGTGGCCGCCCAGCGGCTCGGCGAGTGGGCCACCCGCGCGCCCGAGATGGAAGAGGACATCGCGCTGGCCAACATCGCCCTCGACCAGCTCGGCGCCGCCCGCCTGCTGCTGTCGTACGCGGGGGAGCTGGAAGGTGCCGGCCGGGACGAGGACGCGTTGGCGTACCTGCGCGACGACCGGGAGTTCCGCAACTGCCTGCTGGTCGAGCTGCCCAACGGCGACTTCGCGGTGACCATGGTGAAACTGCTGCTGCTCGCGGCGTACCAGGTGCCGCTCTACACCGCGCTGGCCGGCTGCCCCGACGAGCGGCTCGCCGCGATCGGCGCGAAGGCGCGCAAGGAGTCCGCCTACCACCTGGACCACTCCGCGCTGTGGGTGAAGCGGCTCGGCGACGGCACCGACGAGTCGCACCGCCGCGCCCAGGCCGCGCTGGACCAGCTCTGGCCGTACCACCACGAGCTGTTCACGGCGGACCCGGCGGCCCCGGTCGACCCGGCCACCCTGCGGGCCGACTTCGACGCCGTGGTGCACCCGGTGCTCGCCGAGGCCACCCTGACCCGGCCGGAGACCGGCTGGACGCCGGGCGGCGGTCGCGACGGCGTGCACACCGAGCACCTGTCCTTCCTGCTGGCCGAGATGCAGGTGCTGCACCGCGCCCACCCCGGGGCGCGGTGGTGAGCGGGTCGGGCCGGGGACGGCGGCGGTGACCGACCCCAGGACGGCCGTCGCGGCGGTGGTGGACCCGGAGATCCGGGTGATCACCATCGACGAGCTGGGCATCCTGCGGGCGGTCGACGAGGACCCGGCCACCGGGCGGGTGGTCGTCACGATCACCCCCACCTACACCGGCTGCCCCGCCATGGACGTGATCCGGGACGACATCCGGCGGGCGCTCGCGGTCGCCGGGCACCCCGACGCCGAGGTCCGCACGGTCTTCAGCCCCGCCTGGAGCACCGACTGGATCTCCGCCGACGGCCGGGCCAAGCTCGCCGCCGCCGGCATCGCCCCGCCCGCCCCGCGCGGCGACGGCACGGCGGTGCCGGTGACCCTGGCCGTGCGCTGCCCGCGCTGCGGGTCGCCGGAGACCGCACAGCTCAGCCGGTTCGGCTCCACCGCGTGCAAGGCGCTGTGGCGCTGCCGGTCCTGTTCCGAACCCTTCGACCACCTGAAGGCGCTGTGACTGTCACGATCTCCCGCCCGGTCCGTCGCCGGCCGGTCTTCCACCCGCTTGCGGTCGCCGCCGTGGACCGGCTCACCGACGACGCCGTGGCGATCACCTTCGCGGTGCCCGAGGAGCTGCGGGCGACCTTCGCGTTCTCCGCCGGCCAGCACCTGACCGTACGGCTGCCCGCGCCGCCGTCGGACGCGGCCGGCACCGGCGGCGGGCCCGGGGCCGGTGCGGACGTGCGGCGGTCGTACTCGATCTGCTCGACGCCGGACGACCTGGCCCGGCACGGCCGGCTGCGGATCGGGGTGCGGGAGATCCCCGGCGGCGCTTTCTCCAGCTACGCCTGCGGCGCGCTGCGGCACGGCGACACCGTCGACGTGCTGCCCCCGCTGGGGCACTTCACCAGCGCGTTCGCGCCGGACCGGGTGCGGCACTACGGCGCGGTGGCCGCCGGTTCCGGCATCACCCCGGTGCTCGCGCTGGCCGCGACCGCCCTGGCCGTCGAGCCGGCCAGCACCTTCACCCTGGTGTACGGCAACCGCACGGCCGGCACGGTGATGTTCGCCGAGGAGCTGGCCGACCTGAAGGACCGCTACCCGACCCGGCTGCACCTGGTGCACGTGCTGTCCCGGGAGCCGGGCGAGTCGCCGCTGCTGTCCGGCCGGATCGACGTCGACCGGCTGACCCGGCTGCTGGACACCATCGTGCCCGGCGACGCGATCGCCGAGTGGTTCCTCTGCGGCCCCTACCAGTTGGTGCTGGACGCGAAGGCGGTGCTGACCGGCCGGGGCCTGCCCGAGTCGGCGGTGCACACCGAGCTGTTCCACGTCGACACCCCACCGGAGCCGGTCCGCCGCAGCGGCGAGTCGACCGGCGGCGCGGAAGTGACCATCGTGCTGGACGGCCGGTCGTCCCGGTTCACCATGGGCCGCGACGAGCGGGTGCTGGACGCGGCGCTGAAGGTGCGCGGCGAGCTGCCGTACGCGTGCAAGGGTGGGGTCTGCTCGACCTGCCGGGCGAAGGTGGTCTCCGGCGAGGTGACGATGGCCCGCAACTACGCCCTGGAGCCGGACGAGGTGGCCGCCGGGTACGTGTTGACCTGCCAGTCCAGCCCCGTCACCGACACCCTGACTGTCGACTACGACGGGTAGCGTCGTCGGCCGCGTCCCGCCCCGGCCGGCGGGTCTGGGCGGGTGAGGGGTGGGGATGCGTGATCACATTGCTGTTTCGCGCATCTTCGTCGGCGTGTCTTCTCCCTTTTCGCAATTGGATCTTGAGTTGTGTCGGTGCGGGACGCGTCACGGTCGACGCACCACCGGAGGGTGGGACGGCGGTCCGGCGTACGCTCGGTGGTGTGACGAGTAGCCGGGAGATCGACGACATCCTGCAGCGCGGCGCGGACGGCGGGCGGATCACGCCCGAGGAGGCGCTGCTGCTCTACACCGAGGCGCCCTTCCACGCCTTGGGCGAGGCGGCGGACGCGGTACGCCGGCGGCGCTACCCGGACAACATCGTCACCTACCTGATCGACCGCAACATCAACTACACCAACGTCTGCGTGACGGCGTGCAAGTTCTGCGCCTTCTACCGGGCCCCCAAGCACGCCGAGGGCTGGACCCACCCGACCGAGGAGATCCTGCGTCGTTGCGGCGAGGCGGTCGAGTTGGGCGCCACCCAGGTCATGCTCCAGGGCGGCCACCACCCGGACTACGGCGTGGAGTACTACGAGGAGCTGTTCTCCTCGGTCAAGGCGGCGTACCCGCAGCTCGCGATCCACTCGATCGGGCCGAGCGAGATCCTGCACATGGCGAAGGTCTCCGGCGTCAGCCTGGACGAGGCCATCGCCCGGATCAAGGCCGCCGGGCTGGACTCGATCGCCGGCGCCGGGGCCGAGATGCTGCCGGACCGCCCGCGTAAGGCGATCGCCCCGCTCAAGGAGTCCGGCGCGCGCTGGCTGGAGGTCATGGAGCTGGCCCACCGGCAGGGCCTGGAGTCCACCGCCACGATGATGATGGGCACCGGCGAGACCAACGCCGAGCGGATCGAGCACCTGCGGATGATCCGCGACGTGCAGGACCGCACCCGGGGGTTCCGGGCGTTCATCCCGTGGACGTACCAGCCGGAGAACAACCACCTCAAGGGCCGCACCCAGGCCACCACCCTGGAGTACCTGCGCCTGGTGGCGGTGGCCCGGCTGTTCTTCGAGACCGTGCCGCACCTGCAGGCGTCCTGGCTGACCACCGGCAAGGACGTCGGGCAGCTCGCCCTGCACATGGGCGTCGACGACCTCGGTTCGATCATGCTGGAGGAGAACGTCATCTCCTCGGCCGGCGCGCGGCACCGGTCCAACCTGCACGAGCTGATCGGCATGATCCGCTCGGCGGACCGGATCCCCGCCCAGCGGGACACCCTCTACCGTCGGCTCGCGGTGCACCACACCCCCGCCGACGACCCGACCGACGAGCGGGTGGTGTCGCACTTCTCCTCGATCGCGATGCCCGGCGGTGGTGCCGGCCGTACGCTGCCGCTCGTCGAGGCCCGGTGAGCTGCCCCGACCGTCACCCCGAGTAACTGGTCGGGTCGTTGCGGTGACTGGCTGAACGGGTCCGGGTGTCGGCCCGGGGGATATTCGTGGTCGCCGTTCGGCCGAGGCGGTGCGGGACCAGCCCCCACAAGACGCGGCAATTGGGGCGGCGAGCGGCACGCTGGGCGTATATCCCGCTCCCGGCGCTGCGGCGCGGGGGTTGGCGTCGCGTGGCGGTGCCCGCTAACGTGCGCCCGACGTACCTCCGCTGACCGCCTGCGGCGAGCGGATGACGAGTGTCGTACGTCCTCCATCGGCCCGGGAGGGCCGTTCATATAAAACGGGGGCGGGACGGGTGACCGTCCCGCCCCCGCTCCTCCTCCGTTCGGCCCCGTCTCGGACGAAATCGCACGTCACGGCTGGCGTACCGACGTCGATCTCGGATAACGTCCGCTCGGTTCGCCACATCAGCCCCACCTTTCCCAGCAGTCCCTAGCCCCCCGGGGGATCGATGACTCTGTTCCACCGCTCGGCCCTGGCCCGCCTCGGCGCCGTGGCCCTGCTCGCCGTCGGTGGCCTGGCCACCGTCGCCGCCCCGGCCAGCGCCGCCGACCAGGCGCAGCTCGACCTCGTGCCGCTCAGCTCCCAGCTGGCCCTGGGCGTCAAGGAGGCCAAGGCCAAGCCGTTCAAGTTCTCCGTGCAGAACGTCCGTGGCACGGTCGACGCCAAGGACGTGAAGGTCACCGTCGAGACCGCGGGCCTGAGGCCCAACAAGGTAGGGGTGCTCGTGCCGGACGGCTGCGCCGTCAGCGGCACCGCCTTCACCTGCTCCCTGTCCGACCTGGGGGGCACCACCGACGACATCGCCGCCGGCACCACCGAGGAGTTCGGCATCCCGCTGTTCGGCACCGACACGCGCGGCAAAGGTGGCGTGCTGAAGGTGACCGTGAGCGGGTCCAACACCACCTCGGACTCGGTCGACCACGACATCATGGTGGTCAAGCCCGGCTACGACCTGACCACCTGGGTGCAGGACGTCTACGCCGACGTGGTGGTCGACGGTGACGAGGCCGGCGAGAGCGGGCTGACCGGCGTCAAGCCCGGCGGGACCGCCCCGCTGGACTGGGCGGTCTACAACGGCGGCAGCCGTCGGGCCACCGGCATCTTCTACGGCATCGCCCTGCCGGACGGCGCCAGCTTCGTCGACCTGCCGGAGAGCTGCGTCACGCAGGACCTGGGCGGCGTGGTGGCGTACTGCGAGGACAGCGGCGCGGTGCTGCGGCCGGGCGAGTTCTACACCGCCGACGTACGGGTGAAGGTCGGCACGGGCGTCACCGAGAAGGTGCTCACCCCGGGCGTCCTGTTCGCCGCCGGGCTGACCGAGGCCGAGGGCACCCCGGAGGAGGAGCCGCAGGTCGCCAGCAAGGCGCAGCGCAAGGTCTTCACCGAGACCGACGACGGTGACAACACCTCGCTGTTCGACGTGTTCGTCGACCTGAGCACCGGCCCGAGCCCGAGCCCGACCGCTGAGCCGAGCCCGAGCACCAGCGGTCAGCCGAGCCCGAGCACCAGCGTCAGCCCGACGACCGGTGGTGGCACCGGTGGCGGCGACGGCGGTCTGCCGGTGACCGGCGCACAGGCCACCCTGATCGGTGGCATCGGTGCCGTCGTGCTGCTCGCGGGCGGCGCGCTGCTGATGCTCGCCCGTCGGCGTCGGCTGGTGCTGGTGGCACCGGGCGACGAGAAGCCGCGGAGCTGACCGGAGGCAGGTCTTCCGTACCACGGCAGGACGGCGGGCGGGGTGGTCATCCACCCCGCCCGCCGCGCGTCCGTCCCACCCCCGCGCCGGCAGGCCGCCGGCCGACCCGACCCGGGTCGGGTCGGGTCGGGTCGGACCCAGCGGTGGATGGGTGGGGTCAGGCTGGCAGAGTGGAGGGGTGAGTCGCACCCCGCAGGGCCAGCGCGCCGGCCTGGACAAGTCGCCACCCGAGGTCGCCGCGATGTTCGACGGGGTGGCCGCCCGTTACGACCTGACCAACACGGTCCTGTCCTTCGGGCAGGACCGGTCGTGGCGACGGGCCACCCGGGCGGCGCTCGGGCTGCTCCCCGGTGAGCGGGTGCTGGACGTGGGCGCCGGCACCGGGGTGTCGACGCAGGAGTTGGCCCGCTCCGGGGCGTACGCGGTGGGCGTGGACCTGTCGCAGGGCATGCTGCGGGCCGGCCGGCGGGTCCGGCCGGAGGTGCCGCTGCTGGCCGGGGACGCGCTGCGGCTGCCCTTCGCCGACGCCTCCTTCGACGCGGTGACGATCTCCTTCGCCCTGCGCAACGTCAACGACCCCGATGCGGCGCTGCGGGAGCTGGCCCGGGTGACCCGGCCGGGGGGCCGGCTGGTGGTCTGCGAGTTCAGCACGCCGGTGAACCAGGCATTCCGGACGGTCTACCTGTCGTACCTGATGCGGTCGTTGCCCACGGTGGCCCGGACGGTGTCCAGCAACCCCGACGCGTACGTCTACCTGGCCGAGTCGATCCGGGCCTGGCCGGACCAGGCGGCGCTGGCGGCGCGGGTCGGCGCGGCCGGTTGGGGCCGGGTGGCGTGGCGCAACCTGACCGGCGGGGTGGTGGCCCTGCACCGGGCCGTCCGGACGTGACCGAGGGTGAACGTCCTCTTTCCCTGATGTCCGCCTTTGGTGGTTTTTGCGGGGTAAGCTCCCCGGCATGACCGGAGTAGTGCCCACCGACCCGACGGCCCTCGGCGACGACGATGCCGCCGAGCTGGTCGCCCAGCTCAGAGAGTTGGCCGGCGCGGACCCGACCGAGGTCCGTCAGGTGGTGGCCGAGGTGCTGGGTGCCCTCGACCGGGCGGCCGGCGGAGCGCTGCGTGACCACCTGCCGGCGGCGATCCGGCCCGAGGACGGGCTCGACGTCGCCCGGCACTGAGGGACGAACCCACCCCGACCGGCATGTTTCCAGGAAGTTAGGTACCCCTCACCCGGCAGCGGAGTAACCACGGTCATAGACTCCAACCCGATCGGGCTTGTGAAGCATTTCACGAGCGTGCGGGAGGAGGCGCAGATGACTTCGGTGGAGAACGACGCCGACGTGATCGTGGTGGGCGCCGGTCCCGGCGGATCGGCGACGGCGTACCACCTGGCGCGGCACGGCGTACGCGTGCTGCTGCTGGAGAAGACCGAGTTCCCCCGCGAGAAGGTGTGCGGGGACGGGCTCACCCCCCGGGCGACCCGGCAGCTCATCCGGATGGGCGTGGACACCTCGCCCGAGGCCGGCTGGCTGCACAACAAGGGCCTGCGGGTGATCGGCGGCGGGGTACGCCTCGAACTGGACTGGCCCGACCTGGCCAGCTTCCCCAACTACGGCCTGGTCCGCACCCGGCTGGACTTCGACGACCTGCTCGCCCAGCGGGCGGTCTCCGCCGGTGCCGAGCTGCGGACCAACGTCAACGTCATCGGCCCGGTGCTCGACGGCGACGACCGGGTGGTCGGGGTGACCGCCGAGGTCGGCCCCGACCGGGAGCCGGCCACCTTCCACGCCCCGCTGGTGGTCGCCGCGGACGGCGTCTCCGGCCGGTTCCCGCTCGCCCTCGGCCTGGCCAAGCGGGAGGACCGGCCGATCGGGGTGGCCGTGCGGCGTTACTACCGCTCGCCGGCCAAGCACGACGACGACTACCTGGAGTCCTGGCTGGAGCTGCGCAGCAAGGACAGCGACGCGCTGCTGCCCGGCTACGGCTGGATTTTCGGCCTCGGTGACGGCCGGGTCAACGTCGGCCTCGGCGTGCTCAACTCCTCCTCCGCGTTCGGCAAGACGAACTACCGGCGGCTGCTCACCGACTGGCTGGCCAACACCCCGGCGGACTGGGGGATGACCGACGAGGCGAACGCCGACGGCCCGATCCTCGGCGCGGCGCTGCCGATGGGCTTCAACCGGGTGCCGCACTACACCCGGGGGGTCCTGCTGGTCGGCGACTCCGGCGGCATGGTCAACCCGTTCAACGGCGAGGGCATCGCGTACGCCATGGAGTCCGGCGAGCTGGCCGCCGAGGTCATCGTGCAGGCGCTGGCCCGGCCGGCCGGCCCGGAGCGGGAGCGGGCGCTGACCGCGTACCCGCAGGAGCTGAAGGCCCGGTTCGGTGGCTATTACCGGCTCGGCGGGATCTTCGTCAAGCTGATCGGCCGGCCCGAGGTGATGCGGATGGCGACCAAGCACGGCATGCCGCACCCGATGCTGATGCGCTTCGTGCTCAAGCTGCTGGCCAACCTGACCGACCCGCGCGGCGGGGACGCGATGGACCGGGTCATCAACGCGATGACGAAGGCGGCCCCGGCCGTCTAGACCGACCCGCCCGAGGCCAACGGCGGTCGCGGGCGGGACAAGAGATCGACCCCCGCTGACGGACGTCACGGTGGACGTGAATAGTGTGAATTTTGTCAAGCACCTGGGGCAGGGGAAGGACGAGCAGGAGAAAAGATGTCGCTCTCGCCTTACGCACCGATCATCGGGCTGTTCGCCCTCGCCGCGGCGTTCTCGCTGTTCTCCGTGGCCGCCGCCCGCTTCGCCGGTCCCCGGCGCTACAACAAGGCCAAGCTCGAGGCGTACGAGTGTGGGATCGAGCCCAGCCCGCAGCCGGTGGGCGGGGGACGGTTCCCGATCAAGTTCTACCTGACGGCGATGCTCTTCATCGTCTTCGACATCGAGATCATCTTCCTCTACCCCTGGGCGGTCTCCTTCGACGCCCTGCCGATCTTCGGCTTCGTGGAGATGGTCCTGTTCATCGTCGCGGTCTTCGTCGCGTACGCCTACGTGTGGCGGCGCGGCGGGCTGGACTGGGACTGAGGGAGGAACGTCAGATGGGCATCGAGGAGAAACTCCCCGCCGGCGTCCTGCTCACCTCCGTGGAGAAGCTGGTCAACTGGTCGCGGAAGTCGTCCGTCTGGGGCGCCACCTTCGGCCTGGCCTGCTGCGCCATCGAGATGATGGCGGCCGGTGGCCCGCACTACGACATGGGCCGCTGGGGCATGGAGGTCTTCCGCGCCTCGCCGCGCCAGGCCGACCTGATGATCGTGGCCGGCCGGGTGAGCCAGAAGATGGCCCCGGTCCTGCGCCAGATCTACGACCAGATGGCCGAGCCCCGCTGGGTGCTCTCCATGGGCGTCTGCGCCAGCAGCGGCGGCATGTTCAACAACTACGCGATCGTCCAGGGCGTCGACCACGTCGTCCCGGTCGACATGTACCTGCCGGGCTGCCCGCCCCGCCCCGAGATGCTCATCGACGCGATCCTCAAGCTCCGCGAGAAGATCATGTACGAGCCGCTGGGCCCGAACGGCCGCAAGATGCAGGCGGCCCGCCTGGAGCGCGGCGACGTGCCCGTGGTGCCGTACGGCTCGATGCCGTCGTCGTACCGCAACGACAAGGCCCGCCGTGCCGAGTGGACGAAGGCCGTCCGCGAGGGGCGCGAGGAGCAGTTGCGGATCGAGAACTGGATGAACGCCCAGAACCACCTCCAGTCGCAGAGGGGCCCCAAGTGACCGACGACCGCACCAACGACGGCGGGGTGCCGGTACCGGTCACCCCGGCCGGTGCGACCAGCGGTGCTCCCGCCGAGCTGCCGCCGTCCAGCCCCGCCGGGCGTGGCATGTTCGGCATGCAGGGCACCGGCGACGTGTCCGGCTACGGCGGCCTGGTCCGCCACCGCACCCCGATCGAGGAGGCCCCCCGGCCGTACGGGGGCTACTTCGACGAGGTGCGCGACGCGCTGGAGGAGGCGTACCCGCAGTTCGGCGACGCGATCGAGAAGGTCGTCGTCGACCGGGGCGAGCTGACCCTGCACGTCCGCCCGGAGCGGATCGCCGAGGTGTGCCAGGTGATGCGGGACGACCTCGCGCTGCGCTTCGAGCTGTGCTCCTCGGTGTCCGGAGTGGACTACCTCGGTGCCGACGAGCGCCGGCTGCACGTGGTCTACCAGCTCACCTCGATGACCTACCGGCGTCGGGTCCGGCTGGAGGCGGCAGTCTCCGCCGAGCACCCGCACCTGCCCAGCGTCACCGCCGTCTACCCGACGGCCGACTGGCAGGAGCGCGAGGCGTACGACATGTTCGGGGTCATCTTCGACGGCCACCCCAACCTGACCCGGGTCCTGATGCCCGACGACTGGGAGGGCCACCCGCAGCGCAAGGACTACCCGCTCGGCGGCGTCCCCGTCGAGTACAAGGGTGCCGAGATCCCGCCGCCGGACCGCAGGAGGTCGTACCAGTGAGCGCGAGGAGTGCAGCGGAGCGGAGCCCCGCAGTCGCGAACGGAAGGCCGGTGCTGTGACCACGTCCAACTACGCGACCGAGCGGGAGACCACCGAGGGCCGGGTCTTCACCGTCACCGGTGGGGACTGGGACCAGGTCGTCTCCGGCACCGACCCGATCAACGACGAGCGGATCGTCGTGAACATGGGTCCGCAGCACCCGTCGACGCACGGCGTGCTCCGGCTGATCCTGGAGCTGGAGGGCGAGACGGTCCGCGAGGCCCGCTCGGTCGTCGGCTACCTGCACACCGGCATCGAGAAGAACCTGGAGTACCGCAACTGGGTACAGGGTTCGACGTTCGTGACCCGGATGGACTACCTCGCCCCGATCTTCAACGAGACGGCGTACAGCCTCGCGGTGGAGAAGCTGCTCGGCATCACCGACGACATCACCGAGCGGGCCACCACGATCCGCGTGCTGATGATGGAGCTGAACCGGATATCCTCGCACCTGGTCTGGCTGGCCACCACCGGCATGGAGCTGGGCGCGATCTCGATCATGCTGTACGGCTTCCGTGAGCGGGAGTACATCCTCGACATCTTCGAGACCATCACCGGCCTGCGGATGAACCACGCGTACGTCCGTCCGGGCGGGGTGGCGCAGGATGTCCCGGACGCCGCGATCGTCAAGATCCGCGAGTTCCTCGCGATGATGCCGAAGAAGCTCAAGGAGTACGAGGACCTCCTCTCCGGGCAGCCGATCTGGACCGAGCGCACCCAGGGCGTCGCGGTGCTCGACGTGACCGCCTGTGTCGCGCTCGGCGTCACCGGCCCGGTGCTGCGCTCCGCCGGCCTGGCCTGGGACCTGCGTAAGACCATGCCGTACTGCGGCTACGAGACGTACGAGTTCGACGTGCCGACCCACCCGGACGGCGACGTCTGGGGCCGCTACCTGGTCCGGCTCGCCGAGATCCGGGAGTCGCTCAAGCTGGTCGAGCAGGCGTTGGACCGGCTGCGGCCGGGGCCGGTGATGGTGGCCGACCGCAAGATCGCCTGGCCGGCGCAGCTCGCCATCGGCGTGGACGGCATGGGCAACTCGCTGGAGCACGTCGCCAAGATCATGGGTCAGTCGATGGAGTCGCTGATCCACCACTTCAAGCTGGTCACCGAGGGCTTCCGGGTCCCGCCGGGCCAGGTGTACGTCGGCATCGAGTCGCCCCGGGGCGAGCTGGGCGTGCACGCGGTCTCCGACGGTGGCACCCGGCCGTACCGGGTGCACTACCGGGAGCCGAGCTTCGTCAACCTCCAGGCCCTTCCGGCGATGGCCGAGGGCGGCCTGATCGCCGACGTGATCGCCGGTGGCGCCTCGCTGGACCCCGTGATGGGTGGTTGTGACCGGTGAGCGCGAGGAGTGCAGCGAAGCGGAGCCCCAGTCGCCCGCGCGAGGAGAGAGCGCAGCGAGCCCCGCAGTCGGGGGCCGAGGCATGCCCAGTCGCGAACGGAAGGCGACTCTGATGACGACGTTTACTGAAGAGACCCGGGTCCGGGCGCGGGAGATCATCGCCCGCTACCCGGCCGACCGGTCCCGCTCGGCGTTGCTGCCGCTGCTGCACCTGGTGCAGGCCGAGGAGGGCTACGTCTCCCCGGCCGGGGTGGCGTTCTGCGCCGAGGTGCTGGGGCTGAACAAGGCCCAGGTCGGCGCGGTGGCCACCTTCTACACCATGTACAAGCGCCGGCCCACCGGTGACTACCTGGTCAGCGTCTGCACCAACACGATGTGCAACGTGCTCGGCGGGCAGGAGGTCTACGACACGCTCGCCGAGCACCTCGGCGTCGGGCACGACGAGACCACCGCCGACGGGAAGATCACCCTGGAGCACGCCGAGTGCCTGGCGGCGTGCGACTACGGCCCGGTGATGACCGTCAACTACGACTTCTTCGACGGCGTCGACCCGCAGGGCGCGGTCGGTGTGGTGGACGAGCTGCGCGCCGGGGGCCGGCCGATGCCGACCCGGGGTGCCCGGCTCTGCACGCTCAAGGAGATGGCGGTGCAGCTCGCCGGCTTCGCCGACGAGCGTGAGGGCGCGGTCGCCGACGGCGGACCGGGCGAGGCCACCCTGCGTGGCCTGCGCCTGGCCGAGCAGCACGGCATCACGGCACCGGGGTACGACCCGAAGACCCCGATCCGCAGCAAGGCCGAGGCCGACCGGGCCGCCGCCGAGGCCAAGGCGAAGGCCGAGGCCGCCAAGGCTCCCGCGCCGGCCGCCCCGGCGGCGAAGCCGGAGCAGGTCACCGGCAGCACCGCGCCGGACGTGAAGGCCCCGGACGACAAGTCGCCGCAGGTGCGTACCGCCGAGACCCGGCAGCCCGACGCGGCCACCGCCGTGCCGGACGCCCCCGGCACCCGGGTCCCGACCGACGGCGCGCCACCGGCCACCCGCGACGCGCAGGCGGCGCAGGCGGCCGGGGTGGCCGCGAACGCCCCCGCCGGTGACGGCAAGCCCGCCGGCGACGAGGCCGGCGCGCAGGAGCGCAACCTCAAGGAAGCCGAGGCGGAAACGGGCGCTGCGGGCGCGGGCTCCGCCGTCGCGAGCGAGACGGGGGCCAAGAAGTGACCACTCCCCGGCCGGAGACCCTGGCCAAGCTGACCCCGGTGCTGACCCGCCGCTGGCTCTCCCCGGACGCCTGGCGGATCGGTGCCTACGAGAATCTCGACGGCTACGCCGCGCTGCGTAAGGCCCTCAAGGCCCACCCGGACGACCTGATCCAGCTGATCAAGGACTCCGGGTTGCGTGGGCGGGGTGGCGCGGGCTTCCCCACCGGCCTCAAGTGGGGCTTCATCCCGCAGGGTGACGGCAAGCCCCACTACCTGGTGGTCAACGCCGACGAGGGCGAGCCGGGCACCTGCAAGGACCTGCCGCTGATGACCCACGACCCGCACTCGCTGGTCGAGGGGGTCATCATCGCCTCGTACGCGATCCGGGCCAGCCGGGCCTACATCTACATCCGGGGCGAGGCGGTGCACGCCGCCCGCCGGCTGCGTAACGCGGTGGCCGAGGCGCAGGCCAAGGGCTACCTCGGGCGCAACATCCTGGGCACCGGGTTCGACCTGGAACTGGTGGTGCACTCCGGTGCCGGGGCGTACATCTGCGGCGAGGAGACGGCGCTGCTGGACTCGCTGGAGGGGTTCCGGGGTCAGCCCCGGCTCCGCCCGCCGTTCCCGGCCACCCACGGCCTGTACGCCAGCCCGACGGTGGTCAACAACGTCGGCACCATCGCCAGCGTGCCGTACATCGTGCTGGGCGGTGCGGACTGGTGGAAGTCGATGGGCACCGAGAAGTCGTCCGGGCCGATGATCTACTCGCTGTCCGGCCGGATCGTCAACCCGGGTCAGTTCGAGTGCGGCCTGGGCGTCACCCTGCGCGAGCTGATCGAGCTGGCCGGCGGGATGCAGCCCGGTCACCAGCTCCGGTTCTGGACGCCAGGTGGCTCGTCGACCCCGCTGCTCACCGCCGAGCACCTGGACGTGCCGCTGGACTTCGAGGGGGTGGCGGCGGCCGGCTCGATCCTGGGCACCACGGCCACCCAGATCTTCTCCGACCAGGACTGCCCGGTCTACGCGACCTACCGGTGGCTGGAGTTCTACCACCACGAGTCGTGCGGCAAGTGCACCCCGTGCCGCGAGGGCAACTACTGGATGGTCCGGGTCTACCGGCGGATCCTCGCCGGCCAGGGCACCCACGAGGACCTGGACACCCTGCTCGACACCTGCGACAACATCCTCGGCCGCTCGTTCTGCGGTCTGGGTGACGGCGCGACCAGCTCGGTGACCTCGTCGTTGCAGTACTTCAAGCAGGACTACCTCGACTACATCGAGGGGCGTACCGCGCCGAAGCTCTCCGACAAGCAGCTGGTTGGAGCCCACTGATGACCGACGTGGCGAAGGCCGCCGAGACCGTAACGCTCACCATCGACGGCGTCGAGGTCACCGCCCCCAAGGGGGCGCTGCTGATCCGGGTCGCCGAGCAGTTGGGCACCGAGATCCCCCGGTTCTGCGACCACCCGCTGCTGGCCCCGGCCGGCGCCTGCCGGCAGTGCCTGGTGGAGGTGGAGGGGCAGCGCAAGCCGGTCGCCTCCTGCACCCAGACCGTCGCCGAGGGCATGGTGGTCCGTACCCAGCTCACCTCCCCGGTCGCCAAGAAGGCGCAGGAGGGGGTGATGGAGCTGCTGCTGGTCAACCACCCGCTGGACTGCCCGATGTGTGACAAGGGTGGTGAGTGCCCGCTGCAGAACCAGGCGATGTCCACCGGCCGTACCGACTCGCGCTTCCACGAGCACAAGCGGGAGTACGAGAAGCCGATGGAGATCAGCACCCAGGTGCTGCTCGACCGGGAGCGCTGCGTGCTCTGCCAGCGCTGCACCCGGTTCTCCGAGGAGATCGCCGGCGACAAGTTCATCGACCTGATGGGCCGGTCGTCCGCCGAGGAGATCAACATCTACCGGGACGACGCGTACGGCGCGGAGGGCGACTCCGGCGACGTCCCGTTCAACTCGTACTTCTCCGGCAACACCGTGCAGATCTGCCCGGTCGGCGCGCTCACCGGGGCGCAGTACCGGTTCCGGGCCCGCCCGTTCGACCTGGTCTCCAGCCCGAGCGTCTGCGAGCACTGTTCGGCCGGCTGCGCGCAGCGCACCGACTGGCGGCGGGGCAAGGTGCTGCGCCGTCTCGCCGGGGACGACCCGCAGGTCAACGAGGAGTGGAACTGCGACAAGGGGCGGTGGGGCTTCCAGTACACCCGCGCCTTCGACCGGCTCACCTCCCCGCTGGTCCGCGACGAGAAGTCCGGTGAGCTGCGGGAGGCGTCCTGGAGCGAGGCGCTGACCCGGGCCGCCGACGGGCTGCGGGCCGCCCGCGACGAGGGTCGCGGCACGGCGGTGCTGACCGGCGGCCGGCTGACCGTCGAGGACGCCTACGCGTACGCGAAGTTCGCCCGGGTCGCCCTGAACACCAACGACATCGACTTCCGGGCCCGGCCGGTCTCCCGCGAGGAGTCCGACTTCCTGGCCAGCACCGTCGCCGGGGTCACCGACGTGACCTACGCCGACGTGGAGAAGGCGTCCTCGGTGGTGCTGGTCGGGCTGGAGCCGGAGGAGGAGTGCCCGATCCTCTTCCTGCGGCTGCGCAAGGCGTACCTGAAGAAGAAGCTGACGGTCTACGCGATCGCCCCGTTCGCCACCCGGGGCCTGGAGAAGCTCGGGGCCAAGCTGGCCCGGGTGGTGCCGGGCGAGGAGGCGAGCGTGCTCGCCGAGCACGACACGGTGGCCGAGGCGCTGAGCGCCGAGGGCGCGATCCTGTTCGTCGGCGAGCGGCTGGCCGGCGTACCCGGTGGCCTCTCCGCCGCCGCGGACGTCGCCCGGCGTACCGGTGCGAAGCTGGCCTGGGTGCCGCGGCGCGCGGGTGACCGGGGTGCGGTCGACGCGGGCTGCCTGCCCAACCTGCTGCCGGGCGGGCGTCCGGTGACCGAGCCGTCGGCCCGCGCCGAGCTGGGCGAGGCGTGGGACATCCCGGCCGGGGTGATCCCCAGCCAGGCCGGTCGGGACACCGACCAGATCCTGGCCGCCGCCGCTAACGGTCAGCTCGGTGCCCTGGTGGTGGCCGGTGTGGACCCGGCCGACCTGGCCGACCCGAGGCTGGCCGAGCAGGCGCTCGACGCGGTGCCCTTCCTGGTCAGCCTGGAGCTGCGCAACTCGGCGGTGGCCCGTCGGGCCGACGTGGTGCTGCCGGTGGCCCCGGTGGTCGAGAAGGCCGGCAGCTTCCTCGACTGGGAGGGCCGGCTGCGCACCTTCGAGGCGGTGCTGCACACCGCCGCGATGACCGACGCCCGGGTGCTGGACGCGCTCGCCGCGCAGCTCGACGTCCGGCTCGGCACCGGCGACGTGTCGAGCATCCGCCGGGAGTTGGGCGCGCTGCCGCCGACCCGGGCGGACCGGCCGGTCAGCCCGTCGGTAGCCCCGGCGACCGTGCCCCAGCCGGGTGCGGGCGAGGCGGTGCTGGCGACCTGGCACCAGCTGATCGACCTGGGCAGCCTCACCGACGGTGACGAGCACCTCGCCGGCACCGCCCGCCCGCCGGTGGTCCGGCTGGGCAAGGGCACCGCCGAGACGCTCGGCGTGGCCGACGGTGACCCGGTCACGGTGGGCACCGACCGGGGTGCGGTCACCCTGCCGGCGGCCATCACCGAGATGCCCGACGGCGTCGTCTGGCTGCCGACCAACTCGCCCGGTTCGACCGTACGGCGCAGCCTCGGCGTGGCGTCCGGCACGGTGGTCCGGATCTCCGGAGGTGCACAGTGAACACCCTCCTGGCGCAGGACCCGACACTGGCGGACTTCGGCAGGGACCCGTGGTGGCTGGTCCTTATCAAGATCGTCTTTGCCTTCGTCTTCGGTCTGCTCGCCACCCTGCTCGGCGTCTGGTTCGAGCGGCGGGTCGTCGGCTACATGCAGGTCCGGCCCGGCCCCAACCAGGTCGGCCCGTTCGGCCTGCTGCAGACCCTCGCCGACGGCCTCAAGATGGCCTTCAAGGAGGACATCCTCCCGAAGGCCGCCGACAAGGTGGTCTACTTCTTCGCCCCGGTCATCTCGGTGGTCTGTGCGGTCACTGCGCTGTCGGTGATCCCGTTCGGCCCGATGGTGAGCATCTTCGGCCACCGGACCCCGTTGCAGGTCACCGACGTGCCGGTGGCGGTGCTGGTGCTGCTGGCCTGCTCGTCGCTGGCCGTCTACGGCATCGTGCTCGGCGGCTGGGCCTCCGGCTCGACGTACCCGCTGCTCGGCGGCCTGCGTTCCAGCGCCCAGATGATCTCGTACGAGGTCGCGATGGGGCTGAGCATCGTCGCGGTGTTCATGACCGCCGGCACCATGTCCACCAGCGGGATCGTCGCCGCCCAGGGGGACGCCACCCGGCTCACCATCGGCGGCGTCGAGATCCCCGCGCCGGGCTGGTACGCGATCCTGCTGCTGCCCAGCTTCATCATCTTCTTCATCGCCACCGTCGGTGAGACCAACCGGGCGCCGTTCGACCTGCCCGAGGCCGAGTCGGAGCTGGTCGCCGGCTTCATGACCGAGTACAGCTCGCTGAAGTTCGCGCTGTTCATGCTCTCCGAGTATGTCGCCATGGTGACCATGTCCGCGGTCACCACGACGCTGTTCCTCGGCGGTTGGCGGGCCCCCTGGCCGATCACCCTGTGGGCCGACGCCAACACCGGCTGGTGGCCGATGCTCTGGTTCTTCGGCAAGGTGCTGATGCTGGTCTTCGTCTTCGTCTGGCTCCGGGGCACCCTGCCCCGGCTGCGCTACGACCAGTTCATGCGCTTCGGCTGGAAGGTGCTGCTGCCGATCAACCTGGTCTGGATCCTCGTCCTGGCCGGGCTGCGCTCCATCGAGGACTGGCAGTCGCGGGACCGGCTGCTCGCCACCGCCATCGGCGCGGGCGTGCTGCTGCTGGCGACGCTGCTGTGGCCGAGCCGCAAGCCGGCCCCGAAGCCGACCCCGCAGGAACAGGCCGACAACCGGCCGTACGGCAGCTTCCCGCTGCCCCCGCTGGATCTACAGGTACCACCGAGCCCGCGTACCAAGCGCGTGGTCGCCGAGCGGGAGCCGGCCAACATCGCCACCGGCTCGGACTCCAGGGAGGTGTGACGTGGGCACGATCACCGGAACGTTCAAGGGCTTCGGGGTCACCTTCTCGCACATGTTCAGGAAGGTCGTCACCACCGACTACCCGTTCAAGCCGCCGGTCTCGGCGCCGCGCTACCACGGGCGGCACATCCTCAACCGGCACCCGGACGGCCTGGAGAAGTGCATCGGCTGCGAGCTGTGCGCCTGGGCCTGCCCGGCGGACGCGATCTACGTCGAGGGTGGCGACAACACCGACGAGCAGCGTTTCTCGCCGGGTGAGCGGTACGCCAGCGTCTACCAGATCAACTACGCCCGGTGCATCTTCTGCGGGCTCTGCATCGAGGCCTGCCCGACCCGTTCGCTGACCATGAGCAACGAGTACGAGCTGGCCCGGGACAACCGGCAGGACCTCATCTTCACCAAGGAGCAGTTGCTCGCTCCGCTGCTCGAAGGCATGGAGCAGCCGCCGCACCCGATGCGGCTCGGTGACAGCGAGAAGGACTACTACGTCGGCGCGCTGACCAACCCGGGCACGTCGGCAGGTGCCGAGCAGTCGCCGATGGGGCCCGGCCGCTACCAGGTCGAGGAGCACCCCGGGGTGACCTTCCCGGGTGCCGAGCAGGCGGCCCAGCGGGCGGCGGGCAAGGGAGCCGGAGCATGAACACGTCCACGGTGCTCGCCGCGGCGGGCCAGGTGTCCGGGGGCGAGGAGGTTACCTTCTGGATCCTCGCCCCGCTGGCGCTGATCGGCGCGATCGGCATGGTCTGGGCGCGCAACGCCGTGCACTCGGCGCTGTTCCTGGTGCTCACCATGCTCTGCCTGGGCGTGTTCTACGTGCTCCAGGCCGGGCCGTTCATCGGCATGGTGCAGATCATCGTCTACACCGGCGCGATCATGATGCTGTTCCTGTTCGTGCTGATGCTGGTCGGCCGGGACGCCTCCGACTCGTTGATCGAGACGCTGCGCGGCCAGCGGGTCGCCGCGGTGGTGCTCGGGCTCGGCTTCGCCGGGCTGGTCGGCACCGGCCTGTACCGGGCGCTGAACGGGGTCACCGCCGTCGGCCTGGACCAGGCCAACGCGGAGGGCAACGTGCAGGGCATCGCCCGGCTGCTGTTCACCAAGTACGTCCTGGCCTTCGAGCTGACCTCCGCGCTGCTGATCACGGCGGCGATCGGGGCGATGGTGCTGGCGCACATCGAGCGGCGCAAGGAAGACAAGATGGACCAGGTCGCCACGATGAAGGCCCGGTTCCGCCCCGGCAACTACCCGGGCCCGAAGCCCGGTCCGGGCGTCTTCGCCACCTCCTCCTCGGTGGCCACCCCGGCCCGGCTGCCCGACGGCCGGCTGACCGACCGCAGCACCCCGGCGATCCTGCCGCAGCGGGAGCTGACCGCCGAGGAAACCACCCTGAAGGGGACGGAACGGTGAGCGCGAGGAGTGCAGCGAAGCGGAGCCCCGCAGTCGCGAACGAAAGGTCGGTCCGGTGACCCCCGACTACTACCTGATCCTGGCCGCGGTGCTGTTCACCGTCGGCGCGGTCGGCGTGCTGGTGCGGCGTAACGCGATCGTGCTGTTCATGTGCGTCGAGCTGATGCTCAACGCGGCCAACCTGACGCTGGTCACCTTCAGCCGGATCAACGGTGACCTCAACGGACAGATCATGGCGTTCTTCGTGATGGTGGTGGCGGCGGCCGAGGTCGTGGTCGGGCTCGCGATCATCATGTCGATCTTCCGGACCCGGCGCTCCGCGAGCGTCGACGACGCCAACCTGCTGAAGTACTAAAGGGGCCCTGCGGTGGATGAGATTCTGACGTACGCCCAGGCAGAGCCGGCCGGCGCCGTCACCTACGCGGCGGCGGACGGGCTGCTGAGCAGCGTCTGGCTGCTGGTGGCGATCCCGTTGGCGAGCGCGGCGATCCTGCTGCTGCTCGGCCGGCGGGCCGACCGCTGGGGGCACTGGCTGGGCGTGGCCGCGATCGGCGCCGCGTTCGTGCTGGGGCTCACCTCGTTCTTCCAGCTCCGCGGGCTGGAGAACAAGTCCGTCGAGCTGAGCCTCTGGGACTTCATCACAGTCGGCGACCTGCGGGTGGACTTCGGTCTGCTCTTCGACCCGCTGGCCGCGGTCTTCGTCCTGCTGATCACCGGGGTGGGTTTCCTGATCCACCTCTACGCGGTCGAGTACATGGCGCACGACGAGGGCCGGCGACGGTTCTTCGCGTACTTCAACCTCTTCGTCGCCGCGATGCTGCTGCTGGTGCTCGGCAACAACTACGTGATGCTCTACTTCGGCTGGGAGGGCGTCGGTCTGGCGTCGTACCTGCTGATCTCCTTCTGGTACGGGCGGCCGAGCGCGGCCACCGCCGGTAAGAAGGCGTTCCTGATGAACCGGGTCGGCGACGCCGGCCTGGCGATCGGCATCTTCATCCTGTTCGCCACCCTCGGCACCACCCAGTACGACGAGGTCTTCTCCTCCGTCGGCGGGCTGGCCAGCGGCACGGTGCTGGTGCTGGGCCTGCTGCTGCTGCTCGGCGCGGCCGGCAAGTCCGGTCAGTTCCCGCTCCAGGCGTGGCTGCCGGACGCGATGGAGGGCCCGACCCCGGTGTCGGCGCTCATCCACGCCGCCACCATGGTCACCGCGGGCGTCTACCTGATCGCCCGGTCCAACCCGATCTTCTCGGCCAACGAGACCCTCCAGCTCGTGGTGGTCAGCGTCGGCGCGTTGACCCTGCTGATGGGCTGTGTCATCGGCGCGGCCAAGGACGACATCAAGCGGGTGCTGGCCTGGTCGACCGTCAGCCAGATCGGCTACATGTTCCTCGGCGTCGGCCTCGGCGGCGCGGCGTACGCGCTGGCCATCGTGCACCTGCTGGCGCACGGCTTCTTCAAGGCCAACATGTTCCTCGGTGCCGGCTCGGTGATGCACGGCATGAACGACCAGGTGGACATCCGCCGCTTCGGCGGGCTGTCGAAGTACATGAAGATCACCTGGATCACCTTCATGATGGGCTGGCTGGCCATCATCGGCATGTTCCCGTTCTCCGGCTTCTTCTCCAAGGAGCCGATCATCGTGGCCGCGTTCGAACGGGAGGGCTGGACGGCCTGGCTGTTCGGCGGGGCGGCGCTGCTCGGCGCGGGGTTGACCGCCTTCTACATGACCCGGTTGTTCGTGCTGACCTTCCACGGCCCGAAGCGGTGGACCGAGGACATCGAGCACCCGCACGAGTCGCCGAAGCTGATGACCATCCCGCTGATCCTGCTGGCGATCGGCTCGGTCGGTGCCGGTTTCCTGCTCGCCACCTCCGTCCCGGACTGGCTGACCGCCACCGCCGGGCTGGGCGGCGAGCACGCCGAGCACGCGGCGGTGCTGCCGCACTGGCTGCTGACCACGCTGTCGCTGGTGGTGACGGTGCTCGGTGCCGGGCTGGCCTGGGCGCTGTTCCGCAACGGCACGGCCACCGCGCCGCAGCCCGCCGGGGTGCTGGTCACCGCCGCCCGGCGCAACCTCTACACGGACGCCTTCAACGAGGTGGTCTTCGAGAAGCCGGGCATCTTCCTCACCCGGGCGCTGGTCTTCCTCGACAACCGGGGCGTCGACGGGCTGGTCAACGGCCTGGCCGCCGGGGTCGGGGGCGGTTCGGGTCGGCTCCGGCGGTGGCAGACCGGCTTCGTCCGGTCGTACGCCACCTCGATCCTGACCGGCGCGCTGCTCGTGGTGGCGGCGTTCCTGGCGGTGCAGGCGGGGTGGCTGGCGTGATCGACCTCAATGCGACCGCCCCCGCCGGCGGGCCCCGCATCCACGACGGAGGTAAGGCCGCATAATGTCCAACTTCCCGTTCCTCTCGGTGCTGACCGTGGCACCGCTGGTCGGCGCCCTGGTCGTGGCCTTCCTGCCGCGTCGCCGGCCCGACCTGGCCAAGCAGGTGGCTTTCGGCTGGTCGCTGCTGGTGCTGGCGCTGTCGGTGGTGATGTGGGTTTCCTTCCAGGCCGACGGTGACCGGCTCCAGTTCCGCGAGTCGTACCCGTGGATCCCCACCTGGGACGTCAACTTCACCTTCGCCGTAGACGGCATCGCGCTGGTCATGCTGATGCTGATCGCGGTGTTGGTGCCGCTGGTGATCCTGGCGTCCTGGCACGACGCCGACGCGTCGAAGCGGTCGGTGCCCGCCTACTTCGCCCTGCTGCTCGTCCTCGAATCCACGATGATCGGCGTCTTCGCCGCCGCCGACGTCTTCCTGTTCTACGTGTTCTTCGAGGTCATGCTGGTACCGATGTACTTCCTGATCGGCAGCTACGGCGGCCACCAGCGGCAGTACGCGGCGGTGAAGTTCTTCCTCTACTCGCTGGTCGGCGGGCTGTTCATGCTCGCCGCCGTGATCGGCCTGTGGGTGGTCGGCGGCAAGACCTTCGACTGGCAGACGCTGACCCAGGTGGACATCTCCACCGGCACCGAGCGCTGGCTGTTCCTCGGCTTCTTCCTCGCCTTCGCGATCAAGGCGCCGTTCTTCCCGTTCCACACCTGGCTGCCGGACGCCGGTCGGGCCGCCCCGGCGGGTGCCGCCGCGCTGCTGGTCGGCGTGCTGGACAAGGTCGGCACGTTCGGCATCCTGCGGTACTGCCTGCCGCTGTTCCCGGAGGCGTCGAAGTGGTTCGCCCCCTGGGCGCTGGCGCTGGGGCTGATCGGCATCCTGTACGCCGCGTTGCTGGCCGTCGGCCAGTCCGACCTGAAGCGGCTGGTGTCGTACACCTCGATCGCGCACTTCGGGTTCATCGGGGTCGGCATCTTCGCCTTCACCACGCAGGCGGGTACCGGCGCGGTGCTCTACATGCTCAACCACGGGCTCGCCACCGGCCTGCTGTTCCTGGTCGTCGGGATGCTCATCGCCCGCCGGGGCTCGTCGCTGATCTCCGACTTCGGTGGGGCCGGCAAGCTG
This sequence comes from Micromonospora humida, assembly GCF_016901255.1. NCBI lineage: Bacteria > Bacillati > Actinomycetota > Actinomycetes > Micromonosporales > Micromonosporaceae > Micromonospora > Micromonospora humida. The sequence goes on from NZ_JAFEUC010000007.1 coordinate 158,567, forward strand.
GTCCCGCTGCTGGCGGGGGTGCTCTTCTTCGCCGGTCTGGCCTCGCTGGCGCTGCCCGGCACCGCGCCGTTCGTCTCCGAGTTCCTGGTGTTGATCGGCACCTTCACGGTGAACAAGCCGGTCGCGGTGATCGCCACCCTGGGCATCATCCTGGCGGCGGCGTACGTGCTGTGGATGGTGCAGCGCACCACCCAGGGCACGCTCAACCCGGAGTTGACCGAGGTCAAGGCGATGCACCGCGACCTCACCCTGCGCGAGAAGGCAGTGGTCGCCCCGCTGATCGCCCTGATCGTGCTGCTCGGCTTCTACCCCAAGCCGGTCACCGATGTGATCAACCCCGCCGTCCAGGCGACCATGCAGGACGTCGGCAAGACCGATCCCGCCCCTGAGGTCGGCAGCGTCCAGGAGGCTGCGCAGTGAGCCCCGCAGTCGCGAACGAAAGGCGGCATCCGCAGTGACCGAACTCAAGTTGCCGTCGATCGACTACGCGGCGATCGCCCCGATCCTGATCATGCTGGGGGTCGCCCTGCTCGGTGTCCTGGTGGAGGCGTTCGTGCCGCGCCGCCGCCGGCACCTGGTGCAGCTCTCGCTGTCCCTGCTGGCGGTGCTCGCCGCGCTGGTGATGGTGGTGCTCAGCGCCGACGTCCGGCGGGTCACGGCGGGCGGGGCGCTGGCGGTGGACGGCCCCACCCTCTTCCTCCAGGGCACCATCCTGGTGCTCGCCGCGATGGCGCTGCTGCTGATCGGTGAGCGGTCGGTGGAGCGCGGCGGCGCGTTCGTCGCCCAGGCGGCGGTGACCGCCGAGTCGGCCGACGACCGGCAGCAGGCCGAGGGTCGCAACGGGGCGACCGAGGTCTACCCGCTGACCAGCTTCGCGATCGGCGGCATGCTGATCTTCGTGGCGGCGAACGACCTGCTGACCATGTTCATCGCGCTGGAGGTCTTCTCCCTGCCGCTCTACCTGCTCTGCGCGCTGGCCCGTCGCCGGCGGCTGCTGAGCCAGGAGGCGGCGATGAAGTACTTCCTGCTCGGCGCGTACGCCTCGGCGTTCTTCCTGTTCGGTGTGGCCCTGGTGTACGGCTTCACCGCCGGCATCCCGGGCCGTTCGGCAGGCGTCGACTTCGCCACCGTGCACGCCGCGGTGAACGAGTCCCCGGCCAGCGAGGTGCTGCTGTTCGCCGGGATGGCGCTGATCGCCATCGGCCTGCTGTTCAAGGCCGCCGCCGCCCCGTTCCACGTCTGGACCCCGGACGTCTACCAGGGCGCACCCACCCCGGTCACCGGCTTCATGGCGGCCTGCACGAAGGTGGCCGCGTTCGGTGCCCTGCTGCGGGTCTTCCACGTGGCGTTCGACCAGGCGGCCTGGGACTTCACCCCGGTCCTCGGGGTGGTGGCGGTGCTCACCATGCTGATCGGCGCGGTGCTGGCGGTCACCCAGACGGACATCAAGCGGCTGCTGGCGTACTCGTCGATCGCCAACGCCGGATACCTGCTCGTCGGGGTGCTCGCCCCGACCGGCGCGGGCGTCTCCGGCACCATGTTCTACCTGGCCGCGTACGGCTTCTCGGTGCTCGCCGCGTTCGCCGTGGTGACCCTGGTCCGGGACGCCGACGGGGAGGCCACCCACCTGTCCCGCTGGGCCGGGCTGGGCCGCCGCTCGCCGTTCTACGCCGGGGTCTTCACCTTCATCCTGCTGGCCTTCGCCGGTATCCCGTTGACCAGCGGCTTCATGAGCAAGTTCGCGGTCTTCGGCCCGGCGTTGGAGAGCGGGCACGCCTGGCTGGTGGTGGCCGGTGTGCTGACCAGCATGGTGCTGGCCTTCCCGTACCTGCGGGTCGTGGTGATGATGTGGCTCTCCGAGCCGGGCGAGAGCACCCCGACCGTCGCGGTGCCGGGCGGGTTGACCGCCACCGCGCTGATGATCGGGGTGGCCGCCACCCTGATCCTCGGCGTGCTGCCGGCGCCCCTGCTCGACCTGGCGACGGACGCCGCAGCATTCGTCAGGTGATCCGTTCCGTTCGGCCGTGGGGCCGGTGCGCTCAGGCGTGCCGGCCCCACGGCCGTATCCCCCGTCCGGAGCAGGTCGAACGGGTGTGGCATGGTTGATGGCGTGGTGATTCCGACGGGGGAGCGTTCAGGTGCCGTCGGCTCCGGTGGTCGTCGGGGCCGGGCGGGCACGGGTCAGATCGGCGCGCTCGGCGTGCACCTGGCCGATCCGCGGGTCGAGGCGTCCGTGCTGGGCCTGCTGGACGACGTCGAGGTGGAGCTGCGGGCCAGCGTGTCCAGCGCCGACCCGCTCGTCACCGAGGCGGCCCGGCACCTCGTCGAGGCGGGCGGCAAACGGTTCCGGCCGTTGCTGGTGGCGCTGGGCGCGCAGTTCGGCGACCCGGGGGGCCGGCAGGTGGTGCCGGCGGCCGTGGTGATGGAACTCACCCACCTCGCCACCCTCTACCACGACGACGTGATGGACGAGGCAGCCGTGCGGCGGGGCGCGCCCAGCGCGAACTCCCGCTGGACCAACTCGGTGGCCATCCTGGTCGGCGACTACCTCTTCGCGCGGGCCGCCGACATCGCCGCCGACCTCGGTCCGGAGGCGGTACGGCTCCAGGCGCGCACCTTCGCCCGGCTCGTGCACGGGCAGATCGCCGAGACCGTCGGCCCCCGCACGGCGGACCCCGTCGACCACTACCTGCGGGTGATCGCCGACAAGACGGGCTCGCTGATCGCCACCTCGGCCCGGTTCGGCGGCATGTTCGGCGGGGCGACCGAGGAGCACACCGAGGCCCTCGCCGGCTACGGCGAGACCATCGGGGTGGCCTTCCAGCTCTCCGACGACCTGCTCGACATCGCCTCCGAGTCGATGCAGTCGGGCAAGACACCCGGCACCGACCTGCGGGAGGGGGTGCCGACCCTGCCGGTGCTCTACGCGCTGGCCGGCGACGACTCCGACGCGGCCTCGGTGCGGCTGCGGGAGATCCTGGCCACCGGCCCGCTGGTCGACGACGCGCTGCACACCGAGGCGCTCGGCCTGCTCCGGGAGTCCCCGGCGCTCAAGCGGGCCCGGGAGACCGTCCGCAGCTATGCCGAGGACGCCCGCGCCCAGTTGACGCCGTTGCCCCGGATTCCGGCCCGGCAGGCGCTGGAATCGCTCTGCGACTACATCGCCGACCGCACCAGCTGAACCCCGCGCCGCCCGGGTCCGGCCCGCTCATGGCGTGGCGGAGCGGCGCAGCAGCCGGCTGCCGGTGAGCATGAGGACGGCGGCGAGGAGCATCGCGACCCCGGCGGTCAGCCACATCACCGGGTAGCCGCCGGCCCCGGCGAGCGCACCGAGCCCGAGCGGGCCGAGGCAGCCGCCGGCGTACACCCCGGTCTGGGTGATCGAGGTGGCGGCGGCCGGGGCCTGCGGGTGCAGCCGGACCACCGCGAAGTTCAGCAGGCCGGGCCACGCCCAGCCCAACCCGAAGCCGAGCACCACCCCGACGGTCAGCGGCACCGCCCCGGCCACCGCCAGCAGCCCCAACCCGACTGCCCCGACCACCAGCATCGCGGCGATCAGCGCGACGTGACCGGTGTCCCGCCGGTCGGCGAGCCAGCCGACGCCGATCCGGGCCGCCACGCAGACCGCACCGCCGAGGGTGAGCACCAGTCCGGCCGGGCCGGGGGCGAGGCCCCGGTGCACCGACGAGTCGACCACGAAGGTGCCCAGCGCGTTGGCTGCGCCCGCCGCGAGGGTGGCCGCCACGCCGACCACCACCAGCGCCGTGGTGGCCCCACCGCCGCGTTCCGCCGCGCGCTCCCGTACCGGTCCGGCCGGCTGCGGGGGTACGGCCGGCAGCGCGGCCAACGCGGCCCCGGCGGCGGCCACGAAGGCCCAGCGCCAGCCGGCGGTGAGGGCGATCGCCGGCACCGCCGCCCCGGCCAGCAGGGTGGACGCGGGGATGGCGGCCTGCTTCACCCCGAACGACAGGCCCTGCCGGCGGGCGGGCACGTGCCGGGCCAGCGCGGCGTTGCTGGCGAGTTGACCGAGGGCGTTGGCGGCGGCGCTGAGCGCGAGCAGGCCGACCAGCACCGGGTAGGAGCGGGCCAGTCCGGCGATGGCGAGCAGGCAGCCGGCGGCGAGTCCGACGGCGGCGCGGGCCACCACGGCCGGGCCGACCCGCTCCACCAGCCGGCCCGACGGCACTGCGGCGAGCGCGCTGACGCCGAAGTAGACCGACACGGCCAGGCCCAGCCCGGCGGGGGAGAAGCCCAGGTCGTCGCCCATCTGCACGGCGAGCCCGCCGACCAGGAAGACCGGCAGGACGCTGGCGATGGTGGTGGCGACCGCCCCGCCGCCGGCCCGCAGGGGACGTACGGCCGGCGTACGGCTGAGGGCGGTGTCGGTCATCGTGGGCCCAACCTACGCGAGTCGTGTTCCTGACAACGCTCGGCGTGTCGCCCGGGAACCCGCCGTATACCGCCTGATCTGGCATCCCCCACCCGAACGGGCGTTCCGTCTTGGCCGGGTTTTTCATATGGTGTAAGTCCCCGGCTGCGGAGGTGGTTGTGCGTGACCCCCTGGCGGAACCTTCGGATCTGATCCGAAGTGTGTCCCGCGCGCTACGCGTGCTCGAGTCGGTCGGTCGTGCCCCGAAGGGCCTGACCGTCAAGCAGATCGCCCGGCGGTGCGAGCTGACCGTCGCCACCACGTACCACCTGGTCCGCACCCTGGCCTACGAGGGTTACGTGATCCGGCGGGAGGACGGCACCTACATCGTCGGCCTGGAGATCGCCGACCGGTACCGGGAACTGGTCACCGCGTTCCGGGGCCCGGCGGCGGTCGGCGAGTCGCTGCGGCGGGCCGCCGTCGACACCGGGTGGAGCCACTACCTGGGTCGCTTCGTCGGCGGCCAGGTGGCGGTCACCGCCGTCGCCGAGGGGGCCCGCTCGCCGTACCTGGAGGACATGGTCCCCGGCTTCGACGAGGGCGCGCACGCCACCGCCCTGGGCAAGGCGCTGCTGGCCACCCTCACCACCGAGCAGCGCCTGCGCTACCTGCGCGACTACGGCATGCGGCCGTTCACCACCGCCACCCTCACCAGCCCCGAGGCGTTCGAGGCGGATCTGGCGGCCGGCGACCGGCGGGGCATGCAGTTGGAGCTGGGGCAGTTCCGGCAGGGGGTGGCGTGCGCCGCCGTCCTGGTCACCCCGGACAAGGACATGGAACGGCGGGTGGTGCTGGCCTGCGCCCTGCCGGCCAGCGAGATGATGACCTCCGCCCGGGTGGTCCGCGCCAAGCTGCTCACCGCCGCCCGCGCGGTCGCCGACGGCATCGCCGCCGACCTCTGACCCGCCCGGCGTACGGGCGAAGGCCCCCTCCCGGACCGAAGCGGGAGAGGGCCTTCGCGGCCGGCCCGGCGGGGCCGACCCGGGACGGGCGCGTCAGCTGCCGATCGGGCCGCCGTCGAGCCGCCAGGTGACCACCACGCCCGGCTTGGCGTAGTCGCCGTCCGGCCAGGTCGACGCCGGCTTCTCCACCGACGCGCCGGTGATCTCACCGGGGTGCTGCACGGCGACGAACACCGACCGGTTGTCGCCGGTGATGAACGGCCCGCAGGTCTCCGCACCCAGCGGCACGGTGAGGAACTGCTTCAGGTGCCCCCGTTCCGGCCCCTCGACGGCGGTGGCGAACAGGCCGTCGTTGCTGCCCAACGCGTTGCCGTCGGTGGAGATCCAGAGGTTGCCGGTGGCGTCGAAGGCGACGTTGTCCGGGCAGGAGATCGGCGACACCTTCGTCTTGTCGTACCCGGCGAAGTAGGTCGACGGGTCGGCCGGGTCACCGGCGACGATCGGCAGCGACCAGGTGAAGGACTCGGCCGTGTTGTCGCCCCGGTCCTCGACCAGCTCCAGGATCTGCCCGTGCTTGTTGAGGTTGCGCGGGTTGATCTCGTCGGCCGCCGGCTTGCCGGCCTTGCCCCGGTCGGTGTTGTTGGTCAGCGCCACGTACACCTTGCCGGTGAGCAGGCTTGGCTCGACGTCCTCCGGCCGGTCCATCTTCGTCGCGCCGACCTTGTCCCCGGCGAGCCGGGTGAAGGTGAGCACGTCGGCGGCGGTCATCCCGTCGACGTACGAGCGGTTGCCGCTGACCAGCCTGATCCACCGGCCGGTGCCGTTGAACGCGCCGTCGGCGGGCAGCTTGCCCGAGCCGTCGATCTCGGCGGCGCTGGTCTGGGCGAACTGCGCCACGTAGAGGGTGCCCGACTCCAGCAGGGTCAGGTTGTTCTTGCGGGCCACCCAGGAGTCACCGGGCATGAACTTCTTGTCGGAGACGAACTTGTAGAGGTAGTCGAAGCGCTCGTCGTCGCCCATGTACGCGACCACCCGCTTGTCGCGGGCCACGATGACGTTGGCGCCCTCGTGCTTGAACCGGCCCAGCGCGGTGTGCTTGCGCGGGCGGCTCTCCGGGTCGAACGGGTCGATCTCGACGATCCACCCGAACCGGTGCGCCTCGTTGGGGTGCTTCGCCAGGTCGAACCGCTCGTCGGCCCGCTCCCACTTACGGCTGCCGCTGGGGTAGCGGGCGGCGGTGGTGATGCCGTACCTGTCGAACTTCGGCTTCAGCTCGGCGGGCGCGGCGTCGGCGCCGACGAAGTACTGGTTGAAGTTCTCCTCGCCGGAGAGCACCGTCCCCCACGGGGTGACCCCACCGGCGCAGTTGTTCAGGGTGCCGACGACCGTGCGGCCCTTCGGGTCGGCGGCGGTACGCAGCCACGCCGAGCCGGCGGCCGGGCCGGTCAGCTCGAACTTCGTGGCCAACGCGGTGACCCGCCGGTTGTACGGCCGCCGGCCCTGACCCACCGGCCGCCACTGCCCGGTGCCGTCGACCCGCTCCAGTTCCACCACGGACATGCCGTGCGCGGCCATCGCGGTACGCAGCTGCTCGACGGTGAGGTTGTCCAGGCCGGTGAAGCCGGGGAACATCAGGTCCTCGTTGGTGTACTCGTGGTTGACCACGAGCAGCGCCCGCCTGCCCCGCCGGTCCAGCGGCAGCACCCCGACGAAGTCGTTGTTGTAGCCGAACTGCTTGGCCTGGGCGGCGGCGGTCTGCCCGTGCAGGTCGAACCGGGGCGCACCGGGCAGCACCGGGTCGCCCCAGCGGATGACCACGCTGTGGTCGTACCCGTTGGGGACGACCAGGGTGTCGAGCTGGTTCGGCGGGATCGGCTTGAAGGTCAGCGCGCCGTTGCCGACGCCGCGCTGCGGCGCGGTCGGGTCGGCCACCTCCGGCACCACCGGGGTGGCCGGCGCGGCAGCGGCGGGGGCGGCCCCGGCCAACGCGCCGGCGGCGGCACCGCCGAAGCCGAGCACCAGCGCGCCCACCGCGCCCGCCCGGACCACGCCCCGCCGGGTCACCTCCCCCTCGACCAGGTCGCCGAAGTAGGTGTTGTCGGAGGTGTTGGGTACCGGGTGGTCGCAGGCGTTGCCGCAGCGGTACAGGCAGGTCATCGCATCGCGGCTGCCGTGCCGGGTGGTACCGAGCAGCGGGAGCAGCCGGGGACGGTCGCTCATGGAAGAAAGCCTCCTGGAAGCAGGTCGGTGGCACGCCGTTGTCACCTGCGCGACGTGCGTACCGGCCGGACGCTGCCAGGACGGGGTGAGCGGCCACCGGACTCGGTGTGAACCGGATGTGAACAGCAGTCACCGCTGAACCGTTCGGGGTCACGGCGCGTAATAACCGGCGGACACGTTTTCGCCGGACCTGTCGGGCGGGAAGCGAGGGGATCACCATCAGCGACCACGACGCCCAACTGCTGCGCGCCCTGCACGACGAGCACGCCGAGGCGCTCTACGCGCACGCGCTGCGACTGGTCAACGGGGACCGCACCCGCGCCGAGGACCTGGTGCAGGAGACCCTGCTGCGGGCCTGGCGGCACCCCGAGTCGCTGGACCCGCGCCGCGGATCGGTCCGCGCATGGCTCTTCACGACCGCCCGTAACCTGGCGATCGACGCCTGGCGGCGGCGGTCGACCCGGGTCGGCGAGGTGTTCACCGACGACCTGCCCGAGCCGCCCGAGACGGTGGACGAAGCGGAGCGCGCGGTGGAGGCCTGGACCATCGCCGAAGCGCTGAACCGGCTCAGCCCCACCCACCGGGAGGTGCTGGTCGAGTGCTTCTACCAGGGCCGTTCGGTGGCCGAGGCGGCGGCCCGGCTGGGGGTGCCACCGGGGACGGTCAAGTCCCGCACCCACTACGCACTGCGTTCACTACGGTTGGCCCTGGCCGAGATGGGGGTGACCGGATGACCCGCTGCGAGTTCGCACACGACGACGGCGCGTACGTGCTGGGTGCGCTCGCCCCCGCCGACCGGGCCGCCTACGAGCGGCACCTGGCCGGGTGCGCGGCGTGCCGGGACGCGGTGGCCGAGATCGCCGTGCTGCCGGGCCTGCTGGGCCGGCTCGACCCGACCACGCTGGAGGAGTTCCTTCCGCCACCGCCCGAGGTCAGCCGGGTGCCCGACCTGATCGCCACCGCCCGGGACCGTCGCCGCCGGGAGCGGACCCGCAGCCGCCGACGGTACGCGCTGACGGCCCTCGTCGCCGCCGGGTTCGCCCTGGTGCTGGGCGTTGCCGGGGCGTCCGCCCTGCGTCCGGCCCCGACGACCGCGCCGACCGCCCAGGCGGTACGGATGGTGTCGATGGCGCCGGTTGCGGCCAAGACCCCGGCGGTGCACGCCGAGATCGGGCTGAGCGGCACCAAGTGGGGCACCGAGGTCACCATGCACTGCGGGTACGACGCGACGGCCGGCTACGGCAAGGCGTACACGTTCCGGCTGGTGGCCCGGGGGCCGGACGACGCGACGGAGCAGATCGCCTCCTGGCTGGCCGCCCCCGGCGACGACGTGAACCTGCGCGGGGCGACCCGGTTCACCGACGCCGAACTGGTCCGCCTCGAACTGCTGCGCGCCGACGGGACGCTGGTGCTCAGCTACGACGTCCGCTGACCCCCGCAGGCCGCGCGGCGGTCCGGTGGTTCAGTGGGCGGCGGCGGGCAGCGGATCGGCGGCGCGGGCGGCGGCCCGGGTGCGTCGACCGGTGCGCAGCGCGTCCAGGCTGAAGATCACCAGGGCCAGCCAGACCAGGGTGAAACCGGCCAGCCGGGCCGGTGGCATCGGCTCGTGGAAGATCAGCACGCCGCAGCCGAGCTGGAGGACCGGGGCCACGTACTGGAGCATGCCGAGCGCGGTCAGCGGCAGCCGGTTGGCCGCGCCCGCGAACAGCAGCAGCGGAACGGCCGTCACCGCTCCGGCCGCCACCAGCAGCGCGGTGTGCCCGGCCGAGACCTCGCCGAACGTCGACCCGCCCCGGCTCGCCAACCAGCCCAGGTAGGCCAGGGCGGGCAGCGCCAGCACCGCCGACTCGACGAACAGCCCCTCCGCCGCCGGCAGCCCGAGCCGCTTCTTGGCCAGCCCGTAGCCGGCGAAGCTGGCCGCCAGAATCAACGCCAGGTAGGGCAGCCGACCGTAGTCGACGGTGAGCACCGCGACCGCCGCCGCTCCCACCCCGAGCGCCACCCACTGTGCCGGGCGTAGCCGCTCCCGCAGCACCAGCACCCCGAGCAGCACCGACACCAGCGGGTTGATGAAGTAGCCGAGGGCGGTCTCCACCACCCGGGCGGAGTTCACCCCGTAGATGTAGGTGCCCCAGTTCACGGCGATCAGCGCCGCCGCGACGACGATCCCGGCCAGCGTCCGGGGGCGGCGGGCCAGCGACCGCAGGAAGCCGACGTTGCGCAGGGCGGCGAGCAGCAGCGCGACGAACACCACCGACCAGATGATCCGGTGGGCGAGGATCTCCATCGGCCCGGCCGGCCGGAGCAGCTTCAGGTAGATCGGGATGAAACCCCAGAGCAGGTACGCGCCGAAGCCGTAGAGGTAGCCGAGCCGTAGCGGAGTCACGATCCCACCGTAAGGGGTACGGCCGGAGCAGGCTCCTTTCCGGTGAGCGGGGTCACCGCTGGTCCACCCACTCCATCCACTGCGCCGCCGAGGCCGGGGTGAAGCCCAGCTTCGCGTACACCCCGTGGGCGTCGGCGGTCGACAGCGCGATCCGGCGTACGCCGTACCCGGCGAGATGGTCGCGGATCGAGCCGGCCAGCCAGCTGCCCACGCCACGACCCCGCGCCTGCGGGGCGACGTAGAGGTCGCAGAGCCAGCCGAAGGTGGCCCGGTCGGTGACCACCCGGGCGATCGCGACCTGCCCGCCGTCCTGCGGTCGGTAGACGCCGTACGGGGTCGAGCCGGCGAGGGCCCGCTCCGTCGTCTCCCGGCTGCGCCCCAGCGCCCAGTAGGCGTCGGTGGAGAGCCAGTGGTGCACCAACTCCCGGTCGATGCGCTCCGGGTCGGTGTCGAGCTGCCAGCCGTCGGGGTGGGTCAACGAGAACACCCCGCCACGCTAACCCCACCCGGTGGCCGTCCCGCCAGCCAATTCCCGTCCGGTGGCCGTCCCGGCGGGGCGAGCCGGCCGGCCGCCGCCCCGCTGGAGCGGCGGCCGGCCGGCCACCGGGTCAGTCGCGGTCGAGGATCGCCCCGAGGATCCAGGTCACGATGCCGACCAGGAGCGCGCCCAGCACCGCCTCGGGCCAGAACCCGTCCACGTGGAACGGCAGGTCCGCCTGCTCGGCGATCCAGCTGGTGAGCAGGAACAGCAGCCCGTTGACGACCAGGGCGATCAGCCCGAGGGTGAGCAGGTAGAAGCCGCAGCCGACGGTCTTGATGATCGGCTGGAGCACCGCGTTCACCACGCCGAAGATCACCGAGACCAGCACCAGGGTGACGATCGCCTCGCCGGCCGAGCCGGTGTCGAGCGTGATGCCGGGGATGAGCAGCGTCGCCAGCCAGAAAGCCACCACCGTGGAGCCCAGCCGGATCAGAAGGCCCTTCAGAAAATCCATGGCCGGGATCGTGTCACGTGCCGTCCAGCCAGGGAACCCACGGTGACCCGTGCGGTCAGCGCCGGCCGGGGCGACCGACCAGTTGCGACTCGATCGGGGTGGGCGAGAGCAGCGCCCAGCGCAGCGCCCGCCGGTTGACCACCGCGACCATGTCGTCCCGGATGCGGGTCAACCACTCCGCCGCACCGCCCAGCCCCAGCGCGGTGCCCGCCAGGGCGGCCTCCGGTGGGTCGAGGGGTTGCAGCACCGCCAGGTCGGCCCGGCCGAGGGTGTCGACGTCCGCCGGGGTCAACCCGTCCCGGACCACCAGGGTGGACACCCACCCCGCCCCGGGCGGCGGTTCGCCGGCAGCCGTACCCGCGTCGGCCACCACCAGGAGCGGACGCAGCGGGGAACCGGTGACGCCGACCGCCCGCCCGCTGGGGACCACCACCACCCCGCCCTGCTGCCCGCCGACCCCGCGTACGAACGGCTCCCAGGCGCGTGGCCGACCGGTCTGCACCAGCACCCCGGCTCCCAGCGCCAACGCCCGCAGCACCAGCAACTGGGCCGCCGCCAGCCCGCCGACCAGCACCAGCCTGGTGCCCTCGGCGCGGAACAGCCGGACCGTCACCGCGCCGCCCTGCCGGTTGGCCCCCACCATCAGCCCCGCCCCGCCGAGGGTCAGCTCCGGCGGCTCGACCCCGGGCGTGGCCACCCCGGGCACCGCCAACGGCAACGTGGCGGCCAGGCCGGGCAACTGCGCTCCGTCGAGTCGACGCAGCTCACCACCGGCGTCGGCGACGAGCCGGGACAACCCCTCGGCGGCGTGTTCCAGTGCGACCGGCGTGGTGGCGGCCAGCCGTACCGTCAGGCACGTCGCCGGTGCGGTGTCGCCGACGCGCGGGCCGGCCCCGAGCGCGACGGTGGTGGCGGTCGCCGGCAGGGCCAGCAGTCGGGACACCAACCGGCGACCCGGATCGACCCGGGCGTCCGGCCAGCGGACCAACCGGAAGGTGGCCTGGTGCTGGTCGCCGGTGCACAGCCTCGACCAGTTCTCGCGCACCGGCCGGTCGGGGTCGTGGTGGGCGAGTTCGGCCAGCACCCGCAGCGCGGCGTGCCCGCCCAGCGGACGGGCCGGCAGCGGCCCCACCCGGCGGACGATCCGACGCACCGTGCCTGCCAGCGCCCGGCGCAGGTCCGCGTCGGACCAGCCGGGTGCCCGCAGCACCCGGACGGCGAGCAGGGCCCGCTCCTGACCCGGCACCCGCCCCTCGGTCAACTGCCGGTACGACGTGCCGGCCGCGCCACCGGCCGCCGCCGGGGCCGGCACGGCGTGCAGCAGCACCTGCACCCGCACCGGCGGCTGCTCCGGCCCGGCCGGCGGCAGCAGCGTGCCGGGTGCCGGCAGCGGGTGGGACCGGTCGCCGAGCAGATCGCCCGGGTCGCCCAGGTCGAGCAGGACGGCCAGCCCGGTGGCGTCGTCGACCACCCCCGCCGGCCCGTCGGCCAACTCCACGCCGGCCAGCGCGGCGTCGGGAAGCAGCAGGCCCAGGAGTGCTTCCGGGGCGGTGCCGGCGGGCAGGGCGTGCCGGCGGGTGAGGAACCCGGCGGCGGTGCCCCACCAGTCGAACAGCCACCGCCCGCGCCAGCGCCCCCAGCCGAGACCGGCCAGGACCACCGCACCGACCGCGGCGAGCACCGCCGGCACCGGCCCGCGACCGTACGCGGCCACCGGTAACGCGAGCGCGACCTGCGTGGCGACGACCTGACCGGGGTGTACGGCGGTGCCGGTGCGGGGCCGGGGCGGGCCCTCGGTGGCCCGCCGGAGCGGTCGGTCGGTCGTGCTCGCCGTCACCGCGTCTCCTCCGTGTGCCCACCTACCACCGGCCGTCGGGGTGTCCCGCCGGGAATCTGCGGCCGAGGCCGGAACGCGACGGGATTGTGACCCATCGTAGTGGCCCGCCCGGCCCGGTGGGGGTCCTGCCGTCCGGCGTCGGAGCGGGTTGTCCACAGGGGAGCTGGGCGGGGTAGCACAACGGCGACGGTGCGACTACCGTCAGCGACTGATTTGCCGACCAGGTCCGTCCGGTCCCATGCCGACGGACGGCGCGTCCGTGGTGGACGGCCGGCGGTCGGCCCGACCGGGGAGACGAGGTGACGTCCGGGTGTCCCAGACCCAGGCAGAAGCGGCGGTGATGCACCACACCGCCACCAGGTTCGAGCAGGTGGACCAGTCGTTGCAGGCCATGTTGACCGGCCTGATGGCCGAGCTGGAGGTGTTGCAGCAGGCCTGGCGGGGCGCCGGTGGGCGCTCGTTCGAGCAGGTCAAACAGCAGTGGGGGCGGGACCAGGCCGCGCTGCAACGGGCGCTGCGGGAGACCGCGGCGGCCATCCGCACGGCCGGCCGCCAGTACGACGCCTCGGACACCGAGGCCGCCGGCCGGGTCGCCGGCACCAGTCGCGGCGGCATCCAACTGCCGCTCTAACCAGATCCCCGGGGAGGAACGATCCGATGGACCACGGTGTGCTGGTCGTCAACTTCGCCGCGCTGCACCAGGCGGGCGCGGACATCCAGAAGGCACTGAACACCCTCGACGCGCAGCTCGGCCAGCTCGAACGGGACGCCGCCCCGCTGGTCGCCGGCTGGGACGGCGAAGCCCGCCGGGCGTACGAGCAGCGGCAGGCGCGGTGGCGCTCCGCGTCGCAGGATCTCCAGGCGATGCTGCGGGACATCAAACTCGCCGTGGACGACTCCGCCGCCGACTACCTCGACACGGAGAAGCGCAACACCGGCCTGTTCCAGTGAGCGGGCCGCCCGGCGGATCTCCGGCGGCCCTGGCGGCTCCGCGAGGGTGACGCTGCCGGTGGTTCCCCGGTGGTGACGCCCGGCCGGCCGACGGTCGGGCGTCACCGTCAGGCCGGGCCGGCCGGGCGCCAGCGGCGGCGGACGCCCCGGGGAAGCACCACGGCCAGCAGCACCGCCACCAGCACCGTTCCGCCGATGGCCGCGGCGACCAGCAACGCCCGCTGCCGGGCCGTCGCGCGCCGGTGCCCCTGCGCCAGCGACGCCGGGTCGGCGTGCGGCACCGGCAGGACCGTCGTCGGGCGGGTGACCGGCCGGGGGGCACCACCGGTCTCCACCACCGCCCGGTACGGGTTGAGTACGCCGGCACCGTAACCGCCCTCCCGGCCACCCGGTGCCGGATCGGCGGTGCCGACGATCCGGCGGGTCACCTCGGCGGCGCTCAGGTCCGGCCGGTACTGCCGCAGCAGGGCGGCGGTGCCCGCCACGAACGGGGCGGCGTAACTGGTGCCCTCGGCCCGCCGGTGACCCTGCCCCGGCGCGGCCATCAGCACGTCGCCGCCCGGCGCGACCAGGTCGACGTACGGGCCGATCTGGGAGAACGAGGCGCGTACACCGTCCGGGGTGACCGCGCCGACGCCGAGCACCCCGTCGTACGCCGCCGGGTAGGGCAGCGGGTCCCCGCCGTCGTGCAGGTTTCCGGCGGCGGCCACCACCACCACGTCCCGCCGCAGCGCGTAGTCGATCGCCTCGCGCACGGCCGGATTATCGGCGTACAGGACGACGGAGAGGTTGAGCACGTCGGCGTCGTGGTCCACCGCCCACCGCACCGCCTGGGCGAAACCGGCGGCGCTGACCGTACGCCCCGACTCCCGCCCCGCGACGACCTGCTGTTCGCTCACCCGTACCGGCAGGATGCGGGCGTCGGGTGCGAGCCCCCGGAAAGCCACCCCGGAGCCATCCCGGGCGGCGATGATGCTGGCCACCCCGGTGCCGTGACCGGCGCAGTCCCGGGTGCCGTCGCCGCCCGGGTCGAGGAAGTCCGCGCCGTCGAGGACCCGCCCCCGCAGTTGGGGGTGCCGCCTGTCGACGCCCGAGTCGACCACCGCCACGGTGACGCCGGCACCGGTGGCCAGCGGGGTGAGCCGCTGTGGGGCGTACCGTCGCTGGGGCCACGGGGCGGCGGCGACCGGACGGGCCGGCGCGGGCGACGTGGCGCAGGCGGGGGCGGCGCGGGCCGGGGTGACCGACGCCACGACGGCCGCCGGTGGCACGGCGAGCAGGGCCGCTGCCAGGGTGACGAACGGTCGTCGGCTGCCGGATCGGGACATCGACCGCCTCCGTATCGTGTCGACTCCGCAACGGGATGTTAGCGCCCGGTCTGCTACCAGGTCGCCCGGCCGGTGACCGACTTATCGTGATCTTGTTTTCACCTTGTAGGTTGTACGCGACGCCTGTGGCCTGATCCGGGAGGAGAGGTGGCCGTGACCGACTGGGAGCCGGCTACCGAGGCCGAGACGGCGATGCGGGACGCGCTGCACGCCGGTGACCAGGAGTTCTACTTCCGGATTCTGGCCGGTTCGGAGCTTTTCCTCCCGGTCTCCGGTCAGGCCCTCGCCGGTGCGACGCCGATGGGCTGGGGCACCTGGACCACCGGCGGCCGCACCCACGTGCTGGCCTTCACCTCGGCCGCCGCGATGCACGCCTGCCTCGGGTCCCCCGCCGGCCCCTACCGGCGCAGCCGCTACGCCGATCTGGCCGCCGAGTGGCCCAACCACGAGTGGTGGCTGGCGGTGAACCCCGGGCTGCCGATCGAGGGCTACCTGCCCGCCTGGTTCGTCTCGCAGCTCTCCCGGGGTGACGTCCGGCTGCCCGGCCGCGCGCCGGGCGCGCGCCCCCGGGGGGAGGCCGACCAGACACCGGTGCGGACCACGCCCGGCAGGCCGGCCGACGTCGAGCCGACCGCCGACCTCTCCGCCGGCTGGGCCCAGTCCCGGCCGGCGTCGTCCGCCGCCGCGCCACCCGCCGGGGGTGGTATCCGCCCGGCGACGGGCGCGTCGCTGACCGACGAGCGGGGGCGTCCGGTCACCCCGCCCGGTGGTGGCCCGCCCGGTGGTGGCCCGCGCACCACCACCGCCGGTCCGCCCGAGCAGGGCCGACCCGCCTTCCCCGATCCCCCCGCCGTGCCGGGGACGACCAATGCCGGCTGGCCGGCGGTTCCCCGCCGCCGGTTGCTGGGCGAGGAGTCCGCCGGCCCGGCCAACGGGCGCACCTCGTTCTTCGAGCCGTCCAGCGCCCGTGGTGCCACCCGGTCGCCCCGGGACAATCCGCTGCGCTCGGGTGAGCGGGCGGCCCCACCGACCCGGCCCGGGATGGGCGGTCAACCCTTCCCCCGACGTCGGCCCGCACCCACCCAACCGGGCGAGGACGAAGCCGCCCGCGCGTTCCGGGTGACCGATCCGCCGGCCCGGCCCGGTCCCGGCAACGGGATGCCCCCGGCCGGCCGCTCCCCGGACCCGCTGGCCGAAGAGCCGACCCGGGCCTTCCGGGTGGACCCGTCCGGTGGCGAGCCCACCCGGGCCTTCCACATCGGCCCGGCGGCGGAGGAGGCGACCCGCGTCTTCCGTACGCCACCACCGGCGGCGGAGGCCACCCAGACGTTGCCCCGCCGGCAGCCCACCCCGGACGGGTCCTCCTCCGGGGTGCGCCAGCCCCACCCACCGGTCGACCCGTTCGCCGCCCCACCTACCGGCCCTCCTGCTCCCACCGGGCCGTCTGCTCCGGCCGGGCCGTCTGCTTCGACCGGGCCGTCTGCTTCGACCGGGCCGGCCGCTCCGGCCGGGCCCGCCCGGGGCGAGGCGGAGGAGCTGCCGCCCTCCGTCGCCGAGCCGGTCTCCGCGCCGCCGGTGTCCCGCCGGGGGTTCATGCCCATCGTGATAGAGGGTGTGATCCTGGAGTCCCGCGACCTCCCGGTCGCCCCCGCGCCGGCCCCGTCCGCCGCCCAGGGCCCCCCCGTGCCGCCGGGGGCTTCCGTGCCGCCGGTCGTCCCCCGGCCGGCCGCCGCGCCGTTCGTGCCCCCCGCTGCTCCCGCGCCGCCGCAGGTACCGACGTCGGCACCCGCGCCCGCAGCGCCCCCGGCCGGGGGCCCGGGGGCCGAGGACAACACGGTCAACCTGAACGGGACGGGCGGGCCGTCGAGCGCTCCCGGCCGCCCGGCCGCACCCGGGCCGGTTTCCCCGCCGTCGTCCGCTGCTCCGCCGTCGTCCGCTGCTCTGCCGTCGCCCGCCGGCCCGCCGCCGGGCGCCCGGTCCCGCCCTGCTCCGGGTGACCTGTGGACCCCGTCCGCCGAGCGGGCCGCCGCGAAGGCCCGAGCGGAGGTGGCGGCGGCTCCACCCGACGTGGCAGCCCCGCCGGTGGCGGCGACCCCGCCGGTCAGCGCTCCAACCGTCCTTCCGCCCGCACCGGCACCGTCCGCACCGGCGGCACCGGTCACCGGGCCGGCTGCGGGGCAGGCGTGGACCGCTCCGACAGCCGACGCCGTACCGGCGGGCAGCGCTTCCGCCGGGAGCCCGGCGGCCGGGCCCGTCGCCCCCACCCCGACGGGGGACGCCGCAGGTGCCGTCACCAACGGTGCGCCGGACCGGCCTGCCGCCGGAGCCGCCCCGACGGTCGCCGCGCCGGAAGCGGACGGTGTCGACCCGCGTTCCACCCCGGTCGACCTGTGGACCCCCGCCGCCGAACGGGCCGCGCAGACCTCCCCGGCGGCACCGACCACCGCCGCGCCGACTTCCCCGGCCGTGCCACCCTCCCCGGTCGCGTCGACCGCCCCGGCGGCACCGGCACCGGGTCCGGCCGCTGAGCCGGCCCCGACCGGCAGCACGCCGCCCGGTACCCCGTCGACGTCCGCCGGTGCGGACACCCCGACGACCGCCGACGAGCCGTTCCTGCCGGCCAACGAGGTCGAGGAGAACCTGTTGGACGCGGTCGGCGCGGGCAGCACCGACGGTTTCCTCTCCACCCTGCTGCTGGCTCGGGTGCTGCTTCCGGTCAACCCCGATTCGGCGGTCGGCAGCCGCCCCGGCGAGCCCGGTTTCCAGTGGCGTACCGGGACGACCGACGGTGAGACGTACGTGGTGGTCTACACCTCGCCGGAGCGGCTGGCCGAGCACGACGTGCCGCCGGTCGAGACGATCGAGGTGCGCTTCGTGCAGCTGATCCGGCGGTGGCCGGACCCGAGCTGGGCGTTCGCCGTCAATCCGGGCACCCCGGTCGGGGCCAAGCTCCCCGGTGAGCAGATCGTGGCCCTGGCGAGCTGGGCGGCCGAGGTCGGGCTCGGTGACGAGGCGGACGTGGAGCCGGTGGCCGCCGCCGAGGCACCCGCCGAACGCACCCGGTACGCCCCGCCGGTCACCGACCCGTCCCGTCCGGTGGTGATGCAGAAGGCGGTCGCCCCGAGCCAACTCGCCTACTACCTGGAACGCGGCTACGACCGGGTCTCCGGGTTCGTGCACCGGGCGGGCGAGCTGGCCCACCTGACCACCCCGGCGGAACTGCACGACGCCCTGGGGCTGGGCTACCCCGATTCGCCCTTCGCCCGCGACGCCGAGGCCACGTACGTGCTGCGCTGGCCCGCGTACCGGCCGAGTCTCTACCGCATCCCGTACGGCGGGCAGAACGAGGCGGCGATGCGGGCGATGGAAGGCTGGGTGATCGAGCGTGCGCCGTTCCGGGGCAACGGGTTCGCGCCCGGGGAGAGCAGCGACGTGGTGGCCGAGTTCAAGGTGGACAGCGCCCGGTTGCCGCACGGCGCACAGCTCTGGCGGATCGGCACGGAGGGCACCGAACGGGTGATCGCCATCCTGGACACCGACGCGTTGGTCTGGCGACGGGTGGGCGAGCCGTGACGCGGGACGGTTACGTGGCCCGCTGGCAGGGGCGGGAGTACCAGGTCAGCCCGGACGGCGAGCACGTGCGGATCTACCAGCCGGAACCCGCCGACGGCTTCGAGGAGGTACGCCCCGGCCGGTACGTGCGGGTCGTGCCGGCCGGCGAGGTCGAGGGCCTGGCGTACGTGCGGACCACCTGCACCTGGCAGGGGCAGCCGTTCATCGTGCTCGGCGAGCACGACGGGTGGCTGCGGGTCGAGTACACGGGTGGTCGCTGGCCGGTGGCGCAGGCGATGGGGCTGGAGGTCTTCGACTTCGGCGTCTACCAGGGCTGGGCACCGGCCACCGAGGTCGCCGATCTGCGCGAACAGCGCGTCTGACCGCCGGCCCCCGACCCGGCACCGGGCTCCGGAGGCCCGGCCCCGGCACGTTCGGGACCGTCGGCAGGGGACCGTCGACCGGGCCGGTCGGGTCAGGACTTGGTCCAGCGCAGGATCTCGCCGAGCACCACGTCGTCGGCCTCCACGTGGGGAAAGTGGCCCACCCCGTCGAGCAGCCGCCACTCGTAGGGGGCGCTGACGTACCGGCCGGAGCCCTGCGCGGTGCGCGGCAGGGACGCGACGTCGGCCGCCCCGTGCAGCTGGAGGGTGGGGGTGACCAGGGGTTTCTGCATCAGCCGGACGAACCGGTAGCCGTGCAGCCGCAGCACCGAGCGGAAGGCCCACCGGTAGCCCTCCAGCGCGCAGAAGGCGGCCTGCGGGATGAGCATCGCCTCCCGGCAGCGCTGCGCGTACCCGGCGAAGTCGGGGCCGGCCACCCAGCGGGGGCCGCCCCAACGGCTCAGCATCTGCTGCACCTCGGCGGCGTCGTTGCGGGTGAGCACGTGCTCGTACCGGGGGAGCTGGAACTTCAGCGCCGGGGTGGAGGCGGCGAACTGGCCGCGCGGGTCGGCGAAGATGGCCGCGCGCAACCGCAGCGGATGGGGCGCGCCGAGCACCACCAGCCGGCGGACCAGGGTGGGGTGGAACGAGGCGGCTGTCCAGCCGATCAGCCCGCCCGAGCCGGCGCCGACCACGGTGGCCGACCGCTCCCCGAGGGCGCGGATCAGGCCGGCGACGTCGGCGGCGAGGGTGTAACCGTCGTACCCCCGGGGTGGTTTGTCGCTGGCGCCGTAACCGCGCAGATCCACCGCGACGGCCCGGAAGCCGGCGTCGGCGATGGCGGGGAGCATCGTGTGCCAGGCCCACCAGTGTTCGGGGAAGCCGTGCAGGAAGAGCACCATCGGCCCGGTGCCCGCCTCGACGACGTGGAACCGGCTGCCGTTCGCGCCGACGAACCGGTGCGTCCACGGCCCCTCGGTGAGGACGCAGGACTCGTCGGTGGGCCCGCCACGCTGCTCGGTCATGGGCACAGCCTAGGACCTCGGCGCCTGTCGATCGCCCCGCCGACCCGGCCGGGTGCTCGTACCCGGGGTGGACCGGAGTCCGGCGGGCTGAGCGGACTCAGCGGACGACGCTGATCCGGACGACGCCGACCGGGGTGCCGGGGCCGCAGGCGGCCGGTGGTGCGGCCGGGTCGACGGTGACCACGACGGTGCTGCCGGCGGCGACGGTGCCCAGGCCGGGGCCGTGCAGCGCGTACTCGTGGCCGTCGTCGGTGACCAGGCCGTAGCACGGGCCGTCGCCGCCCCGGGTGATCCGCCCGGCGAGCCGGTCCGGCCGGCGTCGGTCGGTGGGGTGCCGTGGGGGTGCGGCGGGCCGGCGCGGGGCGGGCGGCAGGGCGGCGGAGAGCGGTGCCGGTCGGCCGGCGGGCGGGTTCAACGGGCCGCCGGGCGGGGCCGATGCGCCGCCGGGCGGGGCCGGCGGTCGGATGCCGGCCGGCGGGTCGGTGGTCGGGGTCCGGTGGTCGGCGGGGGTCCGGTCGTGGGTCACGGTCGCCTCCGTTCCCGGCGCACCCGCCACGGGTACGCACAGAGCCAGCCTGCCACGGCAACGCTGCAGCGGCATCCGGCCGGGGCCCCGGACGGGCCGATGCCCGGGCAGGAGTCCTGCCCGGGCATCGGGTACAGCGGGTGGTGCGCTGATCAGCGGATCAGGAGAAGCGGACCTTCAGTGAGGTGCCGTTCTGCTCCACAACCTTGATCTTGGTGCCGGTGGCCGGGAGCTTGACGCCGTGGTTCGGCAGCTCCGGGTACCAGTACTGCTTGGTGTCGTCGAACAGCGGCTGCGCGGCCTGGCCACGGACGTACTGCGGCACGCTGTTGATGTGCAGCGTGAACGAGTCCGCCTTCTTCAGGCTGAACGGCGCGTCGTACACCTGGACGCGGGCCCGCCACGGGGCGCCGGTCAGGTTGTACAGCGGCTCCGGGTGCGCGTCGATGATCATGTTCCGACCCTCGCCCGGGTGGTCGAAGGTGTCGTTGTCGGCCCACCGGAGGTTCCAGTAGGAGATCAGCAGACCCTCCTGGTACGCGTAGTGGTCCACGTAGTCCGGGCGGCTGTTCGCGTAACCGAAGTAGTACGGGCCGGTCTTGAGGTACTGGTCGTACGACACGTACGACCGGTTGCCGGCGATGTAGTAGTTGTCGAACTTGCGGATGTAGGTCTCGGCGACCACGCTGAACCCGTTCAGGGTCCAACCGGCGGCACCGGCCTCCGCACCGTCGGTGAGCACGGTCTGCCCGTCGGCGGTGATGGTGATCGCGTCACCGTAGAAGCCGCCCTCGGAGACGCCACCGTCGGTCTGGTAGCGCAGCCGGAACTGCACCACCTTGCCGGCGGCCGCGTTCATCGGGATGTTGACGTCGACCCACTGGCCGTTGCTGGAGCCGTCCAGGGCGAAGCGCCCGGGGGAGATCTCCTTGAGGGCCTTGCCGTTGGCGGTACCCGGCAGGGTGGCCCAGGTCTGGCCGCCGTCGGTGCTGGCCTCGAAGAAGAGGTAGTCGTAGTCCGCCTCGATCGAGTAACGACCCTTCATGGTGAGCGCGGCGCTGGTCTTCCCGGTGAGGTCGATCGTCCGCGTCATCGTGGTGTTCAGGTCGTCGTCGTTGCCGGAGAAGAACTGCTTCGTCCCCTCGAACGGCTTGCCGTTCTGGAAGCTGTACTCCCGCTGCGGCAGCACGACCACGGCACCCTGCGCCTTGTCGGAGTTGTACTCCTGCGGGCCCAGGTTGAGGGTCTTCTGCTGGCCGGCCACCACGACCTCGTAGTCGAGCCAGCCGAGCTGGAGCTTGTTCCACGCGCCGAGGTCGCCGCCCCGGTCGCCGATGCCCTGGTCGTTCTTGGCACCGAGCCGGCTCTGGGCCATCAGGGTCCAGTGCTCGTTGTTGTTGTCACCGCTGTTGATGACGTTGTAGTCGTCCGGCAGACCGAGGTCGTGACCGTACTCGTGGTAGAAGACGCTCCGGCCACCGTTTTCCGGCTGGATCGTGTAGTCGCCGATCCAGACGCCGGTGTTGCCGATCTGGGTGCCGCCGGCCGGGAAGTTCGCCGGGCCGGTGTTGCCCTGGTCGCTGGCGAAGGCGTACCACCGGTGGCTCCAGATGGCGTCCTCACCCTGGATCGGGTCGCCGTCGGCCTGGTCGCCGCCGGAGTGGACGATCTGGAAGTGGTCGATGTAGCCGTCCGGCTCGTTGAAGTTGCCGTCGCCGTCGAAGTCGTACCGGTCCCACTCGTCCATCGACTTGACGTCGGCGGCGATCTGGGCGTCGGTGCGGCCGGCGGCCTTCTGGTCGGCAACCCACTGGTTGGCGGCGTCCCGGACCAGGGCCCAGGTGTTGTTGCAGACGTTCGAGGCGCAGGGGTAGCCGTTGGAACGGCCGTACCGGGCCTCGTTGTACTTCACCTTGACCCAGTCGGTGACCTCGCCCTCGACGCTGTAGCGACCCGAGGACTGGGCCTCGTAGTACTGCTTCAGCGACTCGTCACCCTGCCCGGTGCCGAAGTACAGCTTCCGGAAGTGGTCGGCGTTGTAGTCGGCCTGCCAGACGGTGGAGTTGTCCACCGCCCGGTTGGGGGCCGGGATCTCGTTGTGCAGCGGCCCGTCGAACCGGGTCGGGCCGGGGACGGCCGGGGCCGTGTCCTGGTCCGGGTAGCTCGGGTGCCGCTCGTTGCCGAACTCCGCGAGGATGACGAAGATCTTGTCGGTCCGCTCGCGGCCGAGCTCGACGTACTGGTCCTGCGTCTGGGCGACGCCCGAGGCCGTCGTCCGGGCGTTCTTGCCCGCAGCCTGGGTCTTGCCGACCTTGACGACCGTGCTGCCGTTGATCTTCTGCGCCTTGGCCTTGCCGGAGAGGACCTCGCTGAGGCCCTCCTGACGCAGCGCCCGCCGCTTGGTTTCGAGCGGGTTGGGCAGATCGTGGTCCGCGTTAGCGGGCTCCGCGACCGACGGGGCCGCCGACGGGAGCTTCGGCGTCGGCGCGGCGCTGGCGGACGTACCCGTCACCAGACCTGTCGCCGTCAGCGAGAGCCCGAGCAGACCCACTGCGACTTTGCGCACGTGGTACCTCCGGTGTGAGGGAACCGGCCCAACGGGGGTACGGGCCGGCATGGACGTCCCACTAGTGGGACCCATGGTGAACATAGACACTGCCGGGACGGGTGGGAAGATGTCCGCGTCGATTTGTTGCAAGATTTTGATGGGAACGCTTTTCACCGTCACACACCGGATGTTCACCAACGGTCATGAGCAGCGCGGACGGCCCGGCGGAGAATCGTAGTGATGTATTTCGATTCCGTTGCCGGGATGCGGGAAACAGTGGGCCGCCGGCTTGTCCGCCGACGGCCCACCGTTCACCGATCAGTCAGTTACTGACCCTTACCACCGCATCGCCGGGCGTACCCGGCGCGTGACTTCAGTACTTCGCCGGAGTGATCCGGACGACCGCGTACGAGTTGTCCGGCGCGGCCGACTCGATCTTGATGGAGACCCCGTTGCGGACCTTCGAGTCCGACGGGTTGCCGGTGCCGAGCACGATCGCCCCACCGCCCAGCGTCACGCCGTAGAACTCGGTGGCCGGCGTGCCGTCCGGGTTCACCACCCGGGTGGTGTACGGCTTGTTGCCCCGCGACGGGACGACCACCGAGGCGTCGTTGTCCCGGGCGTACGGCGAGCCGTCGCGGATCTCGATGCCCGGGTACCAGCCCTTGGCGTCGTTGAAGCCCGACACCGGGTGCTGCCGCGGGAACTTGGTGCAGTACGCGCTGTACGGCTCGTCCGCCGCCTCCAGGCACTCGGTGAACGGGTACGTCGGGTTCAGCGAGAACGCCGCGTTCGCCGACTGCGGCCGGCTCGGCAGGTTGTCCAGCACCGACGGGTCCTTCGCCGCCGCCTCACCGGTACGCCGCAGCGGATCGTAGTGCGAGTCCACGATCAGCAACCCGCCCTTGGCCCCGTAGCTGGGCAGCGCGGTCATCTGCCCGGTGACGTGGTTGACGTCGCCCAGCATCGTGTCCCGGTACCAGACCAGCATGCCCGGCGCGTTGTACGAGATCCGGTCCACCTTCCACGCCTCGTGCGAGTAGATGGTGTCGTAGGCGTACTTCAGGCCCATGTCGAAGCCGTCGAAGTTGCGCCACTCCGCCAGGTAGTACTGCGCCTTGACCTGGGTGCCCGGGTCGATGTGCCAGCCCGCGCCGGTGGTGTCGGTGAAGGTGCCACCGGTCAGCGTCCAGCCGTTCGTGCCGCTCTCCACGTTGTCGCTGAACGTGGTGGCCCCGCCGCCGGTGACCGAGAGGTCGTCGACGAACCAGCCCCGCTCCTGGAACGCCTCGTCGGTGGCGTACCGCAGCCGCACCTGCACGGTCGTCCCGGCGTACGCCGACAGGTCGACCCAGTCGTGCCGCCAACCGGCGGTGCTGCCGGTCAGGCCGTACTTCTTGTTGCCGAAGTCGACCATGCGGCCGTTCGGGTCGGCGTAACCGTCGTTGGTGGAGACCAGTGCGCCGGCCTCGTCGTAGACCTTCTGCTCGGTCCAGGTGGCCCCGCCGTCGGTGGAGACCTCCACGAAGCCGTAGTCCCAGTCGTCCTCGATGACGTAGTTGTTCCACATCCAGAACTTCGCGTCGGCGGCGGCCGGGACGGCCACCTGCCGGCTGAGCTTGACGTCCGCCCACGCCTGGTCGGCGCCGCTGTACCACATGCCGGTGCCGCTGTGCGGCTGGGCGAGGGTGACCACCTTGTCCGGCAGGTCGATCTTGATGCCGTCCTGGGTGCCCACCGGGGTCCGCGAGGTCTGCCCGAGCGTCGCCGTCCGGTTCCGGGTGCCAGGGGCGATGGTCAACGGATCGGCCCAGCCCAGCACCCACTTGTCCCAGATGCCCATGTGGGTGGGCAGGGCCTGGAAGATCTCACCGGTGTGCGAGCCGGACGCCATCAGGTCCCAGAAGTCGACGTCCGAGTCGGCGTTGCCCGAGGTGTCGTAGAGGTCCGGCAGGCCCAGGTCGTGACCGAACTCGTGGGCGAAGACGCCGACCCCGGCGTCCTCCGGCTGCACGATGTAGTTGGACACCTTCAGGTTGGTGCCGGGGATGGTGTAACCGCCGGCGACCGTGGAGGAGTGCGCCCAGACCGCGTACACACCCTGGTCGCCGCCGCCGCGGGACTTGCCCTGACCGGCGTGCACCAGGACCAGGTGGTCGATCACGCCGTCGGGCTCGTTGACGTTGCCGTCACCGTCGCGGTCGCCCTGGTCCTCGATGTCGTAGTCGGCCCACGGGAAGTTGGGGTCGCTCGCGGCCAGCGCGTCGATCGCGTCGGTGGCGAGCCGCCCCGCACCCTGCGGGTTGTCCGGGTGGCCGTTCATCGCCTGCTGCCGGCCGGCGACCCAGGCGCCGGTCTCGTCCTGGAAGCAGCGCGAGGCCGCGTACCAGCCCTCCGAGTGCGGCACGGTGATCCACGGGCTGGCCTGCCCGTCCACCGTGTACGCACCCTTGGACATCTCCAGGTACATGTTGTGCATGGTGCGGCCGGACAGGTCGATACCCTTCTTGCCGTCCGGTCCCTTGAGGTCCTTACGCACCCGCTCGGTGATGCCCTGCTTGGTGTAGAGCATCTTGTCGAAGTGGGCGGGGGAGAAGTCCGGCACCCACATCGAGTTGTTGTCCTCGTGCGGCAGGGTCGCCGGGTTGGGGATGTTGTTGTGCTTCGGTCCGTTCTGGACGGTGCCGGGCACGCAGGTACGGTCCTCGAAGACCGTCTTGGGGACCATCACCCCGGTGAAGTCGTCGTTGGCCTGGTCGTTGAACTCGACCAGCAGGGTGAGCAGCTTGGCCGTCTGGGTGCTCTTGGCCTTCTTGAACGCGCGCGGGCTCTGCCCGGTCCGGATCGCCCGCGCCTCGTTGCGGGCCAGCTCCCGGGCGGCCACCGGGTTGCCGCCGGCGAACTTACGGTCGTACGCGCGGGCCTCGTCCGCCGCCGGGGTGCGGATCCCGTCGGCGCCCCGGACCTCCTTACCCGCGGTGTCCGGCTGCACCTCCGGCTCGGCGTAGTTGAGGTAATGCTCGTCGGCCCCGATCCGGGTCGGTGTGGCCGGCCCGGCAGGTTGGGCCGCCGCACTGCCGGTCACGGTCAGTGACGAGGCGACGAGAGCGAGGGCGGGCAACGCGACGAGGAGCCGTCGACGTGCCCTGGTGGACGGGAGAATGTTCATGCCACTCCGTTTCTCGGGCATGGGAAAGGGATCGCCGGTGAGACCTCTGTCGAACCCAGTCGATATCGCTGAACCTAAATGAGAAGGGTTCTCACCCGGAAGGGGGCGACGGTGCCTCTGCCCGTTCAGCCCGAGTCGGCTCGGCCTACCGACCGATTCGTACCCCTAAAAAGACGGTGGGTGCCGGCCCTCACGGACCGGCACCCACCGTCGGGTACGGCTGTCGTCAGTCCTCGTCGGACTTCCCACCGCTGAGCCCGGAGGAGATCAACTCCATCACCGAGGAGTCCTGGAGCGTCGTCACGTCACCCAGCGACCGGTTCTCCGCCACGTCCCGCAGCAACCGGCGCATGATCTTGCCGGAGCGGGTCTTCGGCAGCTCCGGCACCAGCATGATCTGCCGGGGCTTGGCGATCGGGCCGAGCGTCTTCGCGACGTGGTTGCGCAGCTCGGCGATGAGCTGCTCACCAGCCTCGCCCGCGGTGTCGGCGGTGCCACGCGGGATGGCGAACGCGACGATCGCCTGCCCGGTGGTCGGGTCGGTCGCGCCGACCACCGCCGCCTCGGCCACCGCCGGATGCGACACCAGCGCCGACTCCACCTCGGTGGTGGAGATGTTGTGCCCGGACACCAGCATCACGTCGTCGACCCGGCCGAGCAGCCAGATGTGCCCGTCGTCGTCCTTCTTCGCGCCGTCCCCGGCGAAGTACATCCCCTCGAACCGGGACCAGTACGTCTCGATGAACCGGTTGTCGTCGCCCCAGATGGTGCGCAGCATCGACGGCCACGGCTCGCGCAGCACCAGGTAGCCGCCCCCGCCGTTGGGCACCGACTGGCCCTGGTCGTCCACCACGTCGGCGACGATGCCGGGCAGCGGGGTCATCGCCGAACCCGGCTTGGCCGCGGTCACCCCCGGCAGCGGGGAGATCATGATCGCGCCGGTCTCGGTCTGCCACCAGGTGTCCACGATCGGCAGCTCATCCCGGCCGACGTGCTGGCGGTACCACATCCACGCCTCCGGGTTGATCGGCTCGCCGACGCTGCCCAGCAGGCGCAGCGACGACAGGTCGAAGCCCGCCGGGATGTCCTCGCCCCACTTCATCATGGTGCGGATCAGCGTCGGCGCGGTGTAGAGGATGCTGACCTTGTACCTGTCGACGATCTCCCAGAACCGGCCCTTGTGCGGGGTGTCCGGGGTGCCCTCGTACATCACCTGGGTGGCGCCGTTGGCCAGCGGCCCGTACACGATGTAGGAGTGCCCGGTGACCCAGCCGATGTCGGCGGTGCACCAGTAGACGTCGCTGTCGGGCTTCAGGTCGAACACCGCGTGCGTCGTCCACGCGGCCTGGGTGAGGTAGCCGCCGGTGGTGTGCAGGATGCCCTTCGGGCGGGCGGTGGTGCCGCTGGTGTAGAGGATGAACAGCGGGTGCTCGGCGTCGAACGGCTGCGCGACGTGTTCGGCCGACGCCGTCTCGACGGTCTCGTGCCACCAGTGGTCCTTCGCCGACCAGTCGACCTCCTCGCCGGTGCGCCGGACCACCAGCACGTGCTCGATCGACGGGCAGTTCGCCACCGCCTCGTCCACCGTCGGCTTCAACGCCGACGGCTTGCCCCGCCGGTAGCCGCCGTCGGCGGTGATCACCACCTTGGCGCTGGCATCCTGGATCCGGTTGCTCAACGCGTCGGCGGAGAAGCCGCCGAAGACCACGCTGTGGGTCGCGCCGATCCGGGCGCAGGCCAGCATCGCCACCGCCGCCTCGGGGACCATCGGCAGGTAGATCGCCACCCGGTCACCGGCGACCACCCCCAGGTCGGTCAGCGCGTTCGCCGCCTGACAGGTCAGCCGGTGCAGGTCGGCGTAGGTGAGGGTGCGGGTGTCGCCCGGCTCACCCTCCCAGTGGATCGCCACCTTGTCGCCCCGGCCCGCCTCCACGTGCCGGTCCAGGCAGTTGTACGCCACGTTGAGCTGGCCACCGACGAACCACTTCGCGAACGGCGGGTTCGACCAGTCGAGCACCTCGTCCCACGGCCTGGCCCAGGCCAACCGGCCGGCCTGCCGCTCCCAGAAGGCGAGCCGGTCCGCGCCGGCCTCGTCGTACGCGCCGGCGGTGACGTTGGCCTGGGCGGCGAGTGCGGCCGGCGGCGGGAACTGGCGCGTCTCGTTCAGCAGGTTGGCCAAGGCCTCGCTCATGCGGTGACTCCTTCGTCGGTGACCTGCGTCTCTACCCGGCCGAGGTTAGTCCGGGCCGCGCGGGACCGCGACACCCCCGATGCCGTCCGGCGCGCTCAGCGGCCGTCCCGGCGCGCTCGGCGGCCCACCCCTGCCGCCCTGATCAGGATCGGACCCGACGCCCCGGTGGTGGGTGAGTCCGCCCCGCAGTCACCCGGTCGTTAGCGTGGCGGGGTGACCACCGATCCGCTCGCCCCGCTGCTCGCGCTCGCCGACATCGCCCCCGCCGTCGAGCGGGCCCGCGAGCGGGTCGACCAGGCGATGCGGCACCGCGCGCTGCGCCGCCACGGCGGCCAGGTCGCGGCCGAGGTCGGCCTGCGCAGCGCGGTGGCCAGTGCCGCCCTGGAGGGGTACGACCACGAGCGCGAGGCGGTCCGCGCCGGCACCGTCACCGAACCGGTGCTCCAGGGGGCGCTGCGGGTGGCCGGGGCGCTGCCCGGGTTGACCGAGCTGTGGCCGAAGGCCCCCCGGCAGGCGCTGGCCCGGCTGCACGTGCTCGCCGCCCGGGACGTGGTCGCCGAGGCCGAGCTGGGGCGTCCGGTCGCCGACCCGGTGGTGGCCGCCCGGCTCGACGGGCTGGCCGGGCTGGTCGCCGGCGGGACGACGGTCTCCCCGCTGGTCCTCGCCGCCGTAGTGCACGGCGAACTGCTCAACCTACGGCCCTTCGCCGGCCCGTCCGGGGTGGTGGCCCGCGCCGCCGCCCGGCTGGTGCTGATGTCCCGGGGGTTCGACCCGCGCGGCCTGGTCGCCGTCGACGTGGGCCACCGGGAACGGCAACCCGAGTACGTCGGCGCGGCCGGGGCCTTCGCCACCGGCACCCCCGACGGCCTGCGCTCCTGGCTGCGGCACTACCTGACCGCCGTCGAGGTCGGCGCGGACCAGCTCACCGTCGTCGGCGACGAGATCATCGCCGCCGCCTGACCGGTGCCGTCCGCGTACCCGACCCCGACCGGTGCCGGGTACGCGGTCAGTCCCGGCGGGCGGCCCGGTTCACCCGCGAGCGCAGCGCCCGCCGGGCGACCGGCCCGAGGTCGTCGACGATCTCGATGAGCACGGCGAGCTGGTCGAGCGCCGACATCGCCTGCCGTACGCCCGCCCGGTCCACCCCGTCGTAGAGTTCCAGCCCGACGAACGCGGCGCAGACGGCCCGGGACAGGCCGGGCACGTCCGCGATCTCGGCGAAGGGTGACCCGGCGAGCAGCCGGCGCAGCACCGACTCGATCTCGTCCACCCAGAGCTTCAGCGCGGCGGCGGTGGGCCCGGCCAGCCGCTCGTCGGTCTGCGCCCCGGCCAGCATCTGGGCCAGGAAGGAGACGTTGCCCAGCTCGCGTTCCTGCTCGTGCAGCTCCTGCCCGACGGCGAGCAGTTCCCGCAGCGAGCCCACCCCGGCCAGCCGGTCCGACCAGTGCGCGAGCCGGTCGGCCGTGCTGGCCCGGCAGGCCGCCGTCAGCAGGTCGTCGACCGTACCGAAGTGGTAGAAGACCAGCGCCTGGTTCACCCCGGCGGCCGCGGCGATGGTGCGGGCGGACACACCGGCGATACCGTGCGTACGGATGGCGGTGACGGCGCCGTCCAGGAGGCGCTGCTTGGTGCCGGACATCGTCCTCCTCGTGGGCCCGCCGGATGCGGCGGTGTGATCATCGCATCGGTCACCAGCTGCGCCAGCCAACCGACCCCGGGCAGCCGCAGGATCCAGCCGACCACCGCCCACCCGAGGTGCAGGTGCCCGAGGGCGCGGGCGACGGCGGCCACCCCCCGTTCCGACCGGCCGCCGTCGATGTACGCCGCCCGCCACAGCACCCCGTCGGCTTCGGCGGCGGGACGTACCAGCAGACCCACCGGGCGGCGACGGGCGACGAACCGCCAGGTCGCGGCGCACGGACCGCAGGCGTCGTCGAGGAACAGGACCGCCGCCGGGCCCACGTGGTACGGCCGCCCACGCGGCCACCAGTTCCGGACCTGTCGCCGGTACGCGCGCCACGCGTCGCCGTGCCGGTCGGCCAGGTCGTGTTCCTCGTGCGGGCGGGCCACCGCCACGCTGAAGGCGACCGCCACCACCGCCGCCAGCACCAGCGCGGAACTGCGGGTGAGCGCGGCGGTGAGCAGCACCAGGGCCACCGCGCAGGTCTGCATCGGGTTGGCCAGGTAGGCGTACGGCCCGGTGGTGACCAGCCGCACGGGCGGGTCCCACGGGTACGGCGTGCCGCCGCCGTGGGTGACGAACTCGCGGACCGCGGCCAGCGCCGGGGCGGCCAGCACCAACGCCACCTGGGCGAGGAGCAGCAGGACGGGCCGGGGCAGTTCGGTCACCGTCGCCCAGGACCCGTCGCCGACCTCGAAGGCCAGACTGGGGACGAACCACAGCAGCAGGGCGGTGAAGACCCCGACCTGGAGCAGCGTGCGGGCCGCCAGGTGCCGCCGGTCGGCACACCAGCGACCGAGCAGTTGCGCCGGCAGGGCCACCACGAGCAGCCCGACCAGTTCGCCGACCAGCCAGTCCGGGCCGAGCCGGACCAGCGGGTGCAGCGCGGGCATGGCCACCGCGTCGACCCAGAGCAGCAGGCCCAGCGCCACCGGCAACGGGAGGCTCCGGCGCAGCAGCACGGGCAGCGGACCCCAGAGCACGGCCCAGCCGATCCACAGGTCGACCGGCAGGCCCCGGTAGCTTCCTTGGACCGGGGTGAACGTGTACCAGCCGGTGCGCCGGGCCACCTCGTCGAGGGCGGCGATGCCGATGCCGGTGGCGAGGAAGGCCAGCAGCGCCCCCGCCCGCCCGGCGCGGCTCCGGTCGACCCCGGCGCGGCTCCGGTCGACCCGGGCGGCGGCCAGCAGGGCCAGCAACGGCACCGCCAGGCTGAGGTAGCGGGCGACGATCATCGCAGCGCCATCATGTCCAGCAGGTGTCCCGTTCCCGCGCCGAGCAGGACCTGCTGGATCGGCCCGAAGTACCAGGAGGGGTCGAGCCCCCGGGTGTAGTCCACCCGGATGCGCACCTCGGTGTGCCGCCCGTCGACGGCCCGCCAGCTCAGCGTGGCGTGCCGCCACCGGAACCAGCGCGCGGTGATCGAACTGTCCTCGACGAACCGGAACCCGACCCGCTGCACCCCCACCGTCTCCACCTCGGCGAGGAGGTGACCACCGGGGCCGTGCGCGCTGCCGTGGTAGCCGAACATCCACCTGTCGCCCGGGTCGAGCCCGTCCCCGCTGACCTGGCCGGGCGTGGGCACACCGAGCAGCCGCAGCGGGACCGAGCGCACCGGTACGGGGCGGGGGCCGGCGGCGAGCCGGGTGGCCACCTGGTCGGCCGGCAGGGCCACCACCCGGACCACCTCGACGGACTGGTCGGGTGCGATCCGGGGTGCCGGTCCGCTGCCCTCCAGCCCAGGCAGGAGCAGCAACGGCACCGCGATGACGGCGTACGGGCGGGAGGCGTCGCGCAGCGCGCGGATCAGGGCGGTGGTCCCGTGGGACACCGCGTAGACAAGTGGGGCGGCGAGGATGACGCAGATCGCCCCCTCGTGCAGCGCGACCGCCGCCAGCAGCAGGGCGATCGTGGTGATCACGAAGACCCGGCCGTGCGCGGTGCGACCGGGCAGCAGGGCGAGGGTGGCGGCGAGGGCCGTCGGGAGCAGCACGAAGAGCAGGGCGCTGTCGGCCCGCCCGTCGAGCACGGTGGCGACGAACACCACCATGCCGAAGGCCGAGATCAGGCCGGCGAGCACCCAGTTCGCGGCGGTCCGTCGGGGCGGTCGATCCTGCTCGTTCATCGCTACCTCCCAATTTTGAGCACATGCTCAAAAGCGAGCATAGGCGATTTGAGCGATCGCTCAATCGGGGGGTACGCAGGAGGTGTGCCGGGTGGCCCCGGGTTGGTCGCGGTGGGTCAGGAGGCCGAGGGGCCGGAGCCGGTCGCGGTGAGCGGGAGGCGAACCGGAGGGTCGGAGTCGGTCGCGGTGGGTCAGGAGGCCCGAAGGGGCGGGGGCGTCAGGCGGCCTGGACGGCGCGGGTGCGGCGGTGCCGGCCGTACCAGGCGATGCCGATCGCCACCCCGACGCCGACGCCGAGCGCCGCCGCGGCCACCGGGACGGCCGGGCGCTCCCGCAGCCGCCGGCCCAGCGGGATCGGGTGCCGGAACTCCAGCACCGGCCAGGCGTTCTCCACCGCGAGCCGGCGTAGTGCCCGGTCCGGGTTGACCACGCTCGGGTGCCCCACGCACTCCAGCAACGGCCGGTCACTGTACGAGTCGGAGTAGGCGTACGAGTCGGCCAGGTCGTAACCCCGGACGGCGGCCAGCTCGTTGACCGCCTCGACCTTGCTCGGCCCGGCCGCGTAGAACTCCACCTCGCCGCTGTAGCGACCGTCCTGCACGCTCATCCGGGTGGCGATCACGTCGGTCACCCCGAGCAGCGCGCCGATCGGCCGGACCATCTCCTCGCCGGAGGCGGAGACCAGCACGACGTCCCGGCCGGCCGCCTGGTGCTCCTCGATCAGCGCGGCGGCCTCGGCGTACACGTAGGGGTTGATCAGCTCGTGGAGCGTCTCCGCGACGATCTGACGGACCTGTTCCACCCGCCAACCCTTGCAGAGTGCGGCGAGGTAATCCCTGGTCCTGGCCATGGTCTGCTCGTCGGTGCCGCCCAGCCGGAACATCAGCTGCGCGTACGCCGACTTCACGACGTCCCGTCGCGTGATCAGCCCGTCCCGGTAGAACGGCCGACCGAATGCCAAGGCGCTCGACTTGGCGATGACGGTCTTGTCCAGATCGAAAAAAGCGGCACTTCGGCCCACGGCGCGCAAGTCTAGTCCGATGCTCCGGGGTCGGCGGGTGCCCTGGGGTGAATACCCCCTCGACCTGCGGGAGCACTCCGGCGGCGAATGCTCAACGTGATCGCAGTCACACGCTCCGATCATAATTTCGCAATGAGTGGGGTCGACAGCACTCGACGTGAACAGTCCGCTCGGGCAGACTTGTCCCCACGACAACGATTCATGTACCGGAAAGCTGAGAGACCCTCGGCGGTCGCACCCCCCGTGACCGCCGGGCCGGTTCGGCTCAACCCCCCCGGAGCCGAACCATTCGACGACCCCCGTCTCCCCCCGACGGGGGTCGTCCCTTTCCGCGAGGACTCCGGGTGGCTGGTCGACGGCGAATATCCGTGCGGTGGCCGGTCGACCGGATGAAAACAGCCCCGTCCCTGTCGCGGGAACGGGGCACGGGGCTGCTTCGCTAGCGAATTGCCGGTCCGGTGGTGGTGGCGAATCCGGCGACGATGGATACGCGGTCGGGCTCCGGCGCGTACGCCGGGTCCACGCGGCCGTGGCCCTCGTCGTCCCCGCTGTTCGGCCCTTCAAAGTCCCGGCCCCGACGGGTTACAGTCAAGCCGACTCCTTCCGTTGCACGCGGTCGAGTCGAATGCGGCGTCCGGTTGCAGCCGGGCGCCGCTGTGCTGTGGCGGCGCTGTGCCGATCGACCGGTCAAGCATCCCGCGTGCGGCGGCATAGCACAAGGCCCGCGATTTGTCTGTCGGGTGGCTGACACCCGGTCAACTGAAGAGTCCCTGCTCGGCGGCTGTCCATAAGGGGATGTGGGAGCAGGCCTGGCTACCGCACGACCGCCCGCATCGTGGTCCGGGCGGGCAGGAAACAGGCCAGGGCCCGGCCGTGCCGGTCGGTGACCACCCACGGGTGCCCCACGTACGTCTGCTGGCGGTAGGACCGGCCCGCGTCGAGCACCTTGTACTGACGGCGCTGCCCCTGGTGGTCGAGCCAGTAGACGACGACCCGCGAACTACGGGCGTTGACGAACTCGACGTACGTCGAGGGGCCGTTCGAAGTGGACCGCAGCGAGTGTTCCTGCCATCCCGGCAGCGGGGTCAACTCGGCCGGTGCGGGCGGGTTCGTCGGCGGCTTCGGCGTGGGGCGGGGCGCGGCGGTCGTCGGGGTCGGCCGGGGTGGCGTGGTGGTCGCGGCGGGACGGGACGTCGTACCCGTGGCGGGTTGGTGTGGCTGACGGGGCGGTGCCGGCGGCGGTGCGGCCGGGGTCGCGGCGCGGGTGGCCATCGAGGCCGGGGCGGGCGAGTAGTCGGCGACCGGGGTGGGGCTCTCCACGGCCGCGAGATCCGGGCGGTCGGCGACCCACGAGGGTGTCATCGGGAGGGCCGCGTCGTCCCGCTTCGGCCCGGACCACAACGGCGACAGCGCCAGGACGAGGCTGGTGACCAGGCCGAACGCCACTCCGGCCAACAGCAGGGTCCGTCCGATGCCGGCGGGCTCGACGGCGTGCACGGGGGACGGCAACGGGTTGCCCGGTGACCCGGACGCCGGGACGTCGATCAGATGCCGGCCGGCCGGGGGGACGAGGTAGGGCGGCAGCGTCTGGCGGTACCGGGGTGCCGGCAGCCAGCCACCGATGCGCAGGGTGGGGGGTGTGTCGTCGGATGAGTCGGCCATGGCCCCGTTTCCGAGAGCGGCGGATGCCACCTTCGCGGTGGCGGTCACGATTATCGGCGTACGAGGCGGTATGCCGTCAATCACTCCGGCGGGGTGAACAGGACATTTTTTCGCGTTCTTTACCCGGACGGTCCCGCTGCCGCCGGCGTCGTTCGGTCGTCCCGGCGCTCCGGGCGGTGCGCTGGACATGCCTCCGGTGCAGGTCACCCCCCTCCTGCCGGGTCGACGGAGACGTCGAACGGCTGACCGGGACACCCCGACGACCAGCATGACCCGCCATCCCGCCACCGGGGCCGCATAACAGATCACCGACGGTGGCGGGGGTTGTCCACAGGCCGCCCCGTCGTCCACAGGTGAGGCGGCATCGGCGGCGCGGACCGGCGACGACGGCGCAGGGTCTGTCCCAGCAACCCCGAGCGCTGGAGGCCGTGATGCCACCCCGTACCTCCCTTCCGCCGTACCGACGACTGCCGCTGCTGGTCACCTCCGACGGTGACCTCCTCGACGAGTTGCTGCGGCTCGCCGCGGCGGGCGGCACCGAGGTGGAGGTGGCTGCCGATCCGGCCGCCGCCCGGTCCCGTTGGCTCCCCGCGCCCCTGGTCCTCATCGGCAGTGACCAGGCCCAGGCCTGCCTGCGGGCCCGGTTGCCCCGACGGCCCCGGACGGTGCTGGTCGGACGGTCGGGGGAACTCGACCCGGGCTGGGAGATCGCCGAGTTGATCGGTGCCGAGCACGTCGCCACCCTGCCCGCCGCCGAACCATGGCTGGTCGACCGGTTCACCGAGTGCGCGCCCGGCGGCGAACCGGCGGCCCCGGCCCGGACGGTCGCCGTGCTCGGCGGCCGGGGAGGGGCCGGAGCGAGCGTCCTCGCGGGTGGCCTGGCCGTCACCGCCGCCCGCGCCCAGCTGCGGACCCTGCTGGTCGACGCGGACCCGCTCGGCGGCGGGCTCGACCTGGTGCTCGGCTGGGAGGACCTGGACGGACTGCGCTGGCCGTCGCTCACCGACGCCGACGGTCGGGTCGACCCGCCCGCCCTGGTCCGTGCCCTGCCGCACCGGGGTGACCTGGTCGTCCTCTCCTGGGACCGGGGCGAGCCGCTGGCCCTGCCCGCCCCGGCGATGGCCGCCACCCTCGACGCCGCCCGCCGGGGTCGGGACTTCGTCGTCGTCGACCTGCCGCGCCAGCTCGACGACGCGGCCGTGCTCGCCCTCCAGGCCGCCGACCAGACGTACGTGGTGGTGCCCGCCGAACTGCGGGCGACCGCCGCGGCAGCCCGGGTGGTCGCGGCGACGGCCCCGCACTGCGCCGCCCTGGGGGTGATCGTCCGGGGTCCCGCCCCCGGCCGGCTGCGGGCGGCCGAGGTGGCCCGTGCCCTCGGGCTGCCGCTGGCCGGCACGCTGCGCCCCGAACCGGCCCTGTGCCGGGGGCTGGAACGCGGCGAGGCACCGGCCGCCGCCGGTCGGGGACCGCTCGCCGCGCTCTGCCGTCAACTGGTCACCGACCTGACCGGGCTGCCCGTGCCGGGTGCGGCGTGACCGGGCGACCCGAGGAGTTCGCCGCCCGGGTCCGGCAGCGGATGGCCGACACGACCACACCTGTCACCCCGGCGGCGATCGTCTCCGCCGTACGCGCCGAACCGTCCGCCGCCGTCCTCGGTGACACCGCCGTGCTGCGGATCGCCGACCGCGTGCACGACGACCTGGTGGGTGCCGGGCCACTCGCCCCGCTGCTCGCCGATCCAGACGTCACCGACGTGCTCGTGAACGGGCTCCGGGTCTGGGTCGACCGGGGTGCCGGGCTGCACCAGGTGGCGGTGCCGCTCGGCACCGTCGACGACGTACGCCGGCTGGCCCAACGGCTCACCGCCGCGGCCGGGCGTCGGCTCGACGACGGCTCGCCCTGCGCGGACGCCCGACTGCCCGACGGCACCCGACTGCACGCCGTGCTGCCGCCGGTGGCGACCGACGGGCCCTACCTGTCGCTGCGCACCTTCCGGTACCGGCCGTTCACCCTCGACGAACTGGTCCGGCAGGGCACCGTGCCGCAGCAGGTCGCCCCGGTCCTCGCCGCGGTGGTGGCCGCCCGACTGGCCTACCTGGTCACCGGCGGCACCGGATCGGGCAAGACCACCCTGCTCAACACGATGCTCGGCCTGGTGCCGACGACGGAACGCATCGTGCTGGTCGAGGACGCCGCCGAACTGCACCCGGTGCACCCGCACGTGGTCGGTCTCCAGGCCCGGACGGCCAACGTGGAGGGCGCGGGCGTGATCGGGTTGAGCGAGCTGGTCCGGCAGGCACTGCGGATGCGTCCCGACCGGCTGGTCGTCGGCGAGTGCCGGGGTGCCGAGGTGGTCGACCTGTTGGCCGCGCTCAACACCGGCCACGACGGAGGGGCGGGCACCCTGCACGCCAACACCCCGGCCGACGTGCCGGCCCGGCTGGAGGCGCTCGGGTTGCTCGGTGGACTGCCCCGGGCGGCACTGCACGCACAGGTCACTGCCGCGCTCCAGGTGCTGGTCCAGGTACGTCGGGGCGCTGACGGCCGGCTGCTGGAGTCGATCTGCCTGCTGCTGGCCGACGGCCCCGACCGGCTGGTGACGGTGGTGCCCGCCTGGGTACGCGGGCAGGGCGTCGGTCCGGCCGGGCCCGGTCTGGCGATCCTGCTCCGCGACCGGGGAGTGCCGGTGCCACCCCTGCTGCGGGCACCCCGACCCGATACGACGGGGCGGGCATGACGTCGCCGTTGTGGCTGGTCGCGGCACTACTGACCGGCGCGGCCCTGGTGGTCGCCTGGCCGGTACGCAGCAGCCGACGCCGCCGCCGCAGCGTGCTCCCCGCACCGCGACACCCAGTGGCGGAGCCTGTCGGCCCCCACCGGCCCGCAACCGGTCGACGGCTGCTGACCCGGCTGGTGTCCGGCCCGCCGAGGAGGGCCCTGCTGTTGGCCGGTCTCGTCGGTGCCGGTACGGGTGGCCTCGCCGCCGGGCCGGTCGCCGCGCTCCTCCTGGCCGGCTACGGGATGCTCGGGGCACGTGCCGTGCACCGGCGGCGGCTCGCCGGGCAGGTCGGCCGGGAACGTCGCCGCCACCTGGACCGGCTCGGGGCGCTCGCCGCCGACCTGCGGGCCGGCCTGCCCGTTCCCCGTGAAGCCGCGCCGAGCCCGGAACCCGGGGCGGCGGGTCCGGACGACGACCCGGCCGGGACGGACCGGCTCGCCCGGCTGACCCGGTCGGCGGTCCGGCTCGCCGACCGGACCGGAGCGCCCCTGGCCGAACTCCTCGAACGCGTCGAGGCCGACGCGCGGGCGTTCGACCGGGGCCTGGCCGGTGCCGCCGCCCAGGCGGCAGGGGCCAACGCCACCGCGCTGCTGCTGGCCGCGCTTCCGCTCGGCGGCATCGCCCTCGGCTACGGCATCGGCGTCGATCCGCTGGCGGTGCTGCTGCACACCCCGGTCGGGGCCGGCTGTGCCCTCGTCGCGATGGGTCTGCAGGCCGGCGGGTTGCTCTGGGCCGAGCGGCTGGGCACCGTCCCCGGCGGAGGCGGGTGATGTCTCCGAATCACCTGTCGGCCGGTTGCCTGGTCCTGGCCGCGTTACTGGTCGCGGTGCGCGGCAACCGGGCCGGCCGGCGGTGGAACGGTTTGACCGGGCGGCGTGCCGACCGGAGCCGGCCGGGCTGGTGGCCGGACCGGATACGGCTCGGGGCCGCCCTGGCGGGTGTGGCGGTCCTGCTGCTGGTGGGCGGTTGGCCCGGTGTGCTGGGCGGCACGGTGACCGCCCCGGTGGCGGACCGGTTACTGCGACGGATCACCCCGCCCGCAGTGCGGAAGCGCCGGTTTCGGGAGGCCGCTGACCTGCCGCTCGCCGCTGACCTGCTGGCGGCGGCGATGCGGGCCGGCGCCCCGGTGGACCGGTCGGTGCTCGCGGTGGCCGATGCGTTGGACGGCCCACTGGCCGCCCGCCTCGCTCGGATCGGGCGGACGCTGCTGCTCGGCGGCGAGCCGTCGGAGGCGTGGGCCCACCTGGCACCGGTGCCCGGGGCGGACCGGATGGTGGCCGCCGCACTGCGCTCGTCCCGCAGCGGGGCGGCGTTGGCCGGTGCCCTCGGTCGCGTCGCCGACGATCTCCGGGCCGACCGCTCCACGGCCGCGGAAGCGTCCGCCCGGCGGGCCGGCGTGCTGATCGTGTTGCCGCTGGGCCTGTGCTTCCTGCCGGCCTTCATTCTCGCCGGCCTGGTGCCGGTGATCGTCGCCGTCCTCGGCGACGTGCTGTGACCCAACATCGAGAAAGGAACGAACGATGCGCAAACTCCTCAGCCGGCTGCGCGGGGACGCGGGGATGAACACCGCCGAGTACGCCGTGGGCACCCTCGCCGCCGTCGCCTTCGCGGGCATCCTGCTCAAGGTGCTCACCTCGGGCAACGTGCAGGCGGCACTGACGGCGGTCATCGACCGGGCGTTGAAGTGAGACCGCGCCGGCCGGCCGGTCGGGACCGGGGCTCGTTCACCGCCGAACTGGCGACCGGTCTGCCGGCGCTGCTCCTGCTCCTGTTCGCCGGAATCACCGCCGTCGACGCGGTCACCACGAAGGCGGCCTGCCTGGATGCGGCCCGGGAGGCGGCGCTCGCTGCCTCCCGGGGCGAGGACGGGACCGGCGCGGGCACCCGGATCGCACCGGAGGCGGCGGACGTGTCGATCGTGGTGCGCGAGGGGCGGGTCACCGCGACGGTCCGCGCCCCGGTCCGCGCGCTCGGTGCCCGGCTGCCCCGACTCACCGTCGAGGCAGGCACGGTCGCCGCCGTCGAACCCGGTGCACCACAGCCCGGTGCACCGCAACCCGGTGCACCACCGCCGGGCATGTGGGAACTGCCCACGCCGGAGCCGGGCCCACCGCAACCGGAGGTACCCCAGCAAGGCCCGCCGAGACCTGGCGCACCCCAGCCCGGAATGCCGCAACCTGGCGTAGGGGAACCGGCTGTGCCAGTCCTGGACGCGCGAACCCCGGATGTGCCCGTCCCGGATGAGGGTGGACCTGGGGCGGGCGAGTGGGGAACCGGCCCGTGAGCCGCGCCTGCCGGCTCCAGCGTGCTGCTCGCCGAGTCGGGGTGCCGGGTCCCGGAGGGGAGAGGCCCGGTGGCGTCGCCGACCGGGGTGGGGCCACCGTGCTGGTGCTCGCCATCGGCCTGGTCTTCGTGCTGGTCGGGCTGTTCGGGGCGGCGATCGGCGCGGCCCGGCTGGCGCGGCACCAGGCCCGGGTCGCTGCCGACTTCGGCGCCCTCGCGGGGGCCGGCGTTGCGCCGCAGGGTGCCGGAGTGGCCTGTGCGACCGCCGACGAGTTCGTCCGCGCCAATGCCGCCCGGCTGGTCACCTGCCGGGCGGACGGGCTCGACGTGGTGGTGACGGTCGAGGTGGCGGTCACCCCGCTGCCAGGGCTGCGGCGGTACGCCACCACCACCGCCCGCGCCGGCCCGGTCCGGGGCTGACCGGTCCGTGGTTGATTGGTCTGAGCGCGGTCCGGTGCTGAGGCCGGTCGGATCGTGCCGGCCTGCCCCGCAACAAGGCGTGCCGGCCCGCCCCGAAACAAGGGCGGGCCGCCCGGCCCCGGAGCAGGGCGGGCGGCCAACCCCGGAACAAGGCTGACCGTCCCCGCCCCGAAGCAGGGCGGGGCCGGCCAACCTGGGAGCAGGTCGGGCCGGCCAACCTGGGAGCAGATCGGGCCGGCCAACCTGGAAGCAGGATGGACCGGCCCGACCCGCAACCGGGCGGCGGGTGGCTCAGCGGCCCTGGAGCGCGTCCAGACCGATGGCCATGGCGATCACCAGTCGCCTGTCGATCTGCGGGTGCGGCACCTCGACGACGTAACGGTCCCGCAGCCCCCACTTCTTGATCACCGAGAACACCGGCTGACCACCGGCGGTGAAGTCGAAGTGGTACGGCAGCCAGGACAGTGAGTCGACGAACCGGCGGAGCAGGGCCACCGGCATGCTGCGCTCCTGGCCGGTCATCGGCGGCAGGCCGGCCTGCTCGACGTGCCAGGTCGAGCGGAGCAGCGACTGGGCGAAGTCCTTGCGAAACAGCCCGATCGGTGTGCCGGCGTGATCGGTCACGTCGTACGTGGCACCGAGGTCGAGCCGCTGACGGGCCTTGAAACCGAGCAGCGGGTGCTGCTTGGAGTCGTCGGAGTAGATCGTGACCTGCTCCTTGAAGGCGAGCCGCTTCTGCTGCGCGAACGCCAGCAACTCGCCCTCGGTGCCGTCCGCCGCCACCGCCCGGACCTCGTACTGGTTGACCATCATCCGGATCCGCTGCCGGACGTGGAACTGGTGCTGTGCCTGCAAACTGTCCAACTGCATGAGAACTCCTCCGAAGGGTGCGCCGGAGTCTCGCACAACCCCACGACCAGCGCCCGGCGTCGCCGGTCGGCCACCCCCGTCAGCGCCCGGCGTCGCCGGGCGGCCGCCCCCGTCAGCGCCCGGCGTCGCCGGGCGGCCGCCCCACGAGCAGAGCGCCCGCCGTCAGCGTCCGTCGGCGGTCGCCTTGAGCGCCCAGGTGTTGAGCACCTGGTGGATTCCCCGCAGCCGCTCGTTGATCTGGTCCAGGCGTTCCGCCTGGGCCAGGCCGGCCAGGGCGGCACCCAGCGCGATCAACTGGTCGGGGGTGAGATTGTCCTGGTCGATCGTGTAGAGCAGGTCGACGGTCTCGGCGATGGTGTCGGCCACGGCTTCTCCTCCGGGTCGGCATGAACGGCAGGGTCGGCGGTGAGGGGCACTTCCGATTATCGATGGAAGCGCTCCCATGCATCAATGCCCAGATGTCGTTCCGCTCAAGCACGATCCCGGGAGTCAATGGCGGCCCGCCCCACGCAGTGAGACCGCCGGCCGGGTCTCCGCTACCGGTCGGCCGGGCCGGGCTGGGCGGGCGCGGTGGTGGTGGACAGGTTGGCCAGGACCACGTCGAGGACCCGGACCGCGCCCGACTTGGACAGCGGGTTGTTGCCGTTGCCGCACTTCGGGGACTGGACGCAGGACGGGCAGCCCGACTCGCAGCCGCACTCGACGACGGCGTCCCGGGTGGCACCCAGCCAGGCCGCCGCCGTCCGGTAGGCCCGCTCGGCGAAGCCGGCCCCGCCGGGATGGCCATCGTAGACGAACACGGTGGGTGCCTCGGTGTCCGGATGCAGGGCGGTGGACAGCCCGCCGATGTCCCACCGGTCGCAGGTGGCCATCAGCGGCAGCAGCCCGATCGCGGCGTGCTCGGCGGCGTGCAACGCCCCCGGCACGTCCGCCGGCTCGACCCCGGCCGCTGCCAACGACTGCGGGGAGAGCGTGAACCAGACCGCGACGGTCCGCAGCTCCCGGGCCGGCAGGTCCAGCGGGCGGGTGTCGATCACCTCGCCGGAGGCGATCCGGCGACGCTGGTAGGAGACCACCTGACTGGTGACGTCCACCTCGCCGAGGAAGAGCCCGACCGGGCCGGCGTCCCGGTACGAGCGGACCGACACCACCGAGAGCGAGGTGACGTCCCGGGCGTGGGTGGACCAGTCCGGCTCCTCGGCGTGCACCAGCGCGCACCCGTCGTCGAGGTCCAACGCGTCGACCACGTACGAGACGCCCTGGTGCAGGTAGACCGCCCCCGGGTGGACGAGGAAGTGCGCCGAGCCGCCGTCGACGGTGCCGAGCAGCCGCCCCGTGGACGCCTCCACCACGCAGACCGGCGCCCCGCCCTGGCCGCGTAGGTCGATCTCGGGACGTTCCCGGTGCCGCCAGTACCAGCCGGTGGGCCGCTGGCGCAGGTCACCGGCCTGCACCAGCTCGTCGACGGCCTCCTTCGCCCCGTCGCCGAACAGTTCCAGGTCGGCCGGGGTGAGCGGGGACTCGGCGGCGGCGCAGGCGAGCTGCGGGGTGAGCACGTACGGGTTGGCCGGGTCGAGCACCGTCGCCTCGACCGGGCGGCCGAACAGCGCCTCCGGATGGTGCACCAGGTAGGTGTCGAGCGGGTCGTCCCGGGCCACCAGCACGGCGAGTGCCTCGTCCCCGGAGCGCCCGGCCCGGCCGGCCTGCTGCCACAGCGACGCCCGGGTGCCCGGCCAGCCGCAGATCAGCACCGCGTCCAGCCCGACCAGGTCGACGCCGAGTTCCAGCGCGTTGGTGGAGGCCAGCCCGAGCAGGTCGCCGTGGAGCAGGGCCCGCTCCAGTTTCCGGCG
This sequence comes from Micromonospora humida, assembly GCF_016901255.1. Classification (NCBI taxonomy): domain Bacteria; kingdom Bacillati; phylum Actinomycetota; class Actinomycetes; order Micromonosporales; family Micromonosporaceae; genus Micromonospora; species Micromonospora humida. The sequence continues at coordinate 201,700 of NZ_JAFEUC010000007.1, forward strand.
TTCCTCCTTCAGGTACCCGGCCCGGTAGGCGGCGACCCGCTCGCCGAGGCCGGGCACCGCCTCGTCCAGTGCCCGGCGGGCGTTCGCGGCGACCACCTCCGCGCCGCGCCGGGACCGGACGAAGGCGAGCGTGCGTACCCCCTCGGCGACGGTGTCGGCGAGCAGGTCGGCGGTCTCCCGCAGCGCCGACCGACGGACCTGGGTCAGGTCGTCGGCGGGGGCCCCGACGCCGGCGATGGCCCCCACGTCGGCGGGCGGCGGCAGCGGCGGCGGTTCCCAGAGCGCGAAGGTGACCCCGCCGCGCGGCGAGGTGTCCTCGGTGACGGCGGTGACGGGCACGCCGGTGAGCCGTCCGGCGGTCGCTGCCGGGTCACCCGACGTCGCCGACGCGAGCAGGAACACGGGGGTACGGCCGAACTGCGCGCACCGGCGGCGCAGCCGCCGCAGCACGTGCGCCACGTGCGAGCCGAACACGCCCCGGTAGGTGTGGCACTCGTCGACGACCACGTACGTCAGCCGGCGCAGGAACCCCGACCAGTGGGTGTGCCCGGGTAGCAGGCCGTGGTGCAGCATGTCCGGGTTGGTCAGCACGAACCGGGAGTGCCGGCGGATCCACTCCCGTTCGGTACGCGGGGTGTCCCCGTCGTAGGTGGCGGGGCGTACCCCGTCGAGGTCGAGGCCGGCGACGGCGCGGAGCTGGTCGGCGGCGAGGGCCTTGGTGGGGGCCAGGTAGAGCACCGTGGCCCGGGGGTCGGCCAGCAGCGTGGCCAGCGTCGGGAGCTGGTACGCCAGGGACTTGCCGGACGCGGTGCCGGTGGCCACCACGACGTGCTGCCCGGCGTACGCCAGCTCGGCGGCCTCGGCCTGGTGCCGCCAGGGGGCGGTGACGCCGCGTCGGGCGAACGCCGCCCGTAGCTCCTCGGGGGCCCACTGCGGCCACGGCGCCTGCTGCCCGGCGCGGGCCGGCACCCGCTCGACGTGGGTGACCGGGTCGACCGGGTGGCGGGTGCGCAGCCGGTGCAGCAGCTCGGCCGGGCCTCGCCCGGTGCCGGGGCCTGCGGTGGCGGTGGCTGCGGGGTTCACGTCCTGCACTCTCGCACTGGTGTTCGGTGCTGAACAACCGGGCCGGTGGGTATGGAGGAGTCGCCGCCGGTGACCTCGTCAGGCCGTCCGGCGGGGATGGTTAGATGCCCAGGAGAGTTTACGGCTCTCGGAGGAGGACTGATGGAGCTGTCGCTGGCGACCCGCACCGTGGGGGAACACACGGTGCTCGAGGTCGGCGGTGAGGTGGACGTCTACACCGCACCCCGACTGCGCGAACGGCTCCTGGAGTTGATCGACGGCGGTGCCCGGCGGGTGGTCGTCGACCTGGGGCGGGTGGACTTCCTCGACTCCACGGGCCTGGGTGTGCTGGTCGGTGCCCTGAAGCGGCTGCGGTCGGCCGGGGGGTCGTTCGCCCTGGTCTGCGACAAGGAGCCGCTGCTGAAGATCTTCCGGATCACCGCCCTGGACCAGGTCTTCCCCCTGCACCCGACGGTGGACGCGGCGATCGCCGCCGACCCCACCGTCCCCGGCGCGTGATGGCGACGGTCCGGCTCTCCTTCTCGCCGGCGCCGGTGCACGTGCGCACCGCCCGCCTGGTCGGTGTGGCGGTGGCCCGTCGGGCCGGGGTCCGGGAGGATCTGCTCGACGAGGTACGTCTGGCGATCGGTGAGGCGTGCACCCGGGCGGTCGCCCTGCACCACCAGTACGGGTTGGCCGACCCGGTGCTCGTGGAGATGTCCGACTCCGGAGCGTATTCGGTGCGGGTGGTGGACCGGGCGCCGATCGAGGCGGGGCTGGGTCTGGCCGCGTTGAACGCCGACGAGTTGGCCAACGAGGCGTTGACCGACGAGGCGCTGACCACCGGGGTGGGCTTCGCGCTGCTCGCCGGTTTCGTGGAGGACCTCCAGGTGCGGCCGGTGGCCGAGGGCATCGGGACCGAGGTCCGGATGGTGTGGCCGGTCGGTCGCTGATTGTCACTGTACGTATGCGAGGTCGTGACCCTTGGTGGGTCACGACCTCGCAGCGTTGATGGCCTCCTATATCAGATTTTTCCTCATAACACAGTTACAGAGATCATCCGAACACGGCGTCCCCCAGGTGTGACCTCCAACACTGGGCAGGGCTACAGTCTGTGAGTTGTCAGTACGTGATCGTTCCCGCAGCCAGCGGATATGGATGTTGATCATCTTCCGTGGCGGCGGGTTCGGAGCACGTGCGCCACCGCATCCAGGCGTCGGCCATACGTCCACTGGCCGGCGCGACAGTGTTCGGTACAGGAGGACATAGATGTCCGGGACCTTGGCCGCCGAAGGCGGCGCGCTGTCCCTCACCGGAGAGAACGTGACGTACGTCGTCATCGCCGCGGTCATCGCGCTGGTGGCACTCGTCTTCGCCGCCGCCTTGACCAAGGCCGTGCTGGCAGCCGGTAAGGGCACCACCAACATGCAGGAGATCTCCGGCGCGGTGCAGGAGGGCGCCTCCGCCTATCTGCTCCGGCAGTTCAGGACGTTGGCGATCTTCGTGGTTGTCGCCGTCGTGCTGCTCTTCCTGCTGCCGGTGCACGACACCGACGGCAGCGAACTGGCGGTGAAGATCGGCCGGTCCGCGTTCTTCGTGGTCGGCGCCCTGTTCAGCGCGTTCATCGGCGGTGCCGGGATGTGGCTGGCCACCCGCGCCAACCTGCGGGTCGCCGCCGCGGCCCGGGAGGCGGCCGGCGGCCGGGAGGCCGCCATGAAGATCGCCTTCCGGACCGGCGGCGTGGTCGGCTTCCTCACCGTCGGCCTCGGCCTGTTCGGCGCGGCGCTCGTGGTCATGCTGTTCAAGGGCGACGCGCCGACCGTGCTGGAGGGCTTCGGCTTCGGTGCCGCCCTGCTCGCCATGTTCATGCGGGTCGGCGGCGGCATCTTCACCAAGGCCGCCGACGTCGGCGCCGACCTGGTCGGCAAGGTCGAGCAGGGCATCCCCGAGGACGACCCGCGCAACGCCGCCACCATCGCCGACAACGTGGGCGACAACGTCGGCGACTGCGCCGGTATGGCCGCCGACCTCTTCGAGTCGTACGCGGTGACGCTGGTCGCGGCGCTGATCCTCGGCCGCGCCGCGTTCGGTGAGGACGGCCTGGTCCTGCCGCTGATCATCTCCACGATCGGGGTCCTGGTGGCGATCGTCGGGGTGTTCATCACCCGGCTGCGCGCCTCCGACCGCAACGGCCTCACCGCCATCAACCGGGCCTTCTATCTCTCCGCCCTGTTCTCCGCGGTGCTGGTCGCGATCGCCTCCTACTTCTACCTCCAGCCGACCTGGGCCGACCTGCTCGGCCCCGAGTGGCGGGCCAGCCTCGGCGTGGACGGCGGCGACCCGCCGCTCGGCCCGCGCGGGGTGACCATCGCCGCGGTCGTCATCGGCATCGGGCTGGCCGCCGCCATCCAGGCGCTGACCGGCTACTTCACCGAGACCAACAGGCGTCCGGTGCAGGACATCGGCAAGAGCTCGCAGACCGGCCCGGCCACCGTCATCCTCGCCGGCATCAGCGTCGGCCTGGAGTCGGCGGTCTACTCGGCGCTGCTGATCGGCGCCGGGGTCTTCGGCGCGTTCCTGCTCGGCGGCAGCTCCATCACCCTGTCGCTGTTCGCGGTCGCGCTGGCCGGCACCGGCCTGCTCACCACCGTCGGCGTGATCGTCGCGATGGACACCTTCGGCCCGATCTCCGACAACGCGCAGGGCGTGGCCGAGATGTCCGGTGACATCGACGAGAACGGCGCGCGGATCCTCACCGAACTGGACGCGGTCGGCAACACCACCAAGGCGATCACCAAGGGCATCGCGATCGCCACCGCCGTGCTCGCGGCCACCGCGCTGTTCGGCTCGTACACCGACACGCTGCGCACCGCCTACTCCGACGCGGGCGTCGGGGACGTCGGCAGCGAGATCCTCAACGCGCTCAACGTCGCCAACCCGCGCAACCTGGTCGGTCTGATCATCGGCGCGGCGGTGGTCTTCCTCTTCTCCGGGCTGGCCATCAACGCGGTGTCCCGCTCGGCCGGCGCGGTGGTGATGGAGGTCCGCCGGCAGTTCCGTGAGCTGCCCGGCATCATGGACCGCACCCAGCGCCCCGAGTACGGCAAGGTCGTCGACATCTGCACCCGCGACGCGCAGCGCGAGCTGATGACTCCCGGCCTGCTGGCCATCCTCGCCCCGATCGCGGTCGGCTTCGGCCTCGGTCCCGGCGCGCTGGCCTCCTACCTGGCCGGGGCGATCGGGGCGGGCACCCTGATGGCGGTCTTCCTGTCCAACTCCGGTGGCGCGTGGGACAACGCCAAGAAGCTCGTCGAGGACGGTTCCTACGGCGGCAAGGGCTCCGAGTCGCACTCGGCGACGGTCATCGGCGACACCGTCGGCGACCCGTTCAAGGACACCGCCGGCCCGGCGATCAACCCGCTGCTCAAGGTGATGAACCTGGTCTCGCTGCTGATCGCGCCGGCCGTGGTGGCCTGGAGCGTCGGCGACGACCGGAACACCCCGCTGCGCCTGACGGTCGCGGTGGTCGCCACCCTGATCGTGGTCGCGGCGGTGGTGTTCAGCAAGCGCAAGGGCGTCGCCATGGACTCCACCCCGGACGGTGGCGGCACCGGCACGGGCAACGACCCGAAGCGGGTCGAAGCCGCCAACGCCTGAGTCACGACGCGGCGGGTCCCCGGTCCCACGGGGGCCCGCCGCGTCGGGCGGTGCACCCGAAACCTGACCGCTGGCGCAATCGCCCGGAGGCCGTACGCTGCAACGCATGCGTACGTGTCGGGCGGGTGACGCCGGGAAGCTCACGGCGGTCCTCGTCACGGTCGTACTCGTCGTGGCCGGGTGCGGTGGCGGGCCCAGCCCCCGGGTCTGGGCGGCGTCGGTCTGCGAGGCGCTCACCCCGTGGCGGGCCGAGATCAGCAAGCTCACCAGCAGCACCCACCAGCAGATGACCGCGCAGACCACCCCGGCGCAGGCGAAGGAGAACCTGGTGCGGCTCTTCGGCGGCGCCGAACAGGCGAGCGAGACGGCCCGCCGCCGGATCGCCGACGCGGGCATCCCGGAGACGGACCACGGCGACGAGGTGTCGAAGGGGTTCCGCACCTCCCTGGCGAAGATCAGGGACGCCTACGGCCGCGCCGGGGACACCATCGACGCCCTGGACACCACGCGGGCCGCCGCCTTCTACGACGGCGTCCAGGCCGCGGTGGACACGCTCAACCAGGAGTACGACGCGAGCGCGCTGGACACCGGGCGGCTCAACTCGACAGAACTCAAGCAGGCCTTCGACGAGGTTCCGGAGTGTCGCTGAGGCGTGCCGACCCGCCCGGGGAACCGGGGCGTCAGCTGTCGCTGTTCGGCACCGAGGCGGCCGATCCGTCCGTCGCCGACCTGGCCGGGCTGCTCGCCGGCCCGGGGGAGGTGCACCGGATGGGTCGTACCGCCCGGTTGTCCGTCGGGGTGGACGCGGCCTGGCGGGTGCACGTGCTCGTCGACGAGTTGGCCCGGCGGGGGCTCGCGGCGGGCTGGGAGTCGACCGGGGAGCAGCGTTACGTCGTGCGGACCCCGTACCTGACCACGCTGGCGCCGTTGGCGACGGCCTGGCTGGCCGGTGGGGTGAAGCGGCCGCCGCCCCGGTTCCACCTGCACGGTCGGCGGCTGCGGCTGTGGCTGGCCGCCGCCGGGGCGGCCGACGACGCCGGGTTGCTGCTGCGCCTCGACCGGCGGGACGAGCCGTGGTGGCCGGTGGTGCGGGCGGCGCTCGCGGTGGTGGGCCTGCCGGCGGCGCTGCTGGAGGTGGAGGCGGGCGGCCCGGCGTACCGGATCGGTGGGCGGCGGCTGGCCCGGCTGGCCGAACTGGTCGGCGACCGCCCGCCGGCCGCCCCCGCCGACCTCTGGCCGTGACCGCCCCGCCCGGGCCCGCCGCCGCCCGGGGGCCGGGTGGTGATCGGCTCTACGGGGGCTGTGTTGCGGTATCGGAGCGACCGGATGCCGCCACTTCGGCCCACTGGAGTCGATCAGCCGAGACCGGCCGGGCGTCCGATCATGGACGGTATCGCGGAGAGTATGCTAGTCGTCTCACTCTGTGAACACCTGGGTTCGCCCAGGTCGGAGGGCCGGCGTCGTCACCGTGGCCCACTTCGGGGCCTACCCACGGTGTACGGTGGCGCCGTCCGGTCACTGAGGCCGCGCGGCGCCGGCGGTGCCGCCGCGCGGACGCTGTTTGCCGCCCCCGGGACCCGGAGCCGGGGCGGCGCGTTACGTTGGACATCCGGACCGACGGTGGTCCGGCGGGCGCAACACGGCCCGAAACGGGCCTGGAGCAGGAGCGAGGTCGGGGAGAGACGTGCCGAGCAGAGCTGGAACCACCCGTCTGGTCATCGTCGAGTCACCGGCGAAGGCCAAGACGATCTCGGGCTACCTCGGCCCGGGGTACGTCGTGGAGGCCAGCTTCGGCCACGTCCGGGACCTGCCCCGCAACGCCGCCGACGTGCCGGCCAAGTACAAGGGTGAGTCGTGGGCCCGGCTGGGGGTGGACGTCGACAACGGCTTCCACGCCCTCTACGTGGTCTCGGCCGACCGTAAGCAGCAGATCAGCAAGCTGGTGAAGCTGGCCAAGGAGGTCGACGAGATCTTCCTGGCCACGGACGAGGACCGCGAGGGCGAGGCGATCGCCTGGCACCTGGTGGAGACCCTCAAGCCCAAGGTGCCGGTCAAGCGGATGGTCTTCCACGAGATCACCAAGCCGGCCATCCAGGCGGCGGTGGCGAACCCCCGCGAGATCGACCGCGACCTGGTCGACGCCCAGGAGGCCCGGCGCATCCTCGACCGGCTCTACGGCTACGAGGTCTCCCCGGTGCTGTGGAAGAAGGTCATGCCGAGGCTCTCGGCGGGCCGGGTGCAGTCCGTGGCGACCCGGATCGTGGTCGAGCGGGAGCGCCAGCGGATGGCCTTCCGCACCGCGGAGTACTGGGACATCCTCGCCACCCTCGCGGTGGCCAACCCGGGCGAGGGCCCGCGTACCTTCAACGCCACCCTGGTCGCGCTCAACGGTGACCGGATCGCCACCGGCAAGGACTTCGAGCCGACCACCGGGCGGGTGCGGCCCGGCGCGGGCGTGGTGCACCTCGACGAGAGCGGGGCGCGGGGCCTGGCGGCCCGCCTCGACGGGCGGCCGTTCACCGTCACCCGGGTCGAGGAGAAGCCCTACCGCCGTCGCCCGTACGCGCCGTTCATCACCTCGACCCTCCAGCAGGAGGCGGCCCGCAAGATGCGGTTCTCGTCGCAGCAGACGATGCGCACCGCGCAGCGGCTCTACGAGAACGGCTACATCACCTACATGCGTACCGACTCGGTGAACCTCTCCGAGACGGCCATCGCGGCGGCCCGCCGGCAGATCGTCGAGCTGTACGGCGAGCGCAGCGTGCCGCCGGAGCCGCGCCGCTACACCGGCAAGGTGAAGAACGCCCAGGAGGCGCACGAGGCGATCCGCCCGGCGGGTGACAACTTCCGCACCCCCGGCGACGTGGCCAAGGAGCTGTCCGGCGAGGAGTTCAAGCTCTACGAGCTGATCTGGCGGCGGACCATCGCCTCGCAGATGACCGACGCGGTCGGCTCCAGCGTCTCGGTGCGCATTCGGGCGGTCTCCGCCGCGCAGGAGGAGGCGGACTTCGGCGCCACCGGCAAGACGATCACCGACCCGGGCTTCCTGCGGGCGTACGTCGAGTCCAGCGACGACGAGAACGCCGAGGCCGAGGACGCCGAGCGTCGGCTGCCGACCCTGGTCAAGGACCAGCCGTTGACCGCCGACGAGCTGGCCGCGCAGGGCCACCACACCCAGCCGCCGTCGCGCTACACCGAGGCGTCGCTGGTCAAGGCACTGGAGGAGCTGGGCATCGGCCGCCCGTCGACGTACGCGTCGATCATGCAGACGATCCAGGACCGGGGCTACGTCACCAAGCGCGGCCAGGCGATGATCCCGACGTTCCTGGCGTTCGCGGTGATCGGTCTGATGGAACGGCACTACCCGCGCCTGATCGACTACGACTTCACCGCCAGCATGGAGAACGAGCTGGACGAGATCGCCGGGGGCGACCACGCCGCCGTCGACTTCCTCACCGCGTTCTACTTCGGCAGCAGCAACGGCACCGGGGACCAGGCCATCGCCCACGCGGGCGGGTTGAAGAAGCTGGTCACCGAGAACCTCAGCGAGATCGACGCGCGTAGCGTCAACTCGATCCCGCTGCACACCGACGACGAGGGGCGCGAGGTCGTCGTCCGGGTCGGTCGGTTCGGGCCGTACCTCCAGCGGGCCCTGCCCGGCGAGCAGCCGGCACCGAAGGCCGACGGCGAGGAGGGCGGCAGCCAGGGCGACCGGGCGCCGATCCCGGAGGGGTTGGCCCCCGACGAGTTGACCCCGGAGAAGGTGCACGAGCTGTTCCTCGGTGGGGGCGGCGAACGCAAGCTCGGCGACGACCCGGCCACCGGGGAGCCGATCGTGCTCAAGTCCGGCCGGTTCGGCCCGTACGTCGCCAGCGGCGAGCGCAAGTCGTCGCTGCTGCGCACGCAGACCCCGGACTCGCTCACTCTCGACGAGGCGTTGAAGCTGCTCAGCCTGCCCCGGGTGATCGGGGTCGCCCCGGACGGCGCGGAGGTCGTCGCCAACAACGGCCGCTACGGCCCGTACGTCAAGCGCGGTGACGAGTTCCGCTCGCTGGACTCGGAAGACAAGATGTTCACCGTCACCCTCGACGAGGCGCTGGCCCTGCTGGCCGCCCCGAAGACCCGCCAGCGTCGGGCCGCCGCGCCCCCGCTGCGCGAGATGGGCGTCGACCCGCTGACCGAGAAGCCACTGGTGATCAAGGACGGCCGGTTCGGGCCGTACGTCACCGACGGGGAGTTCAACGCGTCGCTGCGGCGCGGGCAGACCCCGGAGGAGCTGACCATCGAGCAGGCGTCGGAGATGCTGGCCGAGAAGCGGGCGAAGGGCCCGGCCCCGAAGAAGGCGGCGGCGAAGAAGGCCCCCGCCAAGAAGGCGGCGGCCAAGAAGGCCACGGCGACCAAGGCGACGACGGCGAAGAAGACCGCCGCCGCCGCGAAGTCCACGGCCGCCAAGAAGACGACCACCGCCACCACCACGGCGGCGAAGAAGACCCCGGCCAGGAAGGCCGCCCCCCGCAAGGCCACCACCGCCGCCGAGTAACCCACCCGTCCCCCAGCCACCCCGGTCGCTCGCCGACGCGGTGGATCTTGGAGGCAAACGGCCCCTCCGGGGGTCGATTCCCTCCAAGATCCACCCGTTGTCCACAGGGGCTGCGCGTGACGGGTGCTGGTGGGCAGTGTGCGGGGGTGACGGTTCGAAGGGGTACGGGGTCCGGTCGACGGGTACGGGCGGGTGCGGGGCTCCGGCGGGCGCTTCCCGCCGACGACGCGGACGAGTTGACCTGGCTGCGCTTCCGACAGGAGGACGTGATCAGCCTGGCCCAGGCATCCCGGTACCTGTCCCGCAAGGCGATCCGGCACCGGGTGGAGGCGGGACGGTGGCGGCAGGTCCACCGGGCGGTGTTCGTGACGCACAACGGTCCCGTAGACGCCGGACAGTTCCGTTGGATCGCCGTGCTGGCTGCCGGGCCGCACGCCGTGCTGGGTGGCCTCAGCGCGGCCCAGGCCGGCGGTCTGCGCGGCTTCCGGGCCCGCCCGGTCGACCTGTTGCTCCCCGCATCGTCCCGCCGCGACGTGCTGCCGCCGGGGGTACGCGTGCACCGGACCACCCTTCTACCCCCGCAGGACGTGCTCACCGTCGGGCAGCCTCCCCGTACCAGGCCCGGCGCGGTCGGTCGTCGACGCGGCCCAGTGGGCGGCAGGTGACGACGAGGCGCGCGCCATCGTCGCGGCGGCCTTCCAGCAGCGCCTGGTGACGGGCGGGGAGGTACACGAGGTGCTGGCCCGGCTGCCGCGCCTGCGCCGCCGGGCACTGGTGACCGCGATCGTCACCGATGCCGCAGGCGGCTCCCACTCACTCGGTGAGCTGGACTTCCTCGACCTGACCCGCCGGGCCGGCCTGCCGGCTCCGACCCGGCAACAGGTCCGGTACGACCCGGCCGGCCGACGCCGCTACCTCGACGCGTACTTCGCCCAGTGGCGGGTGCACGTGGAGATAGACGGAGGACAGCATCTCGACCCGGCCCACGCCTGGGCGGACATGCGACGGCAGAACTCTCTCTGGATCGAGGGAGACCGGGTGCTCCGCTTTCCGGCCTGGGCGTTGCGGGCCCGCCCCGACGAGGTCGTCGCCCAACTCCGTGCCGCCCTGCGCGCGGCCGGCTGGCCCGGCTGACCGACCCCGCCCCGTGCGTCCACCAGATCTTGGAGGGAAAGTGCCCCCGCAGGGGCCATTTCTCTCCAAGATCGTCGTGGGGGCGGGTCAGGGGCCGAGGATGTGGTCGAGGTGGGGGTTGGTGAGGACCCGGCCGGGGTCGAGGCGGGCCCGCAGATCCTGGAAGTCGGCGAACTTCGGGTACACGGTCGCCAGGGAGGCCGCGTCCCGGTAGTGCAGCTTGCCCCAGTGGGGTCGGCCGCCCAGCCCCGCTGCGACCTCCTCGAAAGCCCGGAAGTACGGCTCGTAGGGCATGCCGACGTACTGGTGGACGGCGAGGTAGGCGGAGTCGCGGCCGTAGCCGTGGGACAGCCAGATGTCGTCGGCGGCGGTGAACCGCACCTCGACGGGGAAGAGCACCTTGAAGGGCAGCCGGTCGACGAGGCGGCGCAGTTCCGCAAGCGCCTGCGGCAGGGCGGCGCGCGGGATGCCGTACTCCATCTCCACGAAGCGGACCCGGCGCGGGGTGCAGAAGACCGTGTCGGAGCGGCCGGTGTAGGTGCGTTCGGTGAGCGCGCGGGCGGAGACCGCGCTGATCGTGGGCACCAGCGTCGGGACGGCCCGACCCAGCCGGCAGGCCCCGGCGAAGACGGTGTTGGCGAGGAAGTCGTCGTCCAGCCAGCCCCGCCAGCGGGGCAGCGGCCGGTCGTCGGCGGGCACCCGGTCGTTGGTCTTGAGCTGCACCCGGTCGGTGTACGGGAACCAGTAGAACTCGACGTGGTCGTGCCGGCCGATGAGACCGGACAGGTCGCCGAGCACCTCGTCGAGCGGGGCGGGGCGTTCGTGTGCGCGTAGGGTGAACGCGTCGACGCAGCGCAGGGTGACCTCGACGAGCACGCCGAGCGCCCCCAGGCCGACCCGGGCGGCGGCGAAGATGTCCGGGTGTTCCTCGGCCGAGCAGTGCAGCACCTCGCCGGTGCCGGTGACCAGGGTGAGCGCCTCGACGAAGGTGGACAGGCAGCCGTACGCGGCGCCGGTGCCGTGGGTGCCGGTGGAGATCGCCCCGGCGATGGTCTGCGCGTCGATGTCGCCGAGGTTGGGCATGGCCAGGCCGTGCCCGGCGAGCAGCGCGTTGAGCGCCCGCAGGGTCGTCCCGGCGGGCACGGTGACCAGCCGGGCGTCCCGGTCGACCCGGACGCCGGTGACGAGGGCGGACAATTCCATCCGCCGGCCGTCGGTCAGGGCGATGGGGGTGAACGAGTGACCGCTGCCGACCACCCTGATCCGCTCGCCCGCGCCCGCCGCGTCCAGGACCGCCTCGGCTGTGTCCTCGACGGTGGTAGGGCGCAGGATGGCGGTGGCGACGCTGCGTTGGTTGCCCGCCCAGTTGGACCAAGCGGTGGTGGTACCGGCCATCGGCGCTCCTCGACATGAACGTGAACTGCCTTCATATCAGGAACGTTGTGCCTGGTAAATACCGCAATCGAGGTCCGCTCGTTGTACCGGTAGTCACGGCCTCGTGACATGTGGATATGTTCTTCCGTCGAAGGGGGGTGGCGTCGAGTGTCCACACCAGCCGCCACGACCGGGCCGCTGCGCCGCGTTCCGGTGCAGGGTCGAAGTGTCGCGCGCGTCCAACGGATGTTGGACGCCTGTGCCGAGCTCGTCGACGAGGTGGGGTACGAGGGGTTGACCACCACGTTGCTCGCCGAGCGGGCCGAGGTGGCGATCGGGTCGGTCTACCAGTTCTTCCCGGACAAGCGGGCGATAGTCCAGGCGTTGACGCTGCGCACGATGGAGTCCTACCTCCAGCGGCTCGACGAGCGCTTCGCCTCCGACGACCTGACCCACTGGTGGGACGGCGTCGACGCGGGCATCGACGAGTACATCTCGATGCACCGGACGGTCCCGGGCTTCCGGACCCTGCACTTCGGTGACGTCGTCGACCTGCACCTGCTCGACGAGCAGCGGGACAACAACGGGGTGATCGCCGACCAGTTGGCCCGGGTGCTCACCGAGCGGTTCGGCATGGTCGACGAGCCGCGGCTGCGGTTCTGCCTGGAGATCGCCGTCGAGGCCGCCGACGCCCTGATCAAGCTGGCGTTCCGCCGCAAGCAGGAGGGCGACGAACGGGTCCTCGCCGAGGCCAAGGCGCTCATCCGGGAGTACCTGCACCGGCACGTCGAGGCCCCGACCGAACCCGCCGCCCAGCCCTGACCGACCGCCCCGGCCGGCCCGCGAAGCCGCCCCGGGGCCGGCCGCAGCCGGTTCCGTGCCGTCGACGGCCGGCCCGGGACCGGCACCGCGAGGGGCGGATCAGAGGAAGGCGTGGCCCTCACCCCGGTAGGTGGGCACCGTGGCGACCACGCTGTCCCCGTCGACCAGGTGCAGGTCGTTGACCCGTTCGCAGAGTTCGCCGGCCTTGGCGTGCCGGAACCACACCCGGTCGCCGATCCGCAGGGCGGCTGCGGCGGCGCCGGTGAGCGGGGTCTGCACCTCGCCCGCGCCCTCGGTGCCGACCAGTTCCAGCCCGGCCGGCAGCCACGGCCGCGGCAGCCGGCTCGTCGCCGCCGGTCCGGAGGCGATCCAACCGCCGCCGAGCACGGTGGCGATCTCCGGCGTCGGGCGGCGGACCACCGAGCAGGCGAAGAACGCCGCCGGGGTCGGCCGCCAGGCGCGGTAGGCGTCGAACAGCGTCGGGCCGTACAGCCCCGAGCCGGCGGTGACCTCGGTGACCGAGGGGTCGGCGCTGGTGGCGGCCACGCTGCCGGTGCCACCGCCGTTGACGAATTCCAGGTCGGCGTGTTCGCGGACGGCGGCGACCGCCGCACCCCGTCGGGCCAGCAGCTCCCGGTACGACCCGCGCTGGGCGATCCGGATCGCGGCGCTGAGCGCGGCCTGTCCGGGCGGGGCGTCCCCGAGCCCGGCGATCTGTGCCTCGTACGACATCAGGCCGACCAGCCGGAAGCCGGCCCGACGGGCGACGGCGGCGGCGAGCGCGCCGGCCGCCCGGGCGCTGTGCACCGGCGAGCGGCGGACCCCGACGTGCACCCGGCCGCGCAGGGGTCGCCAGGAGGCGTCGAGGTCGAGGCAGACCCGGATCTCGGGTCGGCGGCCCGGGGCGCACACCGTGTCGATCAGGTCGAGCTGCTCGGTGCTGTCGATCATGAGGGTGACCGCCGCGGCGAGCTGCGGATCACCGGCCAGGGCGGCGAGCGCCCCCCGGTCGGCGGTGGGGTACGCCACGAGCGCGTCGCCGGTCGCGCCGGAGCGGACCAGCCAGTTCGCCTCGGCCAGGGTGAACGCCATCACGCCGGCCCAGCCGGCCCGGCCGAGCGCCCGGTCGAGCAGGTCGCGGGACCGGATCGACTTGCTGGCGGCGCGGACCGGCTTACCGGCGCTGCGGGCGGCCAGTGCGGCGGCGTTGGCGTCGAAGGCGGTGAGGTCCACCACGGCGTAGGGCGGGTCGAGGTGGGCGGTCGCCTTGTCGAGGCGTTCGCGCAGGGTGTCGCTGTCGATGGCCACGAATGCACGCTAACTGTCCGGACGGCAATGCGAAATACCCTCACGTCCTACCGGGCTGCGGACGGTGGCGTCAGCGGCCTAGGCTCGGCGAGCAGGAGAATGTCGCCGGTGGGGAGGCCCCCACCGGGTCTAGAGTGTTGCACCGGGACTGCCCAGTGTTGGGCCGGCGCGTGGAGGTACGGCCATCGAAAGCCAGCAGAACGGCGAGTCGTCCGGCGCGTCGTCGTCCGGGCCCGCCGGAGCCGCCGCCCAGACCGACCGGTCCGGAGCGGCGGCGATCCGGTCCGTGCTGCGCATCCGGCCGTTCCGGCGGCTCTGGATCGTCCTCGGCGCAGCCTCCTTCGGTGACTGGCTCGGCCTGCTCGCCACCTCCGTCTTCGCCGCCGCGCAGGTCTCCGGCAGCACCGCCCAGGGGGCGGTGTTCGGTGGCGTGATCGCCATCCGGCTGCTCCCGGCGCTGGTGCTGGGGCCGGTGGCCGGTGTGCTCGCCGACCGGTTCGACAGGCGCTGGACGATGGTCATCTGCGACCTGCTGCGCTTCCTGCTGTTCGCCTCGATCCCGCTGGTCGCGCTGCTCGGCGTCCGGGGCGGCGTGGTGGTCACCTGGGCGGCGATCGCCACCTTCCTGATCGAGTCGATCACCCTGCTCTGGATCCCGGCCAAGGAGGCCGCGGTCCCCAACCTCATCCCGCGCGCCCGGCTGGAGACCGCCAACCAGCTCACCCTGATCACCACGTACGGCCTGACCCCGGTCGCCGCCGCGATCGCCCTGGCGGTGCTGGACCGCAGCGTGCGCGGGGTCACCGGCGGCGAGATGCCGAGCTGGGCCGAGCCCGCCCAGCTCGCCCTCTGGTTCAACGCCTTCTCCCGGCTCGCCACGGCGCTGGTGGTGGCCTTCGGCATCAAGGAGATCAGCCAGGCCCAGGCCCGGGAACGGGGTGAGCGCGCCGAGCAGGGCATGTTCAGCCAGTTCACCGAGGGCTGGAAGTTCATCGGCCAGACCCCGCTGGTCCGGGGCCTGGTGCTCGGCATCTTCGGCGCGTTCGCCGGTGGCGGCATCGTGATCGGCACCGCCAAGTTCTTCGCCGCCTCGCTCGGTGCCGGCGACGCCGCGTTCTACATGCTGTTCGGCGCGATCTTCATCGGCCTGGCGGTCGGCATCGGGCTCGGCCCGATGATCGTGCGGGACATGTCCCGCCGCCGCTGGTTCGGTATGAGCATCGTGCTGGCCAGCGCGTCCGTGCTGGTGCTGGCCTTCGCCATCCACCTGTCGATGGCCATCCTCGGTGCGATCATGGTCGGCGCGGGCGCCGGCATGGCCTTCCTCGCCGGCACCACGCTGCTCGGCGGCGAGGTCGCCGACGAGGTACGCGGCCGGGTCTTCGCCGTGGTGCAGATCGGCACCCGGCTGGTGCTGATCCTGGCGATCGCACTGAGCAGCCTGCTGGTCGGGGTCGGCGGCTCGCGTCAGCTCACCATCGCCGACCTCGGCATCTCGGTCTCCTCCACCCGGCTGCTGCTGCTCGCCGCCGGCCTGGCCGGCATCTTCGCCGGGATCAGCGCGTTCGGGCAGATGGACGACAAGAAGGGCGTGCCGGTCCTGGCCGACCTGTGGGGCTCGATGCGCGGTCGGCCGCTGATGCCGGCCGAGCCGTTCGTCTCCAACGGCCTCTTCGTGGTCTTCGAGGGCGGTGAGGGGGCCGGCAAGTCCACCCAGTTGGAGCAGCTCGCCGCCCGCCTGCGCGAGCAGGGCCGGGACGTCGTGGTGACCCGGGAGCCGGGTGCCACGGCCGTGGGTGAGCGGATCCGGGCCCTGGTGCTTGAGGATTCCGGCGCGGACGCCCCCTCCCCGCGCGCCGAGGCGCTGCTGTACGCCGCCGACCGGGCCCACCACGTCGCCACCGTGGTCCGCCCCGCCCTGATCCGGGGCGCGGTGGTGATCAGCGACAGGTACGTCGACTCGTCCCTGGCCTACCAGGGCGCGGGTCGTACGCTGCCGGTCGACGAGGTCTCCTGGCTCTCCTCCTGGGCCACCGGCGGGCTCAAGCCCGACCTGGTGGTGCTGCTCGACGTCGATCCGCGCACCGGCCTGTCCCGGGCCGCCGCCCGCAACCAGGGGGCCGACCGGCTGGAGGCCGAGTCCGTGGCCTTCCACGAGCGGGTCCGCTACGCCTTCCTCGACCTCGCCGCCAACGACCCGAAGCGTTACCTGGTGCTCGACGCGGCCCGCCCGGTCGACGAGATCGCCGGCCAGGTCGGCCGCCGGGTGCAGGAGTTCCTGGTGGACCCGGCCGGCATCGTGCACCCGCGCCCCGCGCACGGGCCGGACACCTCGGTCCAGCCCGAGTTATCCGACACGGAGCTGGTGGGGATGGAGCACCGGACCTGATGCCGGACGTCTTCGCCGAGCTGGTCGGCCAGGACGACGCGGTCGACACCCTGCGCCGGGCCGCCGCGTCGGCCGCCGCCGTGCTGCGCGCCGCCCACCTCCCGGTACCCTCCGCCACCGCCGACGACCCGGACGACGACCTGGCCGCCCTGGCCGAGGCCGACGAGGATGCCGCCGCCGGGTCGGCCGCCACGGCCGTCGACCCGGGGGCCGGGATGACCCACGCCTGGATCTTCACCGGCCCGCCCGGTTCCGGCCGTTCGGTGGCCGCCCGCGCCTTCGCCGCCGCCCTCCAGTGCGTGCACGGCACCGGCTGCGGCACCTGCCCCGGCTGCCACACCACGCTCACCGGCACGCACGCCGATGTCCGGCTGGTGGCCCCCGAGGGGCTCTCCATCGGCGTCGGCGAGATGCGCGCCCTGGTGCTGCGGGCGGCGAGCACCCCGTCCGGCGGACGCTGGCAGGTGGTGATCATCGAGGACGCCGACCGGCTCACCGAGGCGGCCGGCAACGCGCTGCTCAAGGCGGTCGAGGAGCCGCCACCGCGGACGGTCTTCCTGCTCTGCGCCCCGTCCACCCACCCGGAGGACGTGTCGGTGACGATCCGGTCGCGGTGTCGGGTCGTACCGCTGCGGCAGCCCTCGGCGGCGGCGGTCGCCGAGGTGCTGGTCCGGCGGGACGGCATCGCGCCCGACGTGGCGCAGTGGGTGGCCGCCGCCGCGCAGGGGCACGTGGGGCGGGCCCGGCGGCTGGCCCGCGACCCCGAGGCGCGTCAGCGCCGGGACGCGGTGCTGGCGGTGCCGCGCCGGCTGACCGGGGTGGGCACCGCGCTGGACGCGGCGTCGGCGCTGATCGAGGCGGCCGAGGCCGAGGCGGCGGCCTCGGTGGCGGAGTCCGACGCGACCGAGCGGGCCGCGTTGCAGACCGCGCTGGGCGCGGGCGGCACCGGCCGGGGCGCGGCGGGCGCGACGCGCGGCTCCGCCGGCCAGCTCAAGGACCTGGAGAAACGGCAGAAGTCGCGGGCCACCCGGGCCCAGCGGGACGCCCTGGACCGGGCCCTGGTGGACCTGGCCGGCTTCTACCGGGACGCGCTCACCTCGGCGCTGCGCGCGCCGGTCGCCCCGGTGCACACCGACACCGCCGCGCTGGCCGAGGCGGGCGGGCAGAAGTGGGCCCCGGAGGGTGCGCTGCGCCGGCTGGAGGCGGTCCTGGAGTGCCGGGCCGCGATCGAGGCGAACGTCAAACCCCGCATCGCCGTGGAGGCGATGATGCTCTCGCTCTGGCGCGGCTGACCCCCGGTTCCCGCCCATCGACACGTGTTGACGGGGTGCGGTACGGTCCCGGTGGGCCGCGGTGATCGTGGTGGCACGCAGGGTGAGGTCGACCTGGGGGGAGATCGGATGCCGCGCGGCGAGATCGACGAGGCGTGGATCGAGGAGGCGGTGCGGCGGTACCGCCGGATCGAGTCCCTCCAGGCCGAGTTCGACCGGGCGGTGGAGACCGTCGAGGTGACCGTCCGCTCGCCCGACGGGCTGGTCGAGGTGGTGGTGACCGCCGGTGGGCGGATCACCGACGTGCGCTTCCTCGGGCCGCTGCACAACCGCCACCCCCGGGACGTGGCCGGCTCGGTGCAGGCCGCCGTCACGGCCGCCGCCGACGCCGCCCAGTGGGCCCGGGAGAAGCTGCACAACGAGACGTTCACCGCCTACCGTCCGCTCGCGGGGGCGTGAGATGGACGCCCTGCGTACCCTCGCCGACCGCCTCGACGAGGCGAGCGCCACCCTCGCCGCGCTGTCCCGGACGGTCACCGCCACCGACCCGCCACACCCGGCGTTCGGCGCGCACGCTGCCGGCCGTCCCGGCGAGGTCGGCCGGGCCCTGCACCGGCAGTGGACGACCGCCACCGACGGCCGGGCCCGCGAGGCGGGTGCCGCCGCCGCCCGGCTGGCCGCCGCCGCGTCGGCCGTCCGCAGCGCCGCCGACCGCTACACGTCCAGCGACGAGGCCGCCCGCCGCCGGCTGGCCGGGGAGGCGTGATGGACCCGCTGGACCGGCTCGCCGAGCCCGGCCTGGACCTGCTCGCCCGGGTCGACACGCTGCTCGCCGCCGGCGCGCCCGAGGCGCACCCGGTCTGGCCGCTGCTGCGCCGGATGCAGCTGCTGCCGGGGGAGGCCCTGCGCGCGTTCCTCGACCTGCATCCCGCGCCGCTGGCGACCGCCGGCCACGCCGTGCGCCGTCTCGTGCGGGGGTACGACGACGCGTGCGCCGCCCTCACCGATCCGGGCATCTGGTCGGGCCCGGCCGGGGCGTCCTACGACGAGGCCCGTACCGCCCTGCTGCGCCATCTGGACGAGGGCCCGGAGAGCCTGGTGGGCCGGCTGGAGTCCACCGCCGGTTACGCCGACGCGCTCGCCGACTGGGTGGAGGGCAGCCGGTTGGCGGTGGCCCGGGTGCTGGCCGAGGTGCTCGGCTCCACCGAGGCGGTCCGGGTCCGGGTGGCCGCCGGGGCGGGTGCCGGGCCCGCCGGGGCGGCTGCGGCGGCCGAGATCGCCACCCGGGTGCTCGCGGTGCTCGGGGTGGCCTACGACGGGGCGGAGACGTTGTTGCGCCAGTGGTCGCCCAGCCTCGCCGAGTCGACCTGGCGGCCGACCGGGGGGCCGTCGTACCACGGCGGCCCGGTGCGGATCGGCTGATGGGCCGACCGACCCGGCGGGGGGCCCGCCCGTCGCACCCGGACCGGTTCCGTCGATCCGTCGTAGGCTGAACGCATGGGCATGCTCTGCGCGGTCAGCTTCAACCGGTACGGGCGGCTCTACTACCTCGACCCGGGGGAGTTCAGCCCGCAGGTCGGTGACCGGGTGCTCGTCCCCACCGACGACGGTCCCGAGGTGGCGGAGTGCGTCTGGGCGGCGCAGTGGGTCTCCGAGGAGACCGACGGCTTCCCGAAGCTTGCCGGGTTGGCCGGCGACGACGACCTGCGCCGCGACGAGCTGCTGCGGCGGCGTAAGGCCGAGGCGAAGGTGGCGGCGAAGCGGCTGATCCGGGAGCACGGCCTGCCGATGAAGGTGGTCGCGGTGGATCACGTCCTCGCCGCCGCCGAGGGGGCCGGGGACCGGACGACCGTCTACTTCACCGCCCCGCACCGGGTGGACTTCCGCTCGCTGGTCCGGGACCTGGGTGCGACCCTGCACTGCCGGGTGGAGCTGCGGCAGCTCTCCGCCCGTGATTCGGCCCGGGTGCAGGGTGGCATCGGTTCCTGCGGCCGGGACCTGTGCTGCGCCACCTTCCTCAACGACTTCGAGCCGGTCACCATCCGGATGGCCAAGGACCAGGACCTCCCGCTGAACCCGCTGCGGATCTCGGGCGCCTGCGGCCGGCTGATGTGCTGCCTGAAGTACGAGCACCCGCTGTACACCACGTTTACCGAGTCCGCCCCGGCGATCGGCAGCCGGGTCAGCACGCCCGAGGGGGACGGCCGGGTGGTCGGCCACAGCGTCCCGAGGGATGCGGTGACCGTCCGCCTGGACGCTGACGGCTCGCGCTCCATGTGCTCCCGCGCGGACGTCTGTGGCTCCCGGAGCGCCTACGAGAGCCGTGACCCGGCCGGCCCCGGAGGGGCCGCGCGCTGATCGACGGTTCACGGGTGTCGGGCACGGCCCGTCAGGCGCGGTCGTGCAGGGTGACCTGGTAGCCGTCGGGGTCGGCGAAGGTGAACGTCCGGCCGAAGGGCCCGTCGACCGGTGCGGAGACGATGGTGTGCCCGTCGGTGACGAGCGCGTCGTGGATGGCCTGTACGTCCGTGGAGTGGAGCCAGATCGCGGCACCGATGCCGGGCCGGGCGGCGGAGGCGAGATCGGTGCCGGGGACGACGTCGCGCAGGGCGAACGCGATCGGTGTGGTGGCGAAGACGACGGCGTGCGGCGGCCCGGCCGGCGAGCGGACGAGGCCGAGGTAGCGCTCGTAGAACGCCTGCGAGGCGGCGAGGTCGCGCGCCTGGAACGAGATGAAGTCGGGGCCGGTGACGGGCATGCGATGCTCCTTAAGTCGTGTCAGGTTCCTGACATGCACAAGCTATGTCAGAATGCTGACATGAGTCAAGCTGATGCCGGCATCGACCTGGAGACGTCCCTGGGCTACCTGCTGAAGGAGGCGTCGAGCGCCCTGCGGGCGGCCATGGAGGAGGTGCTGCGACCACTCGGGATGGGCGTGACGCACTACGCCTGCCTCGAACTGCTGGCGCAGCGGCCGGGCATGTCGAACTCCGAACTCGCGCGGGGCGCGTTCGTGACCCGGCAGACGATGAACGTACTGCTCCAGAATCTGGAACGGGAGGGCTACGTGGTGAGGCCGGCGGCGGCACCCGTCGGCAAGGCGCTGCCCACGCGACTCACGCCGAGCGGTCGACGCAGCCTGGAGCGGGCGAGCGCGGCGGTCCGTTCCGTCGAGGTCAGAATGCTCTCCGGCATGACCGGCCCCGAGCGCTCAGCCGCCTTCCACGCCCTCAAATCGATGATCCACTCCCTGACCTCCCCGCCCGCGCCGCCGCCCCCCGCCGATGACCGGGGTTGATTAAGAGGTTTGCGTCAGTGTGGGCACGGTGGGTGACGCAAACTTCTTGGTCAACTTCGACGGGCAACGGGCAACGGGCGGCGGGTGGTGGCGCGGGCGGCGCGGCGGGGCCCGTGCCGGGGGTGGACGGGAAGTCAGGTGAGGGTTACCGGGGGTTCGGCGAGGCGGGGGGTCAGCGGGGTGCGGGGGGCCAGCCAGGAGGCCGTGGGGGACTGGTCGGGGTTGAGCTGCCAGTCGTGGCAGACCCGGTCGACGGCGATCGGATAGACGGTAAGCGTGCCGTCCGGGTCGATGCGCATCCGCAGGAACGACTTCGAATCCTCGATGCCCTGCCCGGCGAACAGTTCGTTGACGTTGACCCCGAAGGCACCCGCCACCAGCAGATATGCGGCCACCAGTTGGGTGGCGACCAGGCCGATCACCGGGCCGTAGACCACTGCGGCGGCGACCGCCGGCAGCGGCCACGGCCAGTGGTAGAACGGCAGGTGCAGCCACACCCAGGTGCCGGCGACCGCGAGTGCCACGTGCGCCAGGCCGTGACCGATACCGAGCAGCCAGTGCCGGACGTGCCGTTTCCCGCCGGCGCTGGGCGGCTGGGCGAAGAACGCCGCGCCGAGCAGCGTCACCCCCAACATGATCACCAGCGGGACGCTGAACAGTCGCTGCTCGGTGCCGGTCCGGTTGGCCGCGACCCCGGCCATGGCGAGCATCAGCAGCGTGTGCAGGGTGCCGAGCAGGGTCCCGAAACCCGGGTTGCGCCGGGGCAGCCGGTGGAAGATCCCCCAGCCGTAACGGCGGGAGCGGGCCGCGTCCGGGAACCGGGCCACCAGGTCGTACGCCCGGGTGCGGCTGGCGCGGCGGGACAGGGTGTCCTTCGGTGGCACCTCGATCCGCTCGGGCAGGGTGTGCGTCGGATACAGGTACGCGCCACCCCCGCCACAGGTGATCAACTGCCGTTCCGGGCCGGCGTACCGGGCGTAGTGGTGCAGGTCGCCGGAGACCAGCAGCCGCACGTGCGCGCCCGTGGGCGCGATGATCGTCCGGACGAAGTAGTCGATCGAGTCGTACGCGGTGGGATGGTCGACGGACTTCACCCAGGTCGGCGCCGGCACCGCCAGGATCACCCGGGATTCCGGGCCGAGCCGGCGGGCCACCTCGTCGAAGTACGACAACTGCGGATCGTCCAGGTAGGACCCCGACTGGTCGTCCAGGCCGAGCAGCCACCATCCGGCCGGCAGTTCGACCGCGAAGTACGACCGGGACTGGCCCGTGCCCCAGCCGCCGAAGTTGCGGTCCCGGGAGCGGACGAACAGCCGCAGGAACGCGGTCAGTCCGTCGTACCAGTCGTGGTTGCCGGGCACGGCGAACAGCATCGGCCGCTGCGGCGGGGCCACCGGCAGCGCCGCCTGGTACGGCCCCTTGCACCGGTCCTCGTACGCCTCGTAGGCCGCCGAGGGGTAGACCTGGTCGCCGCCCATCACCAGGGTCTGTGCCCGGGGCAGCCGGTGCCCGTCCACGGTCAGCTCCGGCTGGGCCAGCAGGTACGCCACCGAGTACGTGGCGTCGAAGCCGTCGCCCAGGTCGGCCACGTAGTCGAGCCAGAGGCCCCCGTCCGGGCCGACCTGCGTGCCGATCCTGGCGTCGAGCGCGTTCTGCAGCTCCCGCTTGTCCAGGTACGCCCCGAACAGCATCGCCAGCAGGGTGCGGATGCCGGTGCTGATCAGCAGGAACGGCGCCAGCCAGGGGACCGGTTTGCGGGGCGTGAAACCCAGTTCCACCGGATCGGTGCCGCGTGGCCTGCGGACGGCCCGCTCGCCGGGGGCGTGCTCGGCGTCCGGGTCCGATCCGGGGCCGACCGGGTCGGCGGGACGTCCGGAGGTGGCGGGGCGCTCGGGGGTGGCGGGGTCGTCGCTCACCCGGGCAGCCTAGCCGTCCCGCCCGACACGGATGTCCCTTGATGTCCGGGTCCTCCGGCGGGGAACCCCCTCGGTCACGCCGGGGGTCGTACCGTACACTTGGCGGTCGTTGCCGCCTTAGCTCAGTCGGCTAGAGCGACGCACTCGTAATGCGTAGGTCGACGGTTCGATTCCGTCAGGCGGCTCGGGTAACCGAAAGGCCCCGTGACCAGGCTAAATGCCAAGGTCGCGGGGCCTTTTCGCGTTGCCGCTGAGATCAGCTTGCCCGGCGCTCCGTCCCGTTGCGGCAGGCCGCGAGGTTGCCGTCCATGAGCGCAGACCGGCCACGGTTGTGGCTGCCCTCCACGCAGGTCTCAGGAGCGCTTCTTCTTCGTCCAGATGACGTAGACGGCGCAGAGGATCAGCATGAGGACGGCGATGGTGATCCATGCCCAGCGGGCGAAGGGCTCGTCGGCCATCATGGCGCGGATGCCCGCCAGGACGGCGAACGCCAGCGGGCCCAAGCCGAACCACTCGGAGTGCTCGGAGTAGGTCAGATCCTTCAGCGCCTGCCTCATGCGGCCAGTCTAGGTAGCGGCGGTGCGCGGGTGTCGGGTCCACCGTCGCACAGCGGAACCATCCCCGAACTCTGAGCGCCTGCAACGATCCTGCCCGTCACGCCGGGTAGCCAGGTTCGCGGGTGCTGCGGCGTCCGCGTAGCGCGTGGTAGGCGACTGTGAGGGCGATGCCGAGGACGACGATGACGACCTCGTGCGCCGGGTGGAGGTTCTTCGACAGGCTGGGGGCGCGGTCCGGGCCGATCGCCCAGAGCGCCGGTCCCGTCCCGTAGGCCGCGCCGAGCGCGCCGGCCCACCACCGCAGCGGGCGCAGGGCATCGTGGCGGAACACGGTGACCAGCGTGATCGCCACCGGGATGACGGCCACCATGGAGAACTGGACGGCGACGAGAGCGGCGGTCGCCCAGGCGCTGATGACGAGGGGGCGTGAGCGGGTCAGCATGCCCGGGGGGCTGACCGTCGTCGGTGCGGGGGGCATGGCGGGTTCCTTCCGGTACGAGGGGCGGGCGGCGGGTGGTCCCACCGGGGTTCAGGGTCGGACGGCCCGGTCGGCGCGTTCGGCGGCGGCCCTGAGGTCGGCCAGCCAGGCATCCAACCCGTAGCCGAGGTAGGTGGTGGAGGTCGCCACGTCGGCCTCGACTTGGGCTCCGGTCCAGGTCTCCTCGGTGCGGACCAGCACCCCGCCGGTGACCTCGGTGAAGGTCCAGACGTGGACGCCGTTGTCGATGTGCAGGCCGTCGCCGACTCCCGGGCCGGCCCAGCGGAGGCACCGGTAGGGCGTCAGGTGCGCGACGGTCGAGGTGATGGTCAGGGTCGTGGCCGGGGTCATCGGGGTCTCGGGGACGGGCGTGGTCCACCGGAACGCCGACCCCGCGCGCAGTTCGCCGTCGTCGAGGCGGGTGACGGTGGTGACCGGCGCCTGCCAGGAGGGCCAGTTCCCGACGTCGGTCTGGAGCTGCCAGACGGTGTGCAGCGACGCGTCGATCAGCGTCTCGGCGCGGTAGCGGATCCGGGCCGCCGGGTCGACACCCTGCCCGTCGCAGGCGATCACCGGCTGGTTCGTGGTCGATGCCATCTGTCTCCACCTCTCTCACTTCTGCGATGCAATATCGCTTTGGTTACAGGCTATAACCAACACAAGCTTCGGTCAATAGTCATGGTGATAGCCTGTAACTAACGTGAGAGTGATGGGAGAGGGGTGGTCCATGGGTGCCGACGTGACCGGTCCGCGCGAGCGGTACCGCGCCCAGGTGCGGGCGGAGATCAAGCAGCGGGCCTGGGAACAGCTCGCCACGACCGGGGTGTCGGCGCTGTCGCTCAAGGCGATCGCCGAGCACCTGGGCATGAGCGGCCCGGCGCTCTACCGGTACTTCGCCAGCCGGGACGAGCTGATCACCGCTCTGATCCGCGACGCGTACCGCAGCCTCGCCGACACGCTCCGGGCCGCTGCCGACGCCGGGGCGGACGTCGCCGGGCTTGCCCGTGCCGTGCGTGCCTGGGCCCTCGACGATCCGCAGCGCTACCTGCTGATCTGGGGTACGCCCGTACCCGGCTACCACGCCCCCGACGACACCACCGCGATCTCGGCCGAGATCATGGCGACCGTCGTCGACGCCTACCGCAGCCGCGACGTCCCGCCCTCGGGGCGACGGATCGAGGCCCACCTCGACGGCCATCGCGGCTGGATCGCGGACCCGACCGTACCGGCCGCGACGCTGCGGCAGGCGCTGGCCTTCTGGACGCGGGTGCACGGCGTCCTGTCGCTCGAACTCGCCGGCCACTTCGCCGGCATGGGGTTCGACCCGGCACTGCTGTTCGACGACGAGATCGACGACCTCCTCGGCCGCTGAGCACCGGGGACGGGGCAAGCCACCACCGCCGTTGGCCGCCGGGACGCGGCACCAACACCGCAACGCCACCGGTCGATGCCCGTTGTCCGGTACGGCTAAGGTCAGCAGTCGGCTACCGTACGCATACGAGGATGGGACCCCTCGATGAGATGTGCCTTCTGTGGCCGGTGGTGGCCGCTGCCCTGGGCGTGCGGCCGGTGCCGGCGTGAGCGTCGCCGGATGCGCCGCGACTACCTGCGCCGCGCCGCCCCGCAGGACGCGCTTCGTGACATGACCCGCACCGACCCGGACCGCTGACCGGCCACCACGCCGCCCGACGGGAGCCGGCGCGGGCGAAGGGGCAGGTCCCGCCGTGGCTATCCTGGGCCCGTGCTGCCCCTGCCGCCCGGCGACTTCCGGGCCTACCTGTTCGACTGCGACGGCACCATCGTCGACTCCATGCCGGTGCACCACCTGGCCTGGCGGGCGGCGCTCGACGAGTGGGGCTGCGACCTGCCGGAGGACCTGTTCTACGCCTGGGGCGGCCGGCCGGTGGCCGACATCGTCGTCGACCTCAACGCGCGGCACGGGCTGGCGATGCCTGTCGACGTGGTGGCCCGTCGCCGGGAGGACGCCTACCAGAGCTTCCTGCCGCAGCTCACCGCCGTGCCGGGCGTGCTGGCGCACATCGAACGGGCACACCGGCAGGTGCCGTTCGCGGTGGTGTCCGGCAGCACCCGGGAGTCGGTGACCGCCTCGCTGACCGCGCTCGGCCTGCTCGACCGGTTCGACGTGCTGGTCTGCGCGGAGGACTACGCGCGGGCCAAGCCGGACCCGGAGTGCTACCTGATGGCGGCGCGGCTGCTCGACGTACCGCCGGAGCAGTGCCTGGTGTTCGAGGACACCGACCTGGGGGTCGCGGCGGCGACGGCGGCGGGCATGGCCTCGGTCCGGGTCCCGCCGCCCTGGCAACGCTGAATCCCCACCGGGCCGGCGGCCGTCACCCCCGGTAGAGCTTCTCCGCGTACGTCGGGCCGTAGTAGTGCTCCAGGTCGGCCAGGCTCTCGGTCAGCGTCTCCACCTCCTTGGCCAGCCGGGCCCGCGACGGCAGCGCATCCGGCTGCCAGGTTTCCGGCTGCCACAGCGCGGAGCGCATGAACGCCTTCCCGCAGTGGTAGAAGATCTGCTCGACGGCCACCTCGACGGCGAGCACCGGCCGGTGCCCCTTGACCAGCATGTCGTCGAAGTAGGGCGCGTCGCGCACCAGCTTCGCCCGGCCGTTGATCCGCAGGGTGTCCGTCCGACCGGGGATCAGGAAGATCAGCCCGACGTGCGGGTTGTCGAGGATGTTGCGGTAGCCGTCGGCCCGCCGGTTGCCCGGCCGCTCCGGAACGGCGATCGTCCGGTCGTCGAGCACCAGCGCGAAGCCGGCCGGGTCGCCCTTCGGGGAGACGTCGCAGCTGCCGTCCGCGCCGGCGGTGGCGACCAGGCAGAACGGCGAGGCGGCCAGCCACTGCCGGTCCCGTTCGTGCAGCACGGTGCGTTCCTTGGCCGCCGCGCGGGGCATCGGTGCCCCCAGCAGCGCGCGTAACTCCTCGTGCGAGGTGATCTCTGCCGTCACGTCCGCCTCCCCCGTCCGTTGGTCCCGGTGGCGGGCGGTGGCACACCGGCCGCCGTACGTCAGCCTAGGCGGGCGTGGCGAGCGGGGCCGCCCCGGACGGGCGGGTACCGGCTCCGCCCACCCGCGACGACGCAGTGGAAGGGCCGCCATGGAGAGCCGACTGAAGGTGCTCGGGCACCCGGTGCACCCGATGCTGGTGATGTTCCCGGTGGCGCTGCTGGTCACCGGCACCCTCTTCGACATCGTGGACACGGTCGGCGGGCCCGACTTCCTCGCCGAGGTGGCGTACTGGAACATCACCGTCGGCCTGGTCGGTGGCCTGCTGGCCGCGGCGGCCGGAACGTTCGACCTGCTGGCCATCCCGGCCGGCACCCGGGCCAAGCGGGTGGCGCTCACCCACGCGGCGGCGAACGTCGCGGTGATCCTGCTCTTCGCCGCCGTCTGGGCGGTCCGGTTGAACGCCGAATCCCGGGCGGCCGGCGGCGCGCTGATCGCCATCGAGGTGGTCGGCCTGGCCATCCTCGGCGTCAGCGCCTGGCTCGGCGGGGAACTGGTCGACCGGTTGGGGGTGGGTGTCGACTCCGACGCCGGCCTGGACGCTCCCAGCTCGCTGCGGCCCGCCGCGACCGGCCGACCGGTGGGGGAGGTGCGGTGAGCGAGCAGCCGGGCCGGGGCTGGCGTGGCCGCCAGCAGGGCTGGGACCCGATGGGCGAGCTCCAGGCGTTGCGCGCCGAGCTGAGCCGGCTGGTCGGCGGCCGGGGTGCATCGCCCGACGTCGAGCTGACCGAGGTCGCCGACGGCTGGCAGGTGGTCGTCCGGCTGCCCGGGGTGGCGCCGGAGGAGGTCGCCGTCGAACTCGACGACCGGGAACTCTGCGTCCGGGCCCGGTCCGAGGCCGAGGTCAACGCCGACCAGGGCATCCCCGGCGGGTTCGAGACCCGGGGCTTCGAATACCGGGTGGACCTGCCGTCCCGGGTCGACCCCGACGCCATCGACGCGGTGATGGACCACGGCCTGCTCCGGGTCCACCTGCCCCGGGCGGCCCGGCCCGCGCCGCGCACCATCACCGTCGGCCGTGCCGGCTACCCGCCCGGTCCCACCCGCAGCGGTACGCCCACCGGCGTGGACCCGGCGGCGGACCGGGAACTGCACCACCCGGACACCGCCGTCGACCCCCTCGACCGGCCGTAGGCCCCCGGTGGCCAGCCCCGCCCTGGGTGGCCCGCTGGGGGAGCGGGTGCCCGACGTGACCCGGATCGCCGTGCTGCGGGCCAACGCGCTCGGCGACCTCATCTTCCTGCTGCCCGCCCTGGACTCGCTGCGGGCCGCGTACCCGGCGGCGGAGATCGTGCTGTTCGGCGCGCCGTGGCACGCGGCGTTCTGGCGGGACCGGCCCGGCCCGGTCGACCGGGTGCTGGTCGTCCCGCCGGCCCCCGGCATCCGCGAGCCCGGCCCCGACGAACCGCCCGGATCGCTCGACGACTTCCTGGCCGACGCCGCCCGGGAGGGCTACGACCTGGCGTTGCAGGTGCACGGCGGCGGGGCCAACTCCAACCCGATCATGAGCCGGTTGGGGGCCCGGGTCACCGCCGGGTTGCGCGCCGAGGACGCCCCACCGCTGGACCGCTGGCTGCGCTACGTCTACTACCAGCCCGAGGTGACCCGCTACCTGGAGGTGGTGGGCCTGGTCGGGGCGGACGCGGTCACCGTCGTACCGACGCTCACGGTGACCGACGCGGACCGGGCGCAGGCGCTGGCGGTGCTGGGCGAGCCGGACCGGCCCCGGGTGGCGCTGCACCCGGGGGCGAGCGACACCCGGCGGCGCTGGCCGGCACGGCGGTTCGCCGAGGTGGCCCGGGTGCTGCACGACGACGGGTACGAGGTGCTGGTCACCGGCACCCCCACCGAGCGGGCGGTGGTCGACGAGGTGGTCGCGGCGGCCGGGGTGCCGGTCCGTCCCCAGGTCGGCACGCTCAGCCTCGGCGGGTTGGCCGCCGCGTACGCCGAATGCGGGCTGGTGGTCTCCAACGACACCGGCCCGCTGCACCTGGCCGGCGCGGTGGGGGCCCCGACGGTGGGCGTCTACTGGGTCGGCAACATGATCAACGGGGCGACGCCGCTGCGCGCCCGGCACCGCCCGATCGCCGCCTGGACGACGCGCTGCCCGGTCTGCGGGGTCGACTGCACGCCGGGGATCTATCCGCACCGGCCCGGCGACGGCAACTGCCCGCACCGGGACTCGTTCGTCGCCGACGTGCCGGTGGCCGAGGTGCTGGAAGCCGCCGCCGACCTGCTCCGCCCCGAACCGGGCAGCGCCGCCGGCTGACAGTCCCGGGTCGTCCGCACCGCCGGCCGACGGGCCCCGGGCCGGGACGACCCCGGCGGATCGGCGGCCGGCCGGGCTCAGGCCGGCTGCGGGGTCTCGGCGGCGACGACCTCCCACGCCTCGACGTCACGGTCGGTCACGGTGGTCGGTGACTCCAGGTGGTACGCGCCGCTGGGCAGCACGCCCGCGCCGCCGTACCGGGCCAGCACCGCGAGCTGGGCGGCGACGTCCTCGCCCTGGTGGTTCTCCGGCACCCGCCGCCAGAACTCGAAGCCGCCCGCGTCGACCAGCGCCGCCCGGTCGTAGAGCACGCAACCGCCGATCCAGGAGACCTTGTACGCCCGCCACGCCCCCGCCGGCAGCCCCAGCTTCTGCTGGACGTGCAGCAGGTTCGCGGCCGGGTGGATGGCGGCCCGCTGCCACTGCGGGGTGTCGGGGCGGACCCGTTCCGGCACCACGGGGCCGTCCCACTCCTCGTAGTGCCGGTGCGTCTCGGGGCGGACGTCGTCGGCGTACGACAGGCCGTGCACCGCGTTGCCGACGAACCCGCAGCCCAGTTCCCCGATCGCGGTGACCAGCCGGTCCAGGGTGCCCGGTTCGAGCCAGACGTCGTCGTCGAGGCAGAGCACGTAGCTGGCCACCGACCGGTCCAGCAGGTACGCCCGGTGTTCGGCCAGCCCGCGCCGGGGCAGCCGGCGGGTGAGCAGCACCGGGTGCCCCCGGTGGCGCAACGCCCGGACCATGGTGGCCGCCGCCGGGTGCGCGTACGCCGGGTCGTCGTCGGACTGGTCGCTGACCACCACCCCGAAGTCGGGGACCTCGACCTGGGCGGCCAGCCCGGCCAGGGTGACCGCCAGTTCGGCCGGCCGGTTGCGGGTGGGGATCAGCACGTCGAGCCGACGGGGTCGGCGGAACTCCCCGGCCGAGCCGAGGTCGAGCGGTCGGTTCACGTGATCCTGCCCAGGTGTTCGGCGGTCGGGGTCGGGGTGGCCGGGGTCGGCTCCGGGCCGGGTGCCGCGGGCATTCCGGCGGCGGGTCGCAGCCGGTCGTCCGGCGGGTCGCCGGTGGTGGCCAGGCCGGTGGCGGCCTGGGCGCGGATCCGGTCGATGATCGCCGAGGTGGACCGGTCCGGCACGTAGCCGAGGGTGCGCACCTGACCGCCGAGCCGGCGCACCAGGGGCGCTTCCGGCACCATCTCCGGCGGGTAGTCGCCGCCCTTGACGTACACGTCGGGGCGCACCGCCTCGATCAGGTCGGCCGGCGAATCCTCCTCGAAGACCACCACGTGGTCCACGCAGGACAGCGCGGCGAGCAGGGCGATCCGGTCCTCCACCGGGTTGACCGGCCGGTCGGCCCCCTTGAGCCGGCGGACGCTGGAGTCGGAGTTGACCGCCACCACCAGCAGGTCGCCGAGCGCGCGGGCCTGTTCCAGGTAGCGCACGTGCCCCGGGTGCAGCACGTCGAAGCAGCCGTTGGTGAACACCACGGACCGGCCGGTTCGCCGGTGGTCGGCGACGATCGCGTCCAGCTCCCCGGTGCCGACGAGCGTCGGATGGGTGCCGCCGCCGGCGGCGCCGCCGAGCGCGTCGAGCAGGTCCTCCCGGCGGCACACGCAGGTGCCGGTGTCGGAGACGGTGATGGTGGCGGCGAGCTGGGCCAGTTGGGCGGCGGTCGGCAGCGGTGCCCCGGTGGCCAGGGCGAGGGTCATCGCCGCCAGGTACGCGTCCCCCGCGCCGACGGCGTGACTGGCCGGGACGGGGGTGCTGTGGCTGCGCCGGGGTGCACCGTCCGGGCCGCCGACGATGGCACCCTCGGTGTCCAGGGTCACCGCGACCACGTCCGCGCCGGTGTGCGCCCGCAGCTCGGCCAGCCGCGCCCGGGCCAGCCCGGCCCGGTCGACCCCCTCGCCGACGGTCGCGTTGACGGTTACCCCGGCCCCGGTCACGCTCAGCCCGTCCCCGGTCATCGCGACCCGCCCCTCGCCCGGGGTCGGCTCCCCGGTCGGGCCGGTCGGTGCCCGGCCGACGCCGCCCGGGGCGGTGCCCACGACCAGCTCCGACGGCCCGTCCGCCGGATCGTTGGGCGGGTGGTCCAGGTGCAGGCCGGTGCCGCCGGTACGGGCCGGGGCGGGCGGCGCGCCGAAGCCGGCGGCGGCGCGGGCCAGCAGCCGGGTCGCCTCGGCGAAACTGGGGGTGACCACCGTCGGGTTCAGCCCCCGCCAGTCGGCGAGGTCGTGGGCGTCCAGGGCGACGGTGGCGTACCGGTGCCGGTGGGCGACCAGCCAGGCGCGTACCGGGGCGGGCAGCGCGCCGAGGCCGTAGTCGCAGACCACCAGGGTGGGTGCGATCCCACCGGCCACCGCCCGCAGCTCCTCGGTGGCGCAGCTCAGGGCGGTGAGCAGCCGACCGACCCCGTCGTCGTCGAGCGGGTCGTCCGGGTCGCCGGAGTCCTCGCGGAGCAGGATCTGGTTGCCGGCGAGCATCCGGCGTTTCACCGGCGTCGGCCGGTGCGGTTCACTGACCGTACGGTCCCAGACGCCGGCCCGGTCCAGGCAGTCGTGCAGTTCGTCGCCGGCCACGTCCGCGCCGACCGGGGCGACGAGCAGGGCCCGCCCGCCGAGGGTGGCGATGTTGACCGCGGTGTTCGCGGCCCCACCGGCGGCGGTGATCCGTCGGCGCAGGGTGAGGATCGGCGCGGGGGCCTCCCGGCACAGCCGCTCCGACTCGGCGAAGCGCCACTCGTCGAGCATGGCGTCGCCGACGACGAGGACGGCGCGTTCCCGCCAGCTCTCCACGACGGTGGCGAGCCGGCGCTGTTCCGCTGCTGCTCCTGCCATGCCCACCGGGGTCCCCCGCCCCGACCAGGCCAAACCCTCCGCCGCGACCGGCGACCAGGGTCACGTTTCGGGCCCTACGCCCCGGGAACCGACCAGAGGTATCCGGAGAGGGGAAAACCGACATGGCAGCCACGACATTGCAGGGCAAGCGGATCGCGTTCCTCGCCACCGACGGCGTGGAGGAGGTCGAGTACGTGCAGCCGCGGGAGGCGGTCGAGAAGGCGGGCGCGACCGCCGAGCTGGTGTCGCTCAAGCCCGGCACCATCCAGGCCTTCAACCACCTGGACCAGGGCAAGACGTACGACGTGGCGGTGACGGCGGCCGACGCGGACGCCGACGGCTACGACGCGTTGGTGCTGCCCGGTGGGGTGGCCAACCCGGACTTCCTGCGGACCGACCCGGACGCGGTCCGGTTCGTGCAGGCGTTCTTCACCGCCGGGAAGCCGGTCGGGGTGATCTGTCACGGCCCGTGGACCCTGGTCGAGGCGGGTGTGGTGGCGGGCCGCCGGATCACCAGCTGGCCGAGCCTGCGTACCGACCTGACCAACGCCGGCGCGACGTGGGTCGACGAGCAGGTGGTGACCGACGGCAACCTGGTCAGCAGCCGCAACCCCGACGACCTGCCGGCGTTCTGCGCCGCGATCGTCGACCGGTTCGCCGGCTGAGGCGTACCCCCGACGGGCATGCGGGTCCCTGGTGGCCCGCGTGCCCGTCGGGTGCCGCGCAGGTTTCCTCCGGTGCTTAGGCATGTTCGCGGGGGAGCGGGAAAGAAGGCGGGATGACCGCCCAGACCCACGGCCAGCCGGTGCTCCAGGCCCGCCAGCTCCGTCTGTTGATGTTCGGCCTGATGACCGGCATGCTGCTGGCCGCGCTGGACCAGACCATCGTCGGTACGGCGTTGCCCACCATCGTCGGCGAGCTGGGCGGGATCGACCACTACTCGTGGGTGGTGACCGCCTACCTGCTCGCCTCGACCGCCTCCACCCCGCTCTACGGCAAGATGGCCGATCTGTACGGCCGCCGCCCGGTCTTCCTCTTCTCGATCGGCACGTTCCTGCTCGGCTCGCTGCTGGCCGGCCTGTCGCAGGACATGACCCAGCTGATCGTCACCCGGGGCGTGCAGGGCATCGGCGCGGGTGGCCTGATGACGTTGGCGTTCACCATCATCTCGGACGTGGTGTCGCCCCGGGAGCGTGGTCGCTACCAGGGGCTGTTCGGGGCGGTCTTCGGCGTCTCCTCGGTGGCCGGGCCGCTGGTCGGCGGCTACTTCGCCGAGACGAGCTGGCGGTGGATCTTCTATCTGAACGTGCCGCTGGCGCTGCTGGCGATCGTGGTCTGCTACCACGTGCTGCGGTTGATCCCGTTCGAGCGGCGGGAGCACACCGTGGACTGGCTGGGCGCGGCGCTGCTGGTCGCCGGGGTGAGCGCGCTGCTGCTGGCGCTGAGCTGGGGCGGCAACTCGTACGCCTGGGGTTCGGCGACGATCATCGGGCTGTTCGTGGCGGGCGCGGTGCTCGGGGTGGCGTTCGTGCTCCAGGAGGCCCGGGTCGGCGAGCCGATCCTGCCGCTCGGGCTGTTCCGCTCGGCGACGTTCGCGCTGGCCAACTCGGCCGGCTTTGTGCTCGGTCTGGTGATGTT
Organism: Micromonospora humida; assembly: GCF_016901255.1. Classification (NCBI taxonomy): domain Bacteria; kingdom Bacillati; phylum Actinomycetota; class Actinomycetes; order Micromonosporales; family Micromonosporaceae; genus Micromonospora; species Micromonospora humida. Next base: position 235,278 of record NZ_JAFEUC010000007.1, read on the forward strand.
CGGGTCGATCATCTTCATCCCGCTCTACCTGCAGATCGTCAAGGGCGCCTCGCCCACCCGCAGCGGCCTGCTGATGCTGCCGATGATGGCCGGCATCATCGTCACCTCGATCGTGACCGGCCGGGCGATGAGCCGGATCGGCAGGTACAAGTGGTTCCCGGTGGCCGGTTCGGTGGTGCTGGTCGCCGGCATGCTGCTGTTCACCCGGCTCCAGGTGGACAGCTCGCTCTGGGCGGCGTTCGGCTACATGGTGGTCATCGGCGTCGGGCTGGGCCTGTGCATGCAGTCGCTCATCCTCGGCGTGCAGAACGCGGTGGACGTACGGAACCTGGGCGCGGCGACCTCCTCGGCGACGTTCTTCCGGTCGCTGGGCGGCTCGTTCGGGGTGGCCATCCTGGGCGCGGTGCTCTCCTCCCGGCTCGCCGGTGGCCTGGCCGACCGGCTGCCCGGCGCGATCGCCCAGCTCCCGCCCGAGCAGCGGGCGGCGGTGGCGGGCAGCGGCACGAACATCTCGATCAACGATCCGGCGACGATCCTGGCCCTGCCCGGTCCGGTCCGGGCGGCCATCCAGGCGTCCTTCGTCGACGCGCTGCACCTGGTGTTCCTGACCACCGGCCTGATCGCGCTGCTCGCCGTGCTGGTCACCCTGGCCCTGCCGAACGACCAGCTCCGGGGTGCCGGCCCGCAGGGCGCGACCGGCGGCGCCGACCCCCTCGGCGGAACGGCCCCCGCCCCCGGCGGCAAGCCCCTGACCCGGGAGTCCAAGGAGGAAGCCGCCGCCGACCTCAACGCCAAATCCCAAACCATGCTCTGACCCTGCCCCACCCAGCCCCGCCCCGGTCTGCCCGGCCCCGCCCCGGCCCCGCTCCCGCCCCGCTTCGGTGATCAAGAGGTTTGCGTCAGGAATCGGCGCGGAGGTTGACGCAAACCTCTTGATCACCGGGGCAAGCGGGGGAAGCGGGGCAAGCGGGGGAACCGGTACGGGGCGGCGGGGCGGGTGCTACTTCAGGATGAGGCGGTTGGTCTGTTCGAAGACTTCCAGGTCGGCGAGGGTTTCCGGGACAGACAGGGAGAGCGGGGCGGGGAACTCGTGCGGGTGCAGGAAGGCGGCGTCGGTCGTCTCGTCGGTGACCCGGGCCAGTTCGCCGTCCCACTCGTCGACCCGGAACGCGGCGGTGAAGATCTGGTAGGTGTGGCCGTACATGTTGGTGTGGGTGCGGTCCGGGCCGGTGTAGAGCGCGAAGGCGCTGACCCGCAGGGCGCGCAGGCCGGTCTCCTCGCGTACCTCCCGCACCGCGCAGTCGGCGATCGACTCGCCGAGTTCCATCGCGCCCGCCGGCAGCGCCCACTGGCCGTTGTCCGAGCGGCGGATCAGCAGCACCCGCCCGGCGTCGTCGCGCACCACGGCCCGGGCGCCGACGAACATCAGCGTCCGGTCACCGGCCAGGGCGCGTAGCTGTCCCACGTACGAGTCGGCCCAGGAGATACTCACCCGGACAATCTACGCAGCATCCCGGGGACGGTCCGACGTTCCGGGGGTTCCCAACGTGTGACCGGCGACACTAGCTTGTCACCCATGCGTAGCACGATGATGGACGCCCCGCTGCAGGTCGCCCGGATCCTCGAACACGGTGTCACCGTGCACGGCACGGCCGAGGTGGTCACCTGGACGGGGGCCGAGCCGCGCCGGATGTCGTACGCCGAGGTGGGGCGGACGGCGGCCCGGCTGGCCCACGCGCTGCGCGACGAGTGCGGGGTGACCGGCGACGAGCGGGTCGCCACCTTCATGTGGAACAACACCGAGCACCTGGTGGCGTACTTCGCCGTGCCGAGCATGGGCGCGGTGCTGCACACCCTGAACATCCGGCTCTTCCCCGACCAGGTCGCCTACATCGCCAACCACGCGCAGGACCGGGTGGTGCTCGTCGACTCGACGTTGATCCCGCTGCTGGCCCGGGTGCTCGGCGAGTTGACCACGGTGCGGCACGTGGTGGTGGTCGGCGGGGGCGACCCCGGGCCGCTGCGGGCCGTCGCCGGTGACCGGGTCACCTTCCACCACTGGGACGAGCTGCTGGCCGGCCGGCCCGAGCACTACGACTGGCCCGAGGTCGACGAGCGGGACGCCGCCGCGCTCTGCTACACCTCCGGCACCACCGGCCACCCCAAGGGCGTCGCCTACTCGCACCGGTCGATCTATCTGCACTCGTTGCAGGTGTGCCTGCCGGAGGGGTTCGGGCTCGGTCCGGGTGACCGGGAGTTGGCCATCGTGCCGATGTTCCACGCGATGTCCTGGGGGCTGCCGTACGCGGCGTTCCTCTCCGGCGCGTCACTGATCATGCCGGACCGGTTCCTCCAGGCCGCGCCGATCGCCGAGATGATCGCCGCCGAGCGGCCCACCCTGGCCGGTGCGGTGCCGACCATCTGGAACGACCTGCTGGCCCACCTGGACGCCAACGACGTGGACACCTCGTCGCTCAAGGAGGTGATCGTCGGCGGCTCGGCGTGCCCGCCCGCGCTGATGCACGCGTTCGCCGAACGGCACAGCATCGAGGTGATCCACGCCTGGGGGATGACCGAGATGTCCCCGCTGGGGTCGGTGTCCCGGGCGCCGGCCGGGGTGACCGGCGACGACGCCTGGCGGTACCGCTACACGCAGGGGCGGGTGCCGGCGGGGGTGGCGGCCCGGATCGTCGGCCCGCTGGGCGAGCCGCTGCCCGCCGACGGGACGTCCGTGGGGGAGCTGGAGGTGCGCGGGCCGTGGGTGACCGCCAGGTACGTCGGCGACGACGCCCCCGATCCCGAGAAGTTCCGCGACGGCTGGCTGCGTACGGGTGACGTCGGCACGCTCTCGCCGGACGGGTTCATCACCCTCACCGACCGGGCCAAGGACGTGATCAAATCCGGTGGGGAGTGGATCTCCTCGGTGGAGCTGGAGAACGCGTTGATGGCCCACCCGGACGTGCAGGAGGCCTGCGTGGTGGGGGTGCCCGACCAGCGGTGGGGTGAGCGTCCACTGGCCACCGTCGTGGTCCGGGAGGGCGCGTCGACCAGTGTGGAGCAGCTCCGTGCGTTCCTCGCCGGTTCGGTGGCACACTGGCAGCTGCCGGAACGCTGGGCGGTCATCGACGCGGTGCCGAAGACCAGCGTGGGCAAGTTCGACAAGAAGGTGGTGCGTTCGCGGTACGCCGCCGGCGACCTGGAGGTACGGGAGCTGGCGGGGCCGTAACACTTTTCGGCGACTCGTCGCCGATGGGGTAGGGACGTCACTCCTGAAACATCCCTCCCCAGGGGCGGCCCCGGCGTTCGCACCGCGCCGGGGCCGCCCTTCCTTGCGGGGTGACCCGCCATGTCATTGTTGCGAGAATTACTCGCGTCTGTCCGGGTGATTGCGAAATGTCCTCGGAACTACCGCCCGGCGGTGTCGATCAGCACCTTTCCCACCACCGCGTCCTCCACCGCCCGGTGCGCGTCGGCGGCCTGCGCCAACGGAAAGCGGTGCAGCGGCAGGCCGGCCTCCACGCCCACCCGTACCGCCCGCTGGGCGACCGCCGCCGCCACGTCGGTCACCGCCTGCGCCTTGGCCGCCTTCGGTGCGGTGTAGACCAGCACGAACTGCCAGCGGGCGTTCGGGGCCATCAACGGGCGGATCGGCAGGGTCACCTCGCCGCCACCGTCGTCGGCGTAGACGCAGACCGCCCCGCCGGGCCGCAGCACCTGCACGTCGGTGGCGGCGTTGCGGGCGGCGGAGACCTCGACGACGGTGTGCACCCCGTCGGGGGCGATCTTGCGGACCTCGTCGACCACGTCCTGTTCCCGGTAGTCGATGACGAAGGACGCCCCGGCCGCCGCCGCCAACTGCGCCTTCTCCGGACTGCTGACCGTCGCGATGACGCAGGCGTCGGCCCAGCGGGCCAACTGGATCGCCGCGTTGCCCACCGCGCCCGCCCCACCCTGCACCAGCACCACGTGGTCGCTGAGCGCCCCGGCGTGCAGGGTGCCCGGCATGTACTCCCCGACGGTCAGGCAGCGGTGCGCGGTGAGGAACGGAATGCCCAGGCACGCCCCCAGGTCGAAGGAGGCGTCCCCGAGCGGCACCACCTGCCGGACCGGCACCACCGTGTACTCGGCGGCCGTACCCCAGGGGCGCTGCCAGGCGGCCTCCCAGACCCACACCCGTTCCCCGGTCAGACCCTGGTCGACCCCCGCGCCGACCGACTCCACCACGCCCGCCCCGTCCTGCCCCGGGGTCTGCCAGCCGACCGGTAGCGGTTGCTGCCGGCGGCTCTTCCAGTCGGTCGGGTTCACCCCGGCCACCGCCAGGCGGACCAGCACCTCCCCCGGGCCCGGCTCGGGCACCGGCCGGTCGACCAGCCGGAGCACCGACGGGTCACCGGTGCGTTCGTACACGATCGTCTGCATGCCGTCTCCTCAGGCCGCCGGTTTGAGCACCACCTTCGAGTAGCCCGCCTCGCGGCGGTCGAAACGCTGGTACGCGTCCGGCGCCGCGTCCAACGGCAACTCCTTGCTCACCACGAAACTCGGCGTGGCCCGCCCCGCCATGATCAGATTTCGCAGGTACTCGTTGTAGGTCTTCACGTTGGCCTGCCCGGTGCCCATCCGCAGGCCCTTCTCGAAGAGCTTGCCCACCTTGAACAGCAGCTCACCCTTGCCGGAGTGCTCGTCCGGGGCACCCGGGTCGTTGGCCAGGTAGAGGCCGACCACACCGATCGCGCCGGTCGCCCGGACCACCTCGACCAGGCTGTTCAGCACCGACGCCGGCTGCTCCGCGCCGCCCGCCCCGGTGGCCTGGTAGCCGACCGCGTCCACCCCGTGGTCGGTGCCCACCCCGTCGGTCCGGTCGAGGATCTGCGCCACCGGGTCCCCGGCCGAGAGGTCGATCGGGGTCGCGCCGATCGACTCGGCCAACCGCAGCCGGTCCGGCACCCGGTCCACCAGGAACACCTCGGCGGCGCCCATCAGGACCGCCGAGTACGCGGCCATCAGCCCGACCGGCCCGCCCCCCATCACGGTGATCCGCTCACCGGGCCGCAACCCGGTCATCGCCACCCCGTGGTAGCCGGTGGGGAAGATGTCGGCGAGCATCGCGTAGTCGTTCTCGTGCTCGGTGCCGGGCGGCAGCTTCAGGCAGTTGAAGTCGGCGAACGGCACCCGCAGGTACTCGGCCTGCCCACCCCGGTACGGCCCCATCGCCACATAGCCGTACGCGCCACCGGCGAAGCCGGGGTTGACGGTGAGACAGAAGCCGGTCTTCTGCTCCCGGCAGTTGCGGCAGAACCCGCACGCCACGTTGAACGGCATCGACACCCGGTCGCCGACCCTGATCCCGCGTACCCCGGTGCCGGCCTCGACCACCGTGCCCATGTTCTCGTGGCCGAAGACGATGCCCGGCTCGGCGAGCGTGCGCCCCTCGTACATGTGCAGGTCCGAGCCGCAGATCGCGGTCGTGGTGATCTGCACGACGACGTCGTCGGGGTGCTCGATGCGCGGGTCCTCGACCTGTTCGACCGTCACCTCGTGCGGCCCCTGGTAAACCACAGCTCTCATGGGTCCGACGCTAGGCGGCCCGGCCGGGTCGCGGAGGCGGTTCAGCCGAGCCGGTCGACCACCTCGGGGGTCAGGTCGTGCACCGAGGAGAGCACCGTCGCGGCCAGCTCCGCCGCGTCCGGGTCCAGCGGGTACGACCCGTGCGGCACCGCGATGACCCGCATCCCGGCGGCGGCGGCCGAGCGGACCCCGTTGGAGGAGTCCTCCACGGCGGCACACCGGGCCGGGTCGACCCCGAGGCGTTCGGCGACGGCCAGGTACACGTCGGGTGCGGGCTTGCCCCGGGCGGTCCGCTCGGTCGACAGGGTCACCCGGAACTCGGCGGTGAGGTCCGCGGCGGTCAGCGCCGCGTCGATCAGCCGGGTCGGCGAGGAACTGGCCAGCCCCAGCGGCCAGCGCGCGGCCAACCGGCGCACCACCAGGTCGGCGTCGTCGATCAGCGGTACGCGCACCGCGTACCGCCGGGCCATCTCCTCGACCACGTCCACGGCGACCTGCTCGGCGCTGCGGTCGACGCCCAGCTCACCACTGAGGTACTCGGCCCACTCGCCGGTGCTCATCCCCATCAGCCGCCGCTGGGTGTCGGGCTGCCAGGTGCCGCCCCGCGCCGCCACGTACGCCCGGCGCACCTCCTCCCAGACCGGCTCCGAGTCCACGATCACGCCGTCCAGGTCGAACACCACCGCATCCACCGTCACCGCCCCATCCTCCCCGACCCCGGCCGACGGTCGTGTGGTGGCCCCGGCGGGGTCAGTCCTCGTCGGCGGGACTGGGGCGGTTCGTGGCGATCCAGGCCCGGACGGCCTTGCCATCCCAGACGCGACCCATCTTCAGGGTGACCAGGGGATCGGGGAAGCCCTTGCGGCCCACGATGATCGTGGCGCGCTGCTTGCTGATCCCGCCAAGCAGGTCGCGGATCTCATCCAGCCCGAGCAACTCCACGACTTGACGCTATGGTCTGGCGGACTTGCATTAGGGGGTAGCGGGCAAGGCAATCCCCTAAGGGGTTGCCTGTGTACAACTCTGTGTGATGTGGTGGACCGATGACGAGCCACGGACCTGTTCTGCCTGTCTGGACGTGTGCGGGGTGTGAGTCGCCCTGGCCGTGTCCCACCCGCCGCCGGGAACTGCTCGCGGAGTACGACCGCGCTCCTGCGTCCCTCGACCTCTACATGGGCGCGCATCTGGTGTCCGCCACACACGACATGGGCTGGGCTCCGGCCGGCGCTCTCCACCGCAGATTCCTCGGTTGGCTACCCAAGACCAACCAGTCGAACCGCCGATTGGTGATCAACCGAAGGCGATGGCCGGGTGGTGGGTCGTGACCAGACCCGAGGTGCTGAGGCGGCGGGTGAGGGACCTGCAATGACCACACTCCGCGCGGGTGACCTGATCCAGGTGGGCCGGGCCGCCAGCGTGCAGTTCGTCAAGCCCATCCGGTGCCGGGTGATCCGGGTGCTGGACTGGATCACCTACGACGGCTGGTGCTGGCTCGACGTCTACCAACTGGACGACAAGGGCGACGCGGTGGCCCGACGGTCGATCTTCGTGCAGCCGGCGGGTCTGGTCGTCCACCGCCGGACCGTCCCCGTTCCGGTCGGGCAGCAGCGGCGGTCCGGCTCGATCGTGCGGCCCCGAACTCAGCGGTAGGCGGCGGCCTGGGTGCCGTAGAGGGTGGCGTAGACGCCGCCGAGGCGGATCAGCTCGTCGTGGGTGCCCACTTCGCGTACCCCGCCGTCGCCGATCACGATGATCAGATCGGCGGTGCGGACCGTCGAGAAGCGGTGCGACACGAACACCGTCACTCCGCCGCTGTCGGCGGCGACCCGGGCCGCCCCGTCGGCGTACCTGGCGAACAACCGGTGCTCGGCCTCGGCGTCCAGCGCCGACGCCGGCTCGTCCAGCACCATCAGCAGCGGGGCGTCGCGCATCATCGCCCGGCCGAGCGCCAACTGCTGCCACTGCCCGCCGGAGGCGTCCACCCCGCCGTCGGCGTGACTGCGCCCCAGCCGGGTGTCCAGCCCGTACGGCAGCTTGTCGGCGACCTCGCTGTGCGCGCGGGCCAGGCCGGTGCGGACCGCCTCGTCGTCGGTGGCCCGGGGCAGGTCCCCGATGCCGACCGCCAGCCGGGCGGTCAGCTCCGGCCGCGCGTAGTCCTGGAACGCGGCGGTGGTCCGCGCCCGCCAGGCGGCCAGGTCGAGATGCCGCAGGTCGACCCCGTCGACCAGGATCGCGCCCCGGTCGGGTTCGTAGAACCGGTTGAGCAGCTTGACCAGCGTGGTCTTGCCCGCGCCGTTCTCGCCCACGACCGCCACGGTGCTGCCGGCGGGCAGCAGCAGGTCGACGTCGCGCAGCACCGGTTCCGCCGCGCCCGGGTAGGTGAAGGTGACCTGCCGCAGCCGGATGCCCTCCAGCAGGCGCGCGGGCGGGAGCAGCGGCGTGGCGGGCGCGTCGGGCGCGACGACCGGCGTCGGCACCAGCTCGCGCACCTCGTCCAGGCGTTGCAGGGACCGGCCGCTGCGCGCCAGCTGCTGCGTGATCGTCACGGCGGCGGCGACCTGGTGGTTGAGCTGCGAGGCGAGCATGATCGCCAACACCACGTCGCCGACGTCCGCCCGGCCGCGTACGGCGTCGCGGACCACCAGGACCAGGGCGGCGACGTAGCCGAGGGCGAACACGGCCTGCCCGGCCGCGCGCCACAGGCCGGCGGCCAGCTCACCGCGCCACAGGCGGGCGGTGGCGCGCTGCCAGTGCGTGGCGTAGCGCTGCTGGAGATGCCCCTCCAGGCCCAACAGGCGCAGCTCCTTGGCCGAGGACGCGGCGGTGGTCAGCTCGAACAGGTGCCGGGCCTGCCGGGTGTCGACGACGCTGTCCGCACGGGCCCGGTCGGCGGCGGCCTCGGCCCGGCGACCGGCCAGCACCGGCAGCGCGGCCAGCAGCGGCAGCAGCACCAGCGCCGGATGGGTCAGGGTGAGCAGCACGGTGGTCAGCAGCAGGCCGACCGCCAGCGAGCCGCCGGTCAGCAGCGCCTGGAGGCCCTCGCCGATGCGTTGCAGCTCGTCCTGGGCCAACGCCATCCGGTCGGCGTGCTCGGGCCGCTCGTGGTGGTCGAGGTACGGGGTGCCGTTGCTGATCTCGATGAGCTGCTCGTCGGTGCTGAGCACGTTCAGCTCGGACACCTCGAAGTACCCGATGTGCGCGAAGTGCGCGCAGGTCAGCGCCGCGATCGCGGCCACCGCGACGGCCAGCCCCGCCCAGGCCGCCGCCCCGGCCCGGCCGGCCGCCGCCGCGTTCGTGAGGTGTTTGAGCGCCACCGCGCTCGCCGGCACCGCCACCGCGTTGCCCAGCATCAACGCCAGCGCCACGGCCATCTTGCGCCGGTCCTGCCGCCACGACAGCCGCAGCAGCCCGCTGATCGCCCGCATCATCGCCTCAGCCCACCCGCTGCGCCAGCGGACCGGCGCCCTCGTCGGTGTCCCGGTCGGCCCCGCCGGTGTCCCGGTCGGCCCCGTCGTCGGCGAACCGCTCCGCCTGGAGGGTGAACATCGCCGCGTACCGGCCGCCGGCCGCCATCAGCTCGTCGTGGCTGCCCTGCTCGACGACCCGCCCCCCGTCGAGCAGGACGATCCGGTCGGCCAACCGGACGCTGGACAACCGGTGCGAGATGAGCACCGTCGTGCGGCCCCGGGTCAGCTCGGCGAACCGGGCGAAGAACTCGGCCTCGGCCCGCACGTCCAGCGCCGCCGTGGGCTCGTCCAACACCAGCACCGTGCTCCCGTGGTAGAGCGCGAACAGGGCACGGGCGATGGCGATGCGCTGCCACTGCCCACCCGACAGGTCGACCCCGCCGTCGTACGCCCGCGACAGCAGCGTGTCCAGGCCGTCCGGCAGTGCGTCGAGGGTGTCGAGCAGCCCGGCCGCCTCCGCCGCGCGGCGGATCCCGGCCCGGTCGTCGAGATGCTCCACCGCGCCGAACCCGATGTTGGCCGCCACCGACAGTTCGTAGCGGACGAAGTCCTGGAACACCACGGCGATCCGCCGCTGCCAGTCCCGGGCCGGCAGGTCGGCGAGGTCGACGCCGTCGGCGCGTACCGCACCGGCATCCGGCGAGTAGAGCCGGGCCAGCAGTTTCACCAGGGTCGTCTTGCCCGCGCCGTTCACCCCGACCAGGGCGGTGCAGCGTCCGGCGGGGATGTGCAGATCCAGACCGTCGACCACCGGCGTGGCTCCACCCGGATAGCCGAAGCGCACCCCGGTGAAGTCGATGGCCGGGGCGGCGGAGGCGGGCGGCCCGGCGCGGCCCCGGTCGGCGGGTTCCGGATAGCGGGCCATGGCCTGCTCGAACGCGGTGATGGCGGTCTCGGCGTTCATGCCGTACTGGGTCTGGGTGTCGGAGTCCGGGTAGAACTCGCCCAGCCGGATCAGGGCCAGCACCGCCTGCAACACCAGCGCCAGCGCGGCCAGGTCGTACGCCCCGTCGGCGGCGCGGACCCCGGCCAACGCCAGCACGGCCGCGACGCCGACCAGCCCCACCGCCGTGTACACCAGGTAGGGCCGCAGGTAGATCCGGCGGCGCTCGGCCCACACCGGGGCCAGGGCCCGGCGGTAGACCTGCCGGTAGCGTTCGGTCAGCCAGCCGGTGAGCCCGAAGACCCGCAGCTCCTTGGCGGCGGCCGGGCCCATCGCCAGCCCCCGCAGGTAGCGGCTCTCCCGGCGCAGGGCCGCCACGTCCCGGATGACCCGGGCGTAGCGGCGCAACCCGCCGCGCTGGCCGTGCCGGAACAGCAGCACCACCGCCAGCATGACCAGCGCCGCCCACGGCCCCAGCACCACCGCCACCACCACGGTGAACCCGGCGACCTGGGTGTACGGCCCGACGAGCGCGATCAACCCGGCGTAGGCCGCGCCCGGGGTGCGGAACGCGAACCGCAGCTCGTGCCCGGCCTCCCCCAGCTCGTCCAGGACCGCCGGGTCCTCCAGCGGGGTGATCTCCCGGGTCGACAGCGACGCCTGGATGAGCCGCCGGTACATGTGCCCGTCGACGCGGCGGCTGAGCTGCTCGGCGACGGCCTTCTGCGCCGCCTCCGCGAGTTGCGCCGCGATCAGCGCCGCCCCGGCGACGGCCAGCGGCCACCACACCCCGGCCGGTCGGGCGGTGCCGTGCAGCACCGGGCCGATCCGGCCGACGGTGGTGCTGACGGCGATCGCGAAGACCACCGGCAGCACCCCCCGGGACACGCTGAGCGCCAGCGCGACGGCACTCCAACCGGCTCCGGCGGCGGGCCACTGCCGGGCGATGCGCAGCCGGGCGGCGGCGGCCTCACGCCACTGCCCGACGCCGGAGGGGGAGGCGGTCATCGCGGTCAGCCGAAGATCTCGTCCCGCAGGGGCGCGGGCAGGTCCAGCTCCTGCGCGCAGGACCGCACCGAGACCTGGTAGGACTCCACCACCTCGGGGCTGTCGGCCACGGCCAGCTCCGCGTCGGTCAGCACCGCGACCGACCGGGGCCGGAAGCGGTACTCGTCGGCGTTGCCGTGCAGACCGGGTACGACGTAGGGCTCCGGCTCCACCGGGTTGTGGATCTTCGACTGGTCGGAGTTGAGGTCGCCGGCCGCACCCCAACCGGTGAGCATCTCCGGCTGGTACAGGTGGCCGATGCCGAGGCGGTCGAACAACCGGGACACGGTCTCCTGCGGGGCGCGGCTGCACTCGTACGGGAAGTGCGTCACCGCCAGCCCCTCGGCCCCGGCCCAGGCGCGCATCCGCGCGTAGTTGAGCGTGCTGAGCACGAAGTTCTCCACCACCCGCTCGCGCCCGATCTTGCCCTCCCACTTGGCCATCCACGAGTCGAGCGAGGCACGCGGCTGCCGGTCCAGCACCAGCAGGCGCAGCCGGTCGACCGGCCAGCCGGCCTCGACGAGGCAGCGGGCCGGGTTGAACAGCGCCTCGAACGGCACGTACGGCCCGGCCATCTCCTTGGCGAACAACACCGGCTCGCCGTCGGGCAGCTTCCACGGCGAACCCTCGCCACCGGTCAGCGCGAACCGGCCGATGGTCTTGACCGGCTGGTAGTAGGCCGCCGCCCGCGCCATGCCGAACAGGTTGGTCACGGCGGTCGAGCCGACCCGGCAGCGTCCCCAGCCGAGCACCAGCAGCGGGTAGTCGTCCGGGCCCCGGCCGGCGAAGCCGTCGCGCAGGGTATCCACGATCTGGGCGGTGACCTCGTCGACGGTGGTGGTGACGACCTGGTAGCGGCCGTCGGGCGGCAGCGCGACGGTGGTGAGGGCGTCGTCGCCGGCGGCGGCCAGCCGGTGCAGCAGCGGATAGGGGTCGGTCATCGGGACTCCCGGTGGTCGGAGGGGCGGGTGCGGCCGAGGTCGAGCAGCGCGGTGACGTCCCGCAGGGCCACCGGGCGCAGCGCGGCCTCGCACAGCAGCGTCTCGACGCCCCGCAGCACCCGCTCGCCGACGGCGCCGGGCACCCGCCGGGTGTCGGCCAGCAACTGCAGCGCGCAGCCACCGGCCAGGTAGGGCATGGCCAGGAAGAAGGTCATGTCGTGCCGGGCCACAGCGGTGACCTGCCGCACGGTGGTCTGCGCCGCCAGGGCGGTCAGCGCGGCCCGGTCGGGCGGTTCCGCCGGCACGTCGAAGTCGCGACCCAACCGGGCGTCGTTGAAGTACACCGACAGGTCGGCCTGCGCGCCCTCGGCCGCGATCAGCTCGTCCAGGACGTCCGGCGGATAGGTGGCGTGGAAGTAGGACTCCGTCGAGTCGCGGTAGCAGCGCCGCACGGCATCGTCGACGTCACCGTCGCCGATCTCGAAGACCAGCAGCGCGTTCTGGGCGATACCCGTGGCCAGTTGCCGCTGACGGGGGGTGTTCCGGTTGCCCGCGATCAGCTTCACCACGGCCCGGTCCCGGCCGGTCAACGCCGCCTGGACCAGCAGCGCGGCGGTCAGCACCACGGTGGACGACGACGCCCCCGTCCGCTCGGCCAGCGCGCCGGCCGCCGCCGCCACGGCGGCGGACTCCATCCGCCAGGTGACGACCGGCAGCGGACCCGCGTCCTGCTCCGGCCCGTCGAAGATCCGCTGCGGCACCAGGGGCAGCCGCTCCCGCCAGTACGCCAGGGACCGGTCGGCCCGGCGCTGCCCGGCCGGCGACGCCTCGTAGCCGGCCTGGTCCAACGGCTGCCAACCCGGCGCGGGCAGGGTCCGCTCGCCCTCGATCAGGGTGCGCAGCTCCGCCAGCAGCAGCTCCAGCGACCAGCCGTCCAGCGACACGTGCGAGGCGGCCACGGCCACGGCCTCGACCTGGCCGTCGACGCGCAGCAGCGCCCACCGGACCGGCCAGTCCCGGTCCAGCCGGAACGCGGTGCCGGCCAGTTCGGCGGCGGCGGCGTCCGCCGCCGCCGGCAGTTCGGCGGCGGTGGTGTCCCGCACCAGTGGCGCGTACGACCCGTCGGCGAGCAGGTGCTGGCGGGGTCCGTCGACGTCCTCGGTCATCAGGGTGCGCAGCACCTGGTGCCGCAGCACCAGCTCCGACCAGGCCGTGGTGACCCGCTGCGTGGTGACCGGGGCGGCCAGCCGCAGCACCCGCCGGATGTTGAAGTCCCGGCTGGCCTCGCCGAACCACTGCATCGGCCGGTACATGGCCAGCTGCCCCCAGGTCAGCGGCGCGGAACCGGCGGACGCCCCGGAGAACCGCGCCTGCACCGCCGCGTCCCCGACCGCCGGCTGGCCGGCGTCCGCCCGCAGCGACCGGTCCGGCTGCTCACCGGTGGGCGTCGCCGCGACCACGGGGGCGGGCGGCCGGTGGTCGGGCATCCCGGCGGCCAGGGCACGCACCGTACGCCTGTCGAACAGGTCGGCGATGCCCACCGGCAGGCCCAGTTCCTCGTCCAACCGGGTGACGACCTCGACCACCTGCATGGAGTCGCCGCCGAGTTCGAAGAAGTCGTCGTCGACACCGAGGCGGTCCACCCGCAGCACCGCGCCGACCACCCCGGCCACCGCCGTCTCCAGGTCACCCGAGGGCGCGACGTACGCGGTGCTCAGCGCGGGCCTCACCACCGGCGTGGTGGGCAGCCGGCGGGTGTCGACCTTGCCGTTCGGGGTGAGCGGGTACTGCGCCACGTACAGGAACCGGCTCGGGACGGACGCCTCCGGCAGCAGACCGGCGGCGTGGGCGCGCAACTGCGCCTCGGTCGGCCGGGGCTCGTCCTCGGACCTCAGGTAGGCGACCAGGTGCAGGTCGTGGCCGTCGGGTTCGGCGATCACCACCGCCTCGGCGACGCCGGGGCAGCGGCGCAGCGCGTCCTCGACGGCGGGCGGCTCGACACGCTGGCCCCGGATCTTCACCTGCCGGTCGGCGCGGCCGAGCACGTCCAGCACCCCGTCCGGGCCCAGCCGGCCCAGGTCCCCGGTGCGCAGCAGCCGCCTCCCGTCGCCACCGGGGTGCGGGATCCACCGCTGGGCGGTCAGCACCGGCTGGCCGTGGTAACCCCGGCCGATCACCGCCCCGCCCAGGCAGATCTCGCCGGTCTGCCCCGGCGGCGCGGGCCGGCCCTGCTCGTCGAGGATGTGCACCTCGGCGTTGGGGATGGGGGCACCGACCGGCAGCCGTCGCCCGACCGTCCGGTCCGCGCCGATCCAGTACCAGGTCGCGCCGACGGTCTCGCTCATGCCGTAGTGGTTGCCGAAGCCCGACTTGGGGCTGCCGCTGATCCACGCGTCGAACTCGGGGGTCAGGTACAGCGGCTCGCTGCCGATCATGACCTGACGGGCGACGTCGTCGACGCCACCGAGGGCGGTCATCGCCCGCACGTGCGACGGGGTGAGCTTCAGGAACCCGCACGGGGCGGCGGCGGTCAACGCGATCAGGTCGTCGAACGCGACCGGCTCGGGCGCGACCTCCAGCTCCCAGTCCGCGACCAGCGCCGTGAACAGCGTCATCACCGACCCGACGAAGTACAGCGGGGCGTGCAGCACCGCCCGCTCCCCGGGCTGGAACGCGAACTCCTCGGCGCACCAGTGCACGTAGTTGACGAGCTGGCGGTGGGTGCCGAGCACCCCCTTGGGAGCGCCGCTGGTGCCGGAGGTGTACATGATGAACGCCAGGTTCTCGACCCGGCAGCCGCCGTCACCGTCGTCGCCGACCGGCTCCGGCAGGTCGGTCACGTCGAGCACGGTCGACGGGTAGCCGGCGTCCACGAGGCCCCGGTGCTCCGGGCCGGTCAGCAGCACCGGATCGCCCGCGTCGGCCAGGATCCGGGCCCGCCGGTCCGCCGGGTCGTGCACCGACAGCGGCAGGTACGCCGACCCGGCCGCCAGCACCGCGAGGATCGCCACCACCGCGTCCACCGAGCGGGGGAGCAGCACCGCGACCGGGGTCTCCGGCCCGGCGCCGTGGCCCCGCAGCACGCGGGCGGCGTGCCGGACCCGGTCCCGCAGCTCCCCGGCGGTGACCGCGACCCCGGCGCAGCGCACCGCGACGCGCCCCGGGTCGGCCGCCAGCGCCCGGTCGACGAGGACGTGCAGCGGGGTGTCCCCGAACGGGCGGCGGGGGCCGGTGGCGACCGACGACGTGGCGTCCACCGTGGCCGGTTCCAGCCGGGTGGCGGGGCCGGTACCGGCACCCCCGGCGGTACGCAGCGAGGCCGGCCGCAGGTCGGTCCAGTGTGCCGCGACGTGCTCCAGGCACGCCTCGACGGGCCCGGTGAACACCGTCGTCCAGCCGCCCGGCAGCGGCCGGTCCGCCGGCCACAGGGAGTACTGGTCCTCGCCGTTGACGACGACCTGCTGCGGGTCGACGCTCACGCGAGCCCTCCGACCGCCTGCTGTGCCGCGTCGAGCCGCTCGACGGCGTCCCGCCACGACTCCTTGGTGTACCAGTCGCCGCTGAACGCGGTGATCGCCGGGGCCCAGCCGTCGTGCGCGTCGGCGTAGCCGGCGATCTCGCGCCAGAACACGTCCACCAGCGCCGAGTACCGGCAGGCGGTCCGCAGGTCGGTCAGGGTGAACGGTGGCCCGTCCATGCGGACCAGCCGGATGTCGAACGCGCCCCGGTACTGCCGGCCACCGACCGTGAACGGCTGCTTCCACATCGCCGCCCCGGGGGCCCGCAGGGTGTAGCGGACGCGGGAGGTGCTGTGCCCACCGTGGCGCAGGTCGCCCCACTCGGCGATGTCGGGCACCAGCGGCGGGAAGAAGTAGTGCCGCTGGCGGGGCACCTCGACCCGGTCGAAGTTACCGGGCACGAAGTGCCAGCGGTTGTACATCATCCGCTGCGCCACCTGCCACAGGATGTCGGTGACGGCGGGGGCGGGCAGGTCGGCGGCCATCTGAGGGCTGGGCAGCACGCAGCAGAAGAAGTCGGGTTTCTTCAGCCCCGCCACCTCCTCGTCGTACCGCCCGGCGGGACCGTCGAGGCGGGACAGGTCGCGGATGCCGCTGGACATGCCGTAGTCGGCGTGACTGTCGACGACCGCGCCCAGCACGATGCCCTCCAGGATGCCGGTCAGCTCGCGCTCGTCGCCACCCGCGTGCACGTTGCGCAGGGCGGCGGTGGTGGCGTGACGCACCCAGGAGGCGGCGTCCTCGCCGTCGACCGGCTCGGGCCGGACGCCGGCCGACGTCCGCAGGGTCGGCGGCAGCTCGACCTGACTGCGCTGCTCACCCTCCCACGGCAGCAGGTACTCGTCCTTGGCGTAGGTCAGCCCGTTGATCCGCCGGTAGCGGATGTGACCGCTGCCGTCGACGAGTTCGACCAGCTCACCGGCGAGGGTGGCCAACTCGGCCAGGGTCGCGGTGCTCAGCTCCCGGGTGGCCTGCCCGTCGAGCGCGCGCAGGTACGTCGCGCAGCGGGTGGTCAGCACCTTGCGGAGGCTGACCGCGTTGAGTTGGCGGCCGTTGAACTCCTCGAACCGGACCGCCCGGCCGGTGCGGAACAGCAACTGGATGGACGCGACGAAGAGCCGCTCCTCCGGGCTCCAGTCGGCCGGTGGACGGCCCCGCAACGCGGGCAGCACGCCGTCGCGGATGAGCGTGCTGGAGCCGGAGTCGGAGCGGGAGAACACCCGGCGCTCGACGAAGATCAGGACGGTCTCGACCCGTTCGACCCAGTCGATGACCTCCTCCAGCCGTTCCGGCAGGCTGCCGTCGGCGTGCCAGGTGTGCAGCATCTGGTCGAGTTCGCGGCGCTGGTGCTCCTCCTCGACCTGGGCCGGCAGCCACTCCTCGTCGATCATCTCGACCATCCACCCGGGCAGGGCGAGTTCGGCCACCACCTCTTCGGCCGGCAGGTCGCCGCGCGCCGGTTCGTGGATGGTCAGCTTGCCCAGCGCCGAGTGGGCCAGCACGAACTGGGCGGCGGTGGCGTCGGTGCCCGGTGCGGTGAGCCGGAGGTGCTGCCGGCCGAGCAGGTGCCGGACGATCGCCTGCTCACGCAGGGTCAGTCCGTCGAAGGCGGACCGGAAGGGCACCTTGCCCGCCATGGTGAGCAGTCGCAGGACGGCCGTCTGGGCGCTGCTGTCGAACAGTTCGACAGGGTCGCGCACGTCGCGCAGTTCCTGGCTCCACTGGTCGAATTTCGTACGTCGCACGGTCCCGCCTTTCTCGACCAGGGCAGGCTGCGGCGTTCGCACGATGAGGCTCGTACGACGACGGCCACCGCCGTGCGGTGACGACAGGGCATGCGGCGGCCGGCAGCCGACCTGGAGGGTGGAAGGCTCCCGTGGCAGTGCCACGGCGAGAAGGAGACGACACTCCACCCCGGTGTGGGAGCGCTCCCGATCACGAAGTCTCGCCGACGATGAAACATGTGTCAACAACGTGTATCGGCCACCGACGACCTGCTACGACACGACTACCCGGTACGGCACCGATGGTCCGATCCGGGCGACGGGCCGGGGGCGGTCAGGAGGAGAGCGCGGGGAGCCCGATCGGGCTGTCCGCAGGGATGACCGTGTGGCAGGCGCGGGCGACCGGCACCAGCAGCTCGCGGAGCCGTCGCGTGCCGTCCGGGCCGAGGGCCAGCCAGGGACGGGCGGCCGCCCGGTCGGTCGCGTCCTCCACGGCCCGCAGCCCGGCGTGCCCCACCTCGGTGGGGGTGCCCTCGCCGGTCAGCCAACCCCGGTCGACCAGTCGGGCCCGCGCCTGCGCCCACTCGTCCCCGGTCCAGCCCCGGCCGAGCAGGTGCTCCTCCGGCCGGTTCTGGGCGACCCGGAACGCCAACGTCTCGACCGGGTCGAGGCCGGCGGCGACCAGGGCCGCCACGTGCCCGTCACCGCGGTGCTCGCGCAGCGTGGTGGCCGCCTGCCAGAGCCGGGCCAGCGGGTAGTCGCCGCGTGGCAGGGCGGCGTTGGCCGCACCGAGCACCCGGCCGGCGGTGTCCGCCCCGACCGCCGCGACCTCCAGCAGCTCGGCCGCCTCGGCCAGGTGCGCCTCGGGGAGTTCGTAGGTGAGTTCGGCGAGCGCCTGCACGGCCCCGGTGAGCCGGGCGCGCAACGCCTCCTCGGGGGCGGCGAGCTGCCACACCGCCGGCAGCGCCCGGCCCACCATCGGCGGGGCGAAGGTGAAGAAGACGGCGGTCACCGGGGCGGCGTCGACCGCCCCCAGCGGGGCGGCCCGACCCGCGAAGTAACCCCGCCAGTAGCCGCGCAGCCCGATCGCCTCGGTGGCGGCGCGGGCCCGGGGATGGAAGTAGGTGATCGCGTGCAGGGGTTCGATGTGCGTCCACATCAACCGGGCGGTGCGCCCGGGATCGTCCAGCGGCGGCACGCGCACCTCCGGGTCGGTGGGGGTCACCGTGGCGCGGACCGGCCGCCCACGGTGACCCCGAACCTACTGCCGGTAGGTGCCGGCCGGAAGACCCGTGTGGTCTACTGCACCGCCAGCACGTCGACGATGAACCGCAGCGGGCCGGCGGGCGCGCCGGGACGCTGCGGCTTGTCGCCGTACGCCAGGTCGGCGGGGATGTCGAGCTGGACCCGGCTGCCCACGGTCTGACCCTGCATGCCCTGGTCCCAGCCGGGGATGACGTTGCCCTGGCCGAGGCCGAAGGTGAACGGCTCGGACCGCTTCCAGGAGGCGTCGAACTCCTCACCGGTCCTGTACGACACACCCACGTAGTTCACGGTGATCTGCTGGCCGGCCTGGGCGGCCGGGCCGGTGCCCCGGATCAGCGGGGTGGCCTTGAGCCCGGTCAGCTCGCCCTCGCCCTTGGTGGCCTGCGGCTTGGTGCACAGCGCCTGGTCGGCACCCTCGGGCAGCTTGGGGAATTCACCCGCGCAGCCGGCCGGTGCCGCAGCCGGCTTCGGGTCGTCCTTCTCGCCGTTGCGGACCACCACGAACACCCCGACGATCACCGCGATGACGGCCACGCCGGCGACGGCGCCCAGCCACGCCTGCCGGCGCTTGCGCTTCTCGGCGGCCTTCTGGGCCGCCAACTGGGCGGCCAGTCGCCGCTGTGCCTTCGTCTCCGGGGCCTGACCCTGGCCCGCCGAACGGTTCTCCGTACGCTCGCTCACGTCCTCGACTCCCTGCTGATGTGGGTGGCCGGCCCGGCGACCGGTTCCGTGGCCAGCGCACACGGTACCCGGATCGATGCCGAGGGTGGGCCGTCGCCCGCCAGTCGTGTCCGGTCATCGTGCCTGGCCTCCCGGTTCGTGCCCGTCTTCCCGGGTGGCGGGGGCCGTCCGGCGGTAGGTTCTCGACCATGGCGATCCTCACCGACGAAGACAAGGCCCTGCTCGCCGAGCCGCAGCTCGCCCACGTGGCGACCATCGAGGCGGACGGCACCCCGCACGTCACCCCGGTCTGGGTGGACGTCGACGGCGAGCACATCCTGTTCAACACCGCCAGGGGGCGGCAGAAGTACCACAACATCGCCCGCAACCCGGTGGTCGCGGTCTCCGTGGTCGACCGGGCCGACGACTTCCGCACCCTGTGGGTGAAGGGCACCGCCGAGTTCGTCACCGAGGGCGCCGACGCGCACATCGACCGGCTGGCGAAGAAGTACCTCGGGCAGGACACCTACCCGTTCCGGCGGCCCGACGAGGAGCGGGTGATCGTCCGGATCACCCCCACCGAGAAGCTCGGCCGGGGCTGACCGACGCGCGACCCCGGCGGGACGGCCCTCCGTCGCGCCGGGGGACGGGGTGCGCGGGTCCGTCGCTCAGGCGCTGCGGCGCGGGGCGGCCTTCTTCTCGGCGGTCTTCTTCGCCGGGGCCTTGGTGGCCTTCTTCTCCGTGGTCTTCTTCGCGGCGGTCTTCTTCGTCGGCTCCGCCTTCGTCGCCGTGGTCCTCTTCGCGGTGGTCTTGCCGGCGGTGGTCTTCCTCGCCGGTCCGGCCTTCGCCCCCGGTGCCTTCGCCGCCTGCTTGGCCGACCGGGCCGACGAGATCGGCGTGGGCTCGCCGGCCCCGCCGGACGGCGTCTCGCCCCGGGCGACCCGGGCCCGCTCGACGGACGCCTTCAGCGCCGCCATCAGGTCCACCGCGGCGGCCGGCGCGGCCTCCTCCTCCGCGGGCTGGACCACCTCCCGGCCCTCCACCTTGGCGTCGATGACCTCCTGCAAGGCCGCCCGGTAGTCGTCGGTGAAGGCGTCCGGCTGGAACTCGCCGGCCATCGAGTCGATCAGGGAGGCGGCCATCGCCAGCTCCGGCGGGCGGACCTTCAGGTCCTCGTCGAGGAAACCGAAGTCGGGGGTACGCACCTCGTCGGGCCAGAGCATCGTGTTGAGCAGCAGCACCCCGTCGCGGACCCGCAGGGTGGCCAACTGTTCCCGCTGGCGCAGCGCCACCTTGACGATCGCCACCCGCTCCGAGTCGGCCAGCGCGTCGCGCAGCAGCACGTACGGCTTGGTGGCGGTCCCCTCCGGCTCCAGGAAGTACGCCTTGTTGTAGAGGATCGGGTCGACCTGCTCGGCGGGGACGAACTCCAGCACGTCGATCGCCCGGGAACTGGTCAGCGGCAGGTCGGCGAAGTCGGCGTCGGTGAGGATCACCATCTCGCCGCCGCCCAGGTCGTAGCCCTTGGCGATGTCGTCGTAGCTGACCTCCTCGCCGCAGACCGAGCAGGTGCGCTTGTAGCGGATCCGGCCGCCGTCGTCGCGGTGCACCTGGTGGAACCGGATGTCCTTCTCCTCGGTCGCCGAGTAGAGCTTCACCCCGATCGAGACCAGCCCGAACGACACGGCTCCCTTCCAGATCGCCCGCATCCCGATGCTCCTCTCCCGCCCTGACCAGGATCGCAAACGATCGAAGCCCCCGCACGTGCTTCGGTGCGCAACTACAGTCGGACAGGTGCCCGGCGCGCCGTTGAAGCCGATGCTCGCGACGACCGGGCCGCTCCCGGTGGGTGCCGGCTGGGCGTACGAGTTCAAGTGGGACGGGGTCCGCGCGCTGGCCGACCTGACCGGTGGTCACCCGCACCTGTTCGCCCGCTCCGGCGTGGAGATCACCGCCGCGTACCCGGAGCTGGTCACCCTGGCGGAGCAGGTCGACGACGCGCTGCTCGACGGTGAGGTGGTCCTCTTCGACCCGGCCGGACAGCCCTCGTTCACCGCCCTCGCCGAGCGGATGCACGTCCGGGACGGGGCGAAGGCGGCCCGGCTGGCGGCGACCCTCCCGGTCACGTACATGATCTTCGACCTGTTGCGGTGGCGCGGCGAGGACCTCACCGGGTGGCCGTACCACGAACGGCGGGCGGCGCTCGACGGCCTGGGGCTCGGCGCGGCCCGGTGGACGGTGCCCCCCTGCTTCACCGACGGCGCCGCCACCTACCAGGCGGCCGGGGAACACGGCCTGGAAGGGGTGCTGGCCAAGCGGGCCGACTCGGTGTACCGGCCCGGGGTGCGCTCACCCGACTGGGTGAAGGTCAAACTGGAGGTGACCGGGGACTTCGTCATCGGCGGCTGGCGGCCCGGCGCGCGGAAGATCGGCGGGCTGCTGGTCGGGGTGCCCGGCCCGGACGGGCGGCTCACCTACCGGGGGCGGGTCGGCGGTGGGATCGGCGCGGCCCTGGAACGGGAGCTGCTGCGCGAACTCGAACCGCTGCGCGCCGACGGGTCGCCGTTCGCCGGTGACGTGCCGCGCGAGGACGCCCGGGGCGCGATCTGGGTGACCCCCCGGATCGTGGTGGAGGTCAGGTACGGCCAGCGCACCCCGGACGGGCGGCTGCGCTTCCCCCGGGTGCTGCGGCTGCGCCCCGACAAGCCACCCGGGGAGGTGGAGGATGCCTGAGCGGGTGAAGGTCGAGGTCGACGGCCGGACGGTGGAGCTGTCCAACCTGGACAAGGTGCTCTATCCGGAGGCCGGCTTCACCAAGGGCGAGGTGATCGACTACTACACCCGGATCGCCCCGGTGCTGCTGCCGCACCTGGCCGGCCGGGCGCTGACCCGGATCAGGTTCCCCAACGGCGTCACCGGCGGCTCGTTCTTCGAGAAGAACGCCCCGGCCGCCACCCCCGCCTGGGTGCGCACCGAGACGCTGCCGGTACCCGGGTCGAGCAGGGGTCGGGAGACCATCGACTACGTGGTCGCCGACGACCTGCCCACCCTGGTCTGGCTGGCCAACCTCGCCGCCCTCGAACTGCACACCCCGCAGTGGCGGATCGGCACCCACCCGGACCTGATGGTGGTCGACCTCGACCCGGGGCCGCCAGCCAGCCTGCGGCAGTGCTGCCGGGTGGCGGTCCTGCTGCGCGACCGGCTCGCCCGCGACGGGGTGACGGCGTACCCGAAGACCTCCGGCAAGAAGGGCATGCAGCTCTGCTGCCCGATCAGCGCCACCCAGGACGCCGAGGTCGTCTCCGACTACGCGAAGCGGATCGCCCAGGAGTTGGAACGGGAACACCCGGAACTGGTCGTGTCGCGAATGGCGAAGAACCTGCGGCCGGGGAAGGTCTTCATCGACTGGAGTCAGAACAACGCGGCCAAGACGACTGTCGCGCCGTACTCGTTGCGGGCGCAGGCGGTGCCGGCGGTGTCGACGCCGCTGACCTGGGACGAGGTCGAGGCGGGGGCGGCCGGGAAACGGCCTGCGGCGAAGCCGTACACCGCCGGGGAGGTGCTGCGGCGGGTCGAGAAGTCGGGGGACCTGCTCGCCCCGCTGCTCGACGGCGGCCCGGCACTGCCCGCAAAATAAGTCGGGCCAGGCACCGATATATATGGACATTTACGCCCAGGCCGCAGTGTATGTCCGTCAGCCTGCACCGGTGACGGGCTGGAGATGGCGGGCAGCCGGGCGGTCACACGGTATTGCGCCGACGCGGTGAAGAGATCGGACCCTTCGTTCCCGCGTTCTCAAGGTCGAGCTGCCCATTCAGCAGGGCCTTGGTGGTCTCGTCGCGCATGCCGGCAAGCTTTCCGAAGCCCAGCACGTAAGGCCTGAGCCTCGACTGCATAGCTGCGAGATCAGCCCGGCATTCTGCGTTTCCCGGCCACTCCTGTTCGGGTCGGTCGTCCGAGCCTTGTTCCCAGGCGTGTAGCTCGGGGTGCCAGCGCGAGAGGAATGGCCCCAGCTCGTTGTTCACCATCGCGAGCGCGAGGTGTTCTACCGACGGTGCCGCACCGACGAGCCGGCTCGGCTGCACCTCGTCGAGGATCTGTCGCGTGAGTAGCACCAACGCGTGCAGCGAAGAGAGTGCCTCACGAAGCCGCCCGGTTTCCGCGGCCAAGGGTCGGATGGCCACCCGGCTGGAAATTTCCTTGAACAGCCGCCAGGCGACCTGCTGCGTGTCGCGGGTGAGCACGAAGTTCAGCTCACTGAGCTGAGGTACGGTCACCTTCACGTCGGTCAAGCGGATGCCGCCGACGCTGTAGGCGTGCACAATCATCGCTGCCACGGCACCTGCTGTGGCTCCGGCGAGGATGAACAGGTTGGGTCCCTTAAGGAGGCTCGCGTAGTAGACGGCTACACCAACAGCCGCACCGAGTGCCAGGCCCGCCAAGACCCTGAGCGGCCAGCTTCGGCGCAACATGCTGTCACTCCATCCCGCTTGACACGGATGTGTCTGCTGTTGTTCTCCAGCGACCCAGCAAGCTATTCCCCAGTGGACACCACATTAGATCATGACGGAGCAAGGTGTTTATCGGTAGCCGGTATACCCTCTCGTCTACGTCGAAGCCCAGCACCGCGACCTCGTGAGGTCGAACAGGTCTACGCTCTCCTGATCGCGGAGTTCGGGCACACGTGCCATCGGGTCGGTTTGGCACCCGCGATGCCTGGCTGCCCTGCATTGCGCTCGTCCCGCTTGTCCGAGACCCCCGATCAGGTCGCGTAGCATGGTCACCACAGTCTGTCTGTCAAGCCCAGTGCCATTGCCACGACTCCGCTCCGGGACCGGAGGTTGCATGCCCTCCACCAGCGCCGCGTCGTACGAGGTGTTCATCAGCTACAACAGCGGTGACGCTGTTGAGGTGGAACAGATCGCCCACACGCTGGTAGATCGGGGCCTCCGGGTGTTCCTGGACCGCTGGTCTCTTGTCCCGGGCGAGCCATGGCAGGAGGAGTTGGAACGCGCGCTTGACGCCAGCGCGGCGTGCGCCGTAATGATCGGATCGGCGGGTCCCGGCGTGTGGCAGAGAGAGGAACTGCGTGCCGCGATCGAAGATCGAGTGCGGCACCCCGAGTACCGAGTTATCCCGGTGTTCCTACCTGGCGTCGCGCCGGTACCCGACAGTCTTCCCCGGTTCTTGCGCCGGTCCCTCGCCTGTACCTTTACCAAGATCGACGACACGGTGGCGTTGTCCCGGTTGATCGCCGGGATACGGGGTGAGCAGCCGGGGCCGACGCCGTCTGGTCGGAGGGCCGATTACGCCATCCCCGGCCGGGGTGAGTCGATGCCACTGCGAACCGCGCTTGGCGTCGAGCGTCTGACCTGGAGCCGCACGGGCGTGCTGCACGAGGCGCGCGAGGCGTACCGGAGGGCTGCGCTCCCGATCTTGCTGCACGGACTTTCAGGCATGGGCAAGACGGTGCTTGCGTGCCACCTCGTCGAGGAACTGTTCGCCGGGGACGGACGGGACCTGCTCGTCGTTCCGGCGGCGCAGTCGTCGGCGGCAGGACTCCAGCAGGCGATTACCCACATCGATGCGTTCCTCGCCGGGCGCGGCGGCCCCGATCGACGTGCTGCCGGGTACCGCGGCCCGCTCAGAGAGTTGCTCCGAGCGCTGCTCGACGAACTGGTGGAGCGGAACGTCGTAGTGGTCTTGGACTCTGTGACACTCGTCGAGCACGGTTGGGAACTTGAGCTCGTGGACCGGCTTGCCGGTGCACCGGGTGTCGTCCTCGTTGTCACCTCGACCCGCCGGCCCGCACCTGGACATCAGCTCCATGCCATTGCCGTCCCGCCGCTCTCAAGGGCCGAGAGCATCGCGTTCATCGGGCACTACGTCACCCTGCACCGAATCGCCCTAGAGCCCGAGTGGATAGTCGGGCGGCTGAACGCCGCACTGCTGTCCAGCCCTATCGCGCTGCGTGCCCTGCTCAGCCGGGCGCAATCCACGTTGACGAGCCTCCTCGTGGTCGAAGCGCCGGTGCTGGCGTGCACCCCGCAGCGGCTGGTTGCCGACCTCATTGCCGACCTGGATCCCGTCGATCGGGAAGCACTCGCGTTTGCCGATGTCGTCACCGGGACGCCGGTAGAACACCTGACCCGGACGGCGGTGAGGATGCCGCATGGCTTCGGGGATTCCGTGCGCCGCCTTGTGGAATGCTGCCTGCTTCATGTAGTGGGCGATGCGCTTGACGTCCCGGATCTCGTTGCAGACGCTCTCGCCCGTACTGACCCGGACCGGCGTGGCGCAGTCGCCACCGTCGTGGTGGCGCAGATCGTCGAGTCGGGCCAAGATCCACGGTGTCCGATGGATGTCGTTGCCTCAGTCTGCGCAACGGTGGCCTCCCGCGCGGCAGCCAATGGCGATTGGCGGTTGGTCGACGCACTTTGTCAGGATGCCCTGCTCGAACGGATCAATGTGCACGGATGCTGGAAGGAGTACCTGCTCCTCCTGAGACTGCTAGTTGAGGCGGCGGATCGAGTTGACTCCCGTCCGGGCCGCATCGACCTGCGGTTTCAACTGCTGCGTAAGCTGGCCCAGACCCATGACCGATCCGGGGCGTGGGACGTACTGCGCGAGGTTGAGATGCTCATCGCCGATTCGGTTTCCGAGCGGCGGGCCGAATTCCTCAGCCATCGCGGGTTCCTGAACCACCTTGAACGCGACGAGGACGCAGCCCTCAGCGACCTGATGGCGAGTCTCAAGTTGCATACCGAGAAGCGGAATCGCAGTGGTCTGTTGATGGTCAACAAACTGCTCGGCAACCATTACCTCGGCCTGCATCGTCACGTGGAGGCGGTTCCGTACTACGAGATCGCGTTGAACCTGGCAGCGGAGCCCGATGACGTCAAACAACGGCTGGAAATCGAAGCGAGCATGGCGATGTGCGAGATGCGCATCGGGGGTCCAGAGAAAGCGGAACGACGGCTGCGCCGGGTGATCGACGAACTGCGCGACCGCGGCTTCGTGTCCGAACTCGGCCGCGCCCTGCTCAACCTGACCGTGGTACTGGAGGCGCAGGGCCGTTGGGCTGAGGCGCGCGCGACAGCCCTGTATGGTGCGCGGGTCGCCGTTCCCAACACGGCGGTCGCGGCTGTTGTGCAGGCTGTGGCGGATCGGCTGGGCAGGCGGGCGCGGGCCGGTGGAACCAACCTGGAGCAGGCATGACCCCGAAAAGGAAGCCCGATCGCTGGCTGAGTGACGACATGCGCCGAAAGGCTCGCGAGGCACTGAAGAAGACACTCTCCCAGCACCTGATTGAGACCGTCTTGGAGACGTTGCCGGATGGGCTCACCCCGGAGACGCTCGACCTGCTCGTCCGATGCGTGACGATCTGGCAGCAGCAGTCGACCACCGAGGTGCGAACTTCCACCCCGCCCGTCCTCGCGCAGGTGGGCACGTCGGAGCCGGAGACGCGGCTGTACGCCGGTTGGGCGCGCGACAGCGGTGACCCAGCGGACCTTGATCGGCTGAGGGCCATGGTCAAGTATCGCGAGGTCTGGCAGCGGTCCGTTGGCATTTACACGCGCGGAACGACAGCGGTGCGGCAGGCGACAGCGCAGATCGATGCCTTCTGGATCACGACCGGTCACGACGTGATCGAGTTGGAGCAATTCATGGCCAGCGTGGATGCTGAATTCCCAGACGTCCTTCCCGGCTAACGGAGTCAGGAGCATGACCGACGACAGCGGCCTAGCAGAACTCCTGCGTTTCGCCCAGCGGACCGTTCCGTACTATCAGAACCGGATCCATGCCGAGCTGCTTGATGAGGCCACCGCAGCGCAGGCTCTGGCTGAACTGCCGGTCCTGACCCGCTCGGAGGTTCGTGCCCAGCGAGGGCGGCTCTGGTCGACCGAGGGCGACACCAGGACCTGGAAGCGGATTCGTACCACTGGAACGACAGGCGAGCCCCTCGAGGTGGTCCTCGACCAGCAGGCGCAGCGACAGGAATTGGCCGTCCTGGCGGCGCATGCAGACGGCCTGCTCGGCTCCACGGCCTGGCGGAGCCGCGATTTGCTGCACCTCGCTATGCACGGTTCGGCGTACTCCCGAAGAGTGCCATCGCCGCTACATCCGCAGTCCCAAGTGGGGAAGTGGAACCTCAGCCGAGTCTGGCGGTTGCCCGAGCGCGAGTTTTATGCTGCGCTCGCCTATCTGGACGGCCAGATTGTCACCGCTACTCCTTCGGTCATGGCGCTGCTCGTCGACCGGATCGGCCGCCTCACGCCACCGGCTCGGGTATCGCCGCTGCTGGTAGTGCTCTCTGGGGAGATCGTCACCACCGATCTGCGCGACGCGGTAGCGGCCCGGCTCAACACCCGGGTGACGTCGATGTACACGCTCGCCGAGGCCGGCGTCGTCGGCATCGGCTGTCCCACTGGCGTCGGGTATCACCTAACCAGCTCGGTCGTGGTGGAGATCGTCGCTGGTGACGGATCGCCGGTCACGTCGGGCACTGTCGGTCGAGTTTTGGTGACACCCCTGGCCAACCGGGCCATGCCGCTCATCCGGTACAACACCGGTGACGAGGGTGTATGGGCGGCTGAGGACTGCGGGTGTGATGGGGCGGGCCGCCTGTTGCGGCTCACGTCCGCCCGCCCGGGCAATATGGTGATCGAGGCTGGCGGGAGCCGGGTGAATACTGTCGACCTGGCCAAGGTATCGGCGCAACTTGAGGTCGACACCGTGCGGATCAGGTCCGACGGTGACGGCCTCGTCGTCGAGTACGTGGCGACGACGCCTATGACGGACACCGCTTGTGCTGTCCTTACCTCCGCAGTCCGCCTCGCGGTCGGGCGGCACATTTCCGTCGACGTCCGCCGGATTCCTCCCTGGTCGCCAGGGGCGGTCGGCTCGTTGGGCGGGCGTGACGGCCAGATCATGCCGTTCACCGTGCCGTCAGTCCTGGCACCGGACCCAGTCGTGCGTTGGCTGCGCGACGAACTCGCCGACACGCAGGACCTGTTGGCCGCCTGCCTCACCGGGTCTGCCCTCGATCCCGCGGCGACAAGCCGGTTCAGCGATCTTGACCTGACCCTAGTGGTTGGATCAGATCCTGTGGCCACCCGATGGAGAGCCCTCGCCACGGGTCTGCATGAGCGGCTGCCGACCCTACGCGTCAACGTCAGTACCCCGGCAGATCTCGCCGACTCCGCCCTCGTTACCGCTCGTCTGCTAGCCGAGAACCGACCTGTCATCGGAGACCTTGCCAGGTGTGGGATCCACTTTCCCACGGTCGGTGCAGCTTCCGCCGAGGCGCGTCTCTGGGCGCAGACCGCCCGCGCGGTGCTGTGGACCCGGGCGACGGACCCCGCCCCACCGGGCTCGGATGTTCTTCGGGAGGCCTGGCTCGCCACCAAGTACACCCTGGATGCGTTGCGTTACTTTGCCCTGGCCGCTGGACAACGCACGACCGGGGCGCTGACGGTTCTCGCCGCAGCGCGAACATGGCATGTGCCCGACTACCCGACCCTCGTGGAGGCAGCCGAGGTGGCGCGTGAACATCGACCACCCCCAGCCGACAGCGCAGTCTGCGGCCGCCGTTACCTCGAGGCGGCACTCGCTGTGGTCGAGTGGCTGGTCTGCTCGTTGCGCCATCCCCCCAGCGAACTATCTTAGTGCTCCGGTGGGCGGGTCGCTGGAGGTTGACGCCGAACGGTGTGCGTACTTTGTACTTTGTACGTTCGAATGTGAAGAGCCATTCCTGGCGTACCCCAGTGTGAACCGGCTCTTCGGCCGTGGTTCACCTGAGCCGGCGATGCCCAGCCCGGCTGGCTGAGCTGCTTGGACTGGACAGCTCGTCACATGGGGGCGCCACCGTTGTCGGAATCGGCCCGGCCGTACCACAGTGAACTGGCGAGACGGCCGGGCCGATCGGTCGACTCAGCGCTGTCCGAAGACCTTCCGGTACGTGCCGAGGCGCAGCAGCACGGTCTCCCCGGTGGCGTCGAGCACGCCGTCGTTGTCGGTGATCGCGTAGACCTGGCCGTCACCGCCGACGGTCAGCCCCTCCAACTTCTCCTGGGTCCAGCCGTTGGTGGCCTGCAGCGCCGGCAGCACGTCGACGGCGAGGGTCTTGGGCAGCACCGTCAGCGGGCCGGCGGCGGTCGGGCCGGTCGGCAGCGGCACCGTGTAGATCCGCTTGACGGCGGCGGCCGGGCCGTTGAGCTTGTCCCGTTCGATGACGGCGAGCCGGTCACCGACCACGGTGATCTCGGAGAGCCCGATCCAGTCACCGGGGACGGTGGTGCCCTCCAGCCGATAGCCGAACCAGCTCCAACTGTCGGCCGTCACGTCGTACCGGCCGATCCGGACGATGCCGGCCGGGTCGGTGGCGACCTCCCGCTGGAGCACCGCCCAGACGATCTCCCGGCCGTCGCGGCCGGTGCTCGCGGTGACCCCTTCGAAGCCCTGCTTGCCCAGCCCGGCGGCGACCTGGGCCGGCAGCGGCACGGTCTGCTCGGTACGCCCGTTGCCGTTCAGCCGGATCAGCCTGTTCTCACTGCCCTGCGCGCCCTCGACGGCCAGCCAGAAGCCGCCCTGCGGCCGGGCGAAGATCCCCTCCGCGTCGTACCCGACGGGGGTGCCGGCGGCGTCGGTCACGGTGGTCGCGTCGGCGACCACGGCCGGCGAGTGTCGGGTGTCGACGGTCAGGATCCGGGTCGGCGTGTACGCGGCGTCGGTGACGCTGTAGAGCTGCTGCGGCTGGCCCGGTACGGCGGACAGCGCGCCCAGCGCCCCCCAGCCGATCGGCGCGCCCGAGGCGTCGTCGGCCGAGACGATGCTCGGGAAGCCCGTCCTGTCCGCACCCAGCCGGTAGAGCGACACCGAGGCGCGGACACCCACCGAGGCGTCGTCGGTCTCGCTGGACACCGCGAGCAGGTCACGGGAGGGGATGGGGAGCAGCCCCTCCGGGCCGTTGGTGGTGGGCAGCACCTGGCGCAGCACCGGGGCGGTGGGCCGGGTGAGGTCGTAGACCGCGACGAAGTTGCTCCGTTCCGACCCGACGAATGCGTACCGCACGCCGTGGTACTCGGCGACGGCCACGCCCTCCGGCTCGGTGCCCTTCTTCGCGGCCCGGTCGTTGTTGTGCAGGCCGTAGCGGACCGCGAGGCGCTCGAAGGTGTTGCCGGCGTCCCAGGCCACCTGGCCGGTCCGGCTGTCGAAGACCGACCAGCCCCGGGTGCCGCCCCGCCAGTCACCCTCGTTGGCCGTGGCCAGGTAGCGGTCGTTGATCCAGGCCACCGCGTCGGGTTCCCGGGGAACGTCGGTGATCGAGCCGGTCAGCTCGATCCGGCCGTCCTTGCCCGTGTCGATGCCGCTGACCGAGGCGGTGCCGGCGCTGAACGCCCGGGTGATCCGGCCGGTGGGCACGTCCACCAGCACGACGCCGTTGTTCTCCTGGAGGGTGACCGCGAGCTGGTTCCGCCCGTTGATCGAGACGTACTCGGGTTCCGGATCGGTGGGCTCGGTGATCCCGGCGGCGGCCAGCATCGGCAACGCCCGGCCGTCGGGCGCGGTCAGTGCGACGGTACGCAGCTTCCACCGCTGCGGCGTCGTCTTCCCGTCGAGGTCGATGAGCTGGACGAAACCGGCGGGCGCCTGCGGCAGGTCACCCTTCCTGCCGCCGGGCGGGGTGGCGTCCTCGTCCCGCTCGTTCTCGATGGCGATCGCCGCGTACCGCTCGTCGTGGCTGATCGCGATGGAATCGGGCTGCCCGCCGAGGTCGATGCTGCGCACCCGCTGCCGGGTGGCCAGTTCGATCACGTCGAGGCGGCCGGAGGGGGCGGTGTAGCTGGCGCTGGTGTTCACCACGACCAGCACGTACCGGCCGACGACCGCCACCGAGGTCGGCTCGTCCTCGGCGTCGCCGAGCTGCGCCAGGGAGAGGGTGCCGAGACCGCGCGGCTGGTCCGGCCGGCCGATGTCGAGGAAGCCGATCCGCCGGGCCGCCGCGTCGGTGTAGACCAGGGTACGGCCGTTCGGGCTGACCGCAGAGATCTCGGCCACCGTCGCGGTGGCCGGGTCCTCGCCGGCCGGCCGGTTCTGGAACACCGGGTAGGTGGCGGTGCGGTCGAAGGTGAGCTTCCGGTCCGGGTAACCCTGGCTGGCCGCCGTACTGCCCGGGGCGGTGTGGTCCGGCGCGGCGACCGCACTGCCCGGGGCGGTCAGGGTGGCTAGTGCCAGGCCGGCCACCACTGTCGAGGCGAACACTCTTGTCGCTGTCACTGCTCCTCCGAACGTTTCGATTCGGACGGAGGCTGGCAGGCGTGACCGAGCGCAGGTCGACCAGCGGGTTAACGGCCGGCGACGGGCCGGCGGTGAGCTGGCTCGCCGGCCTCGTCGTTTCGGTCCCTCTTGCCTGGTCGAAGGGGTGGCCGGGTGGCCCGACCCGGTCATCGCACGACGACGGCCGACCCGGTCAGCGCTCGATGACGACGCCGTTCGCGTCGATGCCGTGGTCCCGCCAGTAGACGTCCCACTCGTCGTCGACGTGCTGCGGGACCTTGCCCTGCGGGTACCGGACGTACGGCGCGGTCGGCTCCTGGCCGTCGGGGAAGCAGGCGCTGCCGCCCTGTCCACCCACCGCGATCGCCGGGTACTCGCCATCGCTGCAGATGCTCTCCCGGTAGCCGCAGCCGCTGGTCAACAGCAGGCCGCCCAGGCCCACCCCGGCAAGAACGATCATGATCCGCGTACGCATGGGTCGAGTCTCGTGGCGACGGGCGGCGCTGTCATGCGCACGCGTACTCAACTCTTCCCGGCTCGGTAGGGTGGGACGTTCCGTCCGGACAGGAGGACCGATGGTTGCCCACCTCGCCGTCACCACGTCGACCGACCTGCCTGAGCAGGCAGAACAGCCACTGCTGACCTACTGCGACGACGCAACCGGGGAGCGGACGGAGCTGACCGCGAAGCAGCTCGGTGACTGGGCGGCGCGCACCGCCGGCCTGCTGCGTGACGGGTGCGGGCTCGGGCCGGGCAGCCGGGTCGCGGTGCTGCTGCCGCCACACTGGCGTACCGCTGCGGTGTTGCTCGGGGCCTGGTCGGTGGGGATGGCGGTGTCGTTCCGGACGCGCGCCACCGCCGGGTTGCCGGTCCTCGAACCGGGCGGCGAGCGGCCGTACGACGCGGTCTTCGTCACCCCGGAACGCCTCGACGACTGGCTGGAGGACGTGCCCGACGGGGTGCACCGTTACCTCGTCGGCACCGCCCCCGGGCCGCTGACCGACGTGCCGGTGGGCTGGCTGGACTGGTCCGCCGAGGTGCTGCGGCACACCGACACCCCGCCCGACTACGCCGCCGTCCACCCGGCCGCCCCGGCCACCCCCGACGGCACGAGCTACGCCGTTTGGGGGCGCCTGGCGAAGGAGGTCGCCGCCCAACTCGACCTGCGCCCCGGCGACCGGCTGCTGGTCGACGCCGCCGAACACGAACAACCGGTGAAGTGGCTGCTGGCCCCGCTGGCGGCCGGCGCCTCCGTGGTCGTCTGCGCCAACCTCGACCCCGCCACCCGCCCCACCCGCCTCACCACCGAACACGCCACCCACACCCTCTGACCCACCCCGCCTCACCCTGCTGGGCGTGCGCGTGGTGATCAAGAGGTTCGCGTCAGTCTTGATCTTCAAGTTGACGCAAACCTCTTGATCACCGGGCCGGGTTGGGGCCGGGTGGGGGTGGCTGGGTGGCTGGGTGGGTTGTGATCAACTCAAGGGGGCTGGTGTAGCGGTATCGGGTTGAGTTCGATGGCGCTGCATCGGCTCCCCTGAGTGGATCATGATGGCGTGCCGGGCGGTGGGGTCAGCAGGTGGTGTTGCCGGCGGGGACCCAGCCGTCCAGGGACGGGTCCTCCGCACCGTGGCCGTAGATCCAGGTGTCGTTGTCCTCGGACCAGCCCTGCCCGTGCCAGCGGAACCCACGACCGGCGGTCAGGGTGCGCAGCACCTGGCCGTGCGGTGCCGTGCGCAGCCAGGTGTTCTGGGTGAGGTTGCAGAGGAAGCCGGGCGCATCGCTGGCCGAGGCCGGTGCGGCGGCCACGGCGGTGCCCGGGACGGCGACGACCGCGATCGTCAGGACGTGCAGAATTCGGCGCTTCACTCTGGTTCCCTTCGACGTGCCGGCATCGACGGTCGACCGTCGACTGTGGACAGATTAGCCGTCGCGGGGGAGCTGCGCCGGTCGGGCGGCAACGAGAGCAGCCCGGCCGACGGGAATACGGCGGTGCCGGTCAGTCGACCGTGGGCAGCTTCGGGCCGAGGACGTCGTCGGCGTCGACGATCGTGTACGCGTACCCCTGCTCGGCGAGGAAGCGCTGCCGGTGGGCCGCGTACTCGGTGTCGATGGTGTCCCGGGAGACCACCGTGTAGAAGTGCGCCTGCCGGCCGTCGGCCTTCGGCCGGAGCACCCGGCCCAACCGCTGCGCCTCCTCCTGCCGGGAGCCGAACGTGCCGGACACCTGGATCGCCACCGCCGCCTCGGGCAGGTCGATGGAGAAGTTGCCCACCTTGGAGATGACCAGCGTGCGCAGCTCACCCGAGCGGAACGCGTCGAACAGCCGCTCGCGCTCCTTGTTGGTGGTGGAACCCTGGATGATCGGCGCGTCCAGGTACTCCCCGAGCTGGTGCAACTGGTCGATGTACGCCCCGATCACGAGCACCTGGTCGTCGGGGTGCCGCTGCACGAGGGCGCGGACCACCGGCAGCTTGGTGCGGGCGGTCGCCGCCATCCGGTAACGCTCCTCGGCCTCCGCCGTCGCGTACGACATCCGCTCCGCGTCGGTCAGGGTGACCCGGACCTCGGTGCACTCGGCCGGGGCGATCCAGCCCTGCGACTCGATGTCCTTCCACGGCGCGTCGTACCGCTTGGGGCCGATCAGGCTGAACACGTCACCCTCCCGGCCGTCCTCGCGGACCAGGGTCGCGGTCAGGCCCAGCCGGCGGCGGGCCTGCAGGTCGGCGGTGAACCGGAAGATCGGCGCGGGCAGCAGGTGCACCTCGTCGTAGACGACCAGACCCCAGTCGCGGGCGCCGAACAGGTCCAGGTGGGTGAACGCGCCGCCGCGCCGCGAGGTGAGCACCTGGTACGTGGCGATGGTGACCGGACGGATCTCCTTGCGCTCGCCCGAGTATTCCCCGATCTCCTCCTCGGTGAGCGAGGTGCGGGCGATCAGCTCCCGCTTCCACTGCCGGCCGGCGACCGTGTTGGTGACCAGGATCAGCGTGGTCGCCTTCGCCTCGGCCATCGCCGCCGCGCCGACCATGGTCTTGCCCGCCCCGCAGGGCAGCACCACCACCCCGGACCCGCCGGCCCAGAACGCCTCCACCGCCTCCCGCTGGTACGACCGCAGCGTCCACGGCTTGCCGCCGTCCTTGCCGGCCTCGGTCAGCTCGATCGGGTGCGCCTCCCCGTCGACGTACCCGGCCAGGTCCTCCGCCGGCCAGCCCAGCTTGAGCAGCGCCTGCTTCAGTCGACCCCGCTCGGACGGGTGCACCCGGATCGTGTCGTCGTCGATCTTGTCACCGAGCATCCCGGCGAGCTTCTTGCTCTTGGCGACCTCGATCAGCACCATCCGGTCCAGCCCGCGCAGCACCAGCCCGTACGCCGGGTCGTTGGCGAGCTGGAGCCGGCCATACCGGTCCATCGTGTCGGCCACGTCCACCAGCAGGGCGTGCGGCACCGGGTAGCGGGAGAACTTCAGCAGCGCGTCGACCACGGCCTCGGCGTCGTGCCCGGCGGCGCGGGCGTTCCACAGCCCCAGCGGGGTGAGCCGGTAGGTGTGCACGTGCTCCGGGGAACGCTCCAGCTCGGCGAAGGGCGCGATCGCCATCCGGCAGGACTGCGCGTCCGGGTGGTCGATCTCCAGCAGCAGCGTCTTGTCGGACTGCACGATCAGTGGTCCACCGCTCACGCCAGGTCCCCCTCCTCGGCCGGATTCCCCGACCGGCGGCGAATCCCGCCGCAGGCCGACCATCCAGTGTTGCACGGGGGTGGGAGACTGCCAGAAAATCTTCGCAATGGGTGCAACGTTTCCCGGGGGACACACGTCTACCAGTGGGACGACCGATCCGGGGAGGCACACTATGCAGGTCCGCCACAGAGCCCGGGTCGTCGCCCTGGCCATGGTCATGCTGGTCGGCGCCGGTGGGTGTGCGTCCGTGCCGCAGGCCGATCCGGGTGGCACTGGAGGAGGGCTCGCCCCGGTCGGCAGTGCGGAACAGGTAACGGGGGCGGGTGCCTCCTCCCTGCCCGACCAGCTGACCGGGTCCGACACGAAGCCCCGGCACCGGGAGAAGCCGCAGCCGAAGGTCCGCGCCAGCAAGACCCCGAAGGCGTCGACCGGGCGTCGCCCGCGCGTCCCGCAGAAGTCCAACCAGACCCGCTGCCAGGTGGGCGAGCACCAGCGTGAGGTGGAGACGTACCTGGCCCGGCTGGGCGGGTTCGGCACGGTCACCGTGGACGGCCGGCAGACCGACGCCGACTGCGCCGCGATCAAGAAGTTCCAGCAGCGGTACGACATCCGCCCCGCCGAGGGGCGCGCCGGCCCGTTGACGCTCGACGTGGCGAAGCGACTGGCCACCACCGACGTCAAGCGCTGCTCCGCCGGCTCCGGCACCACCTTCTGCGTCGACCTGACCCGGCAGACCACCTGGGTGATGCGCGACGGCAAGGTGGTCGCCAAGCCCACCGTCACCCGGACCGGGATGGCCGGTTACGCCACCCCCGCCGGCACGTACAAGGTGAACCTGCGCAACCTGAAGGAGTGGTCCAACCCGTACGAGGTGTGGCTGCCCTACTGGCAGCGCTTCAACGGCGGGATCGGCTTCCACGAGACCACCACCTACCTGCACAACGCGGGCATCGGCTCGCACGGCTGCGTCAACCTGCTGCATGCCGACGCGGTGCGCTGGTGGGAGCTGGGCAAGGTCGGCTCCCGGGTGGTCCTGGTCGGTCGTCGCCCTGGCACCTGAGCCTTCCGTTTACCCGGCCCGTCTCGTCTCCGGCCCCTCGGTAGTTGTCCGTAGGGGCCGGATCGGGGGTATTTCCCCCTGTCCGTCCTGGCGACCGGGTGCCACCCTGGAAGCCGGGGGCCGGACGGGGTGGGAGGGCTGGGATGAGCGTCGACCACGAGATGATCGCCGAGGACGCGGCGAACGGCGAGCAGGTGACACCGACCGACGAGGTGTCCACGGCCACCATGGTCGGGTACGCCGTCGCCGGGATCGCCGTCGTCGGCTGGTTCCTCTTCGGATGGCTGGTGCAGCGGCAGGGCTTCATCGACTCGGTCGGTGAGGCCGCCGGCACCGGCTTCGCCCTGCTGCTCATCGTCTCCGTCGTCGGCACCGTCCGCCGCAGCCGCCGCTGAGCGACAGCGGAGGACGTCGCCGCCGGGCGGTCAGTTCTCCCGGACGGCCGCGGTGATCCGGTGCAGGGCGAAGGTGTGCAGCATCTCGGTCCGCTCGTCCTCGGCACGCAGGTAACCCGCGCCGATCGACACCGGCCGCAGCAGCCGGGACAGCGTCGCCCCGTGGGCGTCGACGTAGCCGACCCAGACCAGCGCCTTGTCCCGGACCGCCTGCTGGAGCACCGCCAGGGCCTCGGCGTGACCGTGCGCGGGCATCGGGCCGGCCGCCGCGCGGGCCGCACCGCCGCGTACCACCGCCGGGGCCCGCCGCGCCGCCCGCGCCGCCGCCTCGCCCCGCCGGATCTGCTCCACCACACCCAACAGCCGGGGCAGCGCCAACCGGGGCGTGGCCAGCGGGTCCACCGCCCGACCGGTCAGCACCCGGGCCGGGGCCCGTCGCACCCGGGGCCGGGCCAGCACCGTCGTGCCGGTGGCGTCCTCCGGCACCGGGGCGTAGCCGGCGTCACGCAGCGCGGTCAGCATCCGCCCCACCTGGTACGGGGTGCACAGCACCGTCGGGGCCAGCCGGCGGAACGTCAACGCCGTCAGCCGCCGGTCGGCCAGCACCTCCGCGAGCAGCGCCTCGTCATCGCTGCGCACGTACCCGCCGGCGGAGCCGACCCGCAGCCCACCGTGCTGCCGGGCCACGTCGTCCACCAGATAGGTCAACCCCTGCGGGATCGGGGTGCGCGACCGCCGCCGGAACAGATCGTGCAGGTCGTCGGCCGTATAGCCGGAATCCAGGGCCCGTCGGACGCTGGCCGTGGTGACCCGGTGCACGCTGGCCCCACCCGCCGACTCCGGCTCGGTCACCGTCTCCAGTTCGGCGGCGAGCATCGGGTCGGGGGGGCCGGGCACCACCACGCTCAGGTCGGCCTGCACCAGGAAGTGGTCGACCGGTGCGGGAAGCAGGGCGTCCAGCGCCCGGACGGTGCCCGACGGGTCACCGCTGTCGACGTCGGAGCGCAACCCCAGCGGGTCGTCCCCGCCCCGCTCGTCGGTGTCCGTCACGTCGGCGAGCAGCAGCCGCCCGTACGAGGTGAGCGCGCCGAGGCCGGTCACCCCCAGCCGGGCCGCCTCGGTCAGCACCTCCCGGTGCGCGGCCTCCCGCCCCCGACTGCGCCGGGGGGCCCGCCAGTCGAGCAGCGCCAGCACCTCCTCGGCGGTGGGGGCGGTGGCCGGTTCCAGCTCGGCCAGCACCCCGAGCACCGCCCGACGGGCGGCCGGCGCACCGGCCCGCTCCGCCTCGGCGGAGAGCACAGTGACCGGTCGGTCCCGGTCGTCGCGCTGCCCCACCAGACCGGCCTGCCGGCTCATCGTCAACCACGCGCGGGCCAGCTGCTCCCAGCGGTGGGCCAGCGACACCGCCCGCCACACCTCGTACGCCCCGGTGGGCAGCACCTGCTGTTCGCCGCCGTACCGGCTCGCGGCGGCGGGGAGGTCCAGCTCGCCGAGGAGACCTGCCGCGTACGCCACCTCGACCAGCAGCGCGGTCGTCGACTCGTCCAGGGCCACCGTGCGGGCAAGCCGGCGCAGGTCGCGTACCCCGATCCCGCCGGAACGCAGCACCGGCGCCGGCTCGGCGGTCAGCGCCTCCAGCAGCGCCTCGGTGTGCCGTACCACCTCCATGGTCTGTCCGACCCCGGCGGAGTCGACGGCCTTGGCTTCCCGCGGCGGCGCCGCGACCGGCGGCGGGTCGATCCGCAGCGGTCCGAGCGGGCCGGTGTCCCGGCGCAGCAGCAGCCCCACCTCGCGGGGCAGCTCGACCGTCCCGGCGGAGACCGCCACCAGCAGCCGGGCCTCGACCAGCCAGCGCACCGGCGACCCGGTCGGGGCGCCACCGTTGGTCGGGTCGGGCGGCACGTCGTCCTCCGCGCCGAGCGCCGGCGCCTGCAGCGATCCGGGCGGCACGCTGCCGACCGGTGGACCGGCGGCGAGCCGGTCCAGGATCGCCCGCGCCGACGGGGGCGCGGCGAGCAGCGTCCGGCGCAGTTTCGCGGCGTCCGCGCAGAGCGCCGCCGCCCGCAGGTCCAGCTCCTCCGCCGGCCGACCCAGCCCCGCCGGGTACGGGGCCAGCTCGTCCACGCTGCCGGTGACCCGCAGCGCCTGCTCCGGGCCGTACAGCAGGAACCGGGCGCGGAGCCGGTCGACCGCGCCACGGACCGTGGCCGGGGCGGGCGGGTGCGGCCCGGCGGCGGCCAGGGCGAGGACCGCCTCGGTGGAGGTGGTGCCCTCCGACTGGTCCCGGGTGAGCCGGGCAGCGTCGAGGATCTGGAGGGTGAACTGGTCCAGCCCGTCGAGCGCGCGGGCGACCGACACCCGCGACTCGGCCCGCAGGGCGAGCGCGGAGACGTCGGCCGGCACCGGCACGACGAGGTCGGGCCGCAGTTGGAGCAGCGCGGCGAGAGCCTCGTCGGGCAGCGCGCGCAGCTGGTCGGCGAGTGAGGTGGTCATCGTCGTTCCACGCTAGCCCGAGGGCGCCCGATCGCGCCGCCCGGACGTCCGGCTCGGGCGACCTGTCCGGGTACCTTCGCAGAATGTCCGCGCTGATGGTCGGGTTCGACCTCGACATGACCCTGATCGACTCCCGCCCCGGCATCGCCGCCGCCTACCGGGCGCTCACCGCCCGTACGGGTGTGCCGGTCGACGCCGAGCTGGCCGTCTCCCGGCTCGGCCCGCCGCTGCGCACCGAACTCGCCCACTGGTTCCCGGCGGAGCAGGTCGAGGAGGCGGTGACGCTCTACCGGGAGCTGTACCCGACGTACGCGATCACCCCGTCGGTGCCGATGCCCGGCGCGCGGGAGGCGGTCGACGCGGTGCACGCCCAGGGCGGCCGGGTGATGGTCGTCACCTCGAAGATCGGCCGGTTGGCCCGGCTGCACCTGGACCACCTCGGGCTGGCGGTCGACGAGTTGGCAGGCGACCTCTTCGCCGAGCAGAAGGCGACCTCGTTGCGGGAGCACGGTGCCGCGCTCTACGTCGGTGACCACGTGGCGGACATGGTGGCGGCCGGGGCAGCCGGCATCCCGGGCGTCGGCGTGGCCACCGGCCCCTGCCCGGCGGACGACCTGCGCGCGGCCGGGGCGCAGGTGGTGCTCGACGACCTCACCGGATTCCCGGCGGCGCTCGACCGGATCATCGGGCTAGCCTTGGAGCAGTAGTCGTATCGAGTGAAGCAGGGGTCTCCAAGGTGCCGACGGGTCGAGTGAAGTGGTATGACGCGGCCAAGGGATACGGGTTCGTCACCAGTGACGAGGGTGGCGACGTGTTCCTGCCGAAGGGCGCGCTGCCGGCGGGTGTCACCGACCTCAAGGGTGGGCAACGGGTCGACTTCAGCGTGGTGGACAGCCGGCGCGGTGCCCAGGCGATGGGGGTCAAGCTGCTGGACGCCCCGCCGTCCATGGCAGAGCTGCGCCGCCGGCCGGCCGAGGAACTGCACGGCCTGGTCGAGGACATGATCAAGGTGCTGGAGGCGAAGGTGCAGCCGGACCTGCGCCGGGGCCGCTTCCCCGACCGCAAGACCGCGCAGAAGATCGCTCAGCTGGTCCACGCGGTGGCCAGCGAGTTGGAGGTCTGAGGCACCAGCCCGGCGTCGGCGGCCCGGCCCAGCAGCGCCTCCACGGCGGCGAACCCCGCGTCCCCCAGGTCGGCGGTGAACTCGTTGACGTAGAGGCCGATGTGCCGGTCCACCACGTCGGGCTCCATCTCCTGCGCGTGCGCGAGCACGTACTCCCGGCTGGCCGAGGGGTCGGCCCACGCCTGGCGTACCGACTCGCGGACCCAGCCGGCGGCGGCCACCGGGTCCACCACACCCTTGCGGGCCAGGATCGCCCCGAGCGGGATGGGTAGGCCGGTGTCGGCCTCCCACCACTCGCCCAGGTCCACCAGCGCGGTCAGCCCGTGCCGGTGGTAGGTGAAGCGGGCCTCGTGGATCACCAGCCCGGCGTCGTACCGGCCGGCCGCGACGCCGGGCATGATCTCGTGGAACGGCACGATCTCGATCCGGGCCGGCGGCCGTCCGGCCGACCAGAGCCGGAACAGCAGGTACGCCGTGGTCCGGTCACCGGGCACCGCCACCGTGGCGCCGCCCAGGTCGACCCGGTCGGTCTCCCCACGGGTGAGCACGAGGGGGCCACAGCCACGGCCGAGCGCACCGCCGCAGGGCAGCAGGTGGTAGTCGTCGAGCAGCCAGGGGAGCGCGGCGTAGCTGACCTTCACCAGATCGAAGGCGCCCCGTTCGGCGGCCGTGTTGGTGACGTCGACGTCGGCGAAGGTGACTTCGACCGGCGGCGCGCCCGGCACCCGGCCGTGCACCAGCGCGTCGAAGACAAAGGTGTCGTTGGGGCAGGGCGAGATCGCCAGGGAGAGCGCCACGTCCCCACGGTAACGCCGCTCCCGACCGTCCTCCCGCCGAGCCCGCCCCGATGTGACCCCGCCCCCTGCCGACGACATCCGTCCCTTCGGCGGCCCGCCGTGGTCGGGGGGCCGCTGCGACCCTGCCCCTGCCCCGGCCTTTGCCCCGGTAACGGTCCGGCGTGGGCGGGGCGGCTCGCCGCATGCTCCGATCCCTCCGCAGGGCCGGTCGGGGGCGGGTTCCGGGCAGAGCCGGGCGGGGTGGGAAGAACTCCTACGCGTCCTTTCGATCTGACGGCGTCAGCGATTCAGGAACCGGCTCCCGCGTCTGGGCAGCTGCCCCGCCGGGTGCTTGACTGGCCCTGGCCCTGGCCCTGGCCCTGTGGCCCCGGTGATTCGGTGAGGTGATCAGCTCGAAAGGACGCGACCTCGGTACCTTGTCCCCAGCTCCAGCGGGTTTCCACAGAGTTATCCACAGGTCGGGCAGGGCTGTTGAAACAGCGTCGGCTGCCGAGGTGACCTGTGCGCTGCCGCCGGTGCCGCACGACGACCTGCGGGACACCGCCGGACGGCGCTATCCGGCCCACCTCGACGTCTGGCCGGTGCGGGAGCCGAAGGACTGGCCGGGTGCCTGGTGGGCGGACTGGTACAACTTGCCGCCTCCGCTGTGGCCGCTGCGGTTGCCGCCGGCGGCGTACGAACGGGATCGGGGACACCGGGACCGGCGGCGGGCGGCGGAGCGGGTCCGTCGGGACGTCAGGGTCCGGTGGGTGGACGGTGCCGGGCGACCGTCGACCACCTGGCGGTTCGTGGCCGAGCTGCCCGACGGCACCCTCCTGGGGGAGCTGCGCGCCCACGAGCGCGACCTGCACCTGGTCCGTGGGGACGACGGGGACCGGCCGCGCGAACTCGTACTCGACGGGGTGCTGGTCGCGGCCGGGAACCGCCGGATCGGCATCGGTGACCGGTTGGTGGCGGCCATGACACAGCGGATGGACGAGACGGGCGTCGGCCTGGTCCGCACGGTGGTCGAGGAGCACATCGCCATCCGTTTCCGGTCGGCCTGCGGATTCCGGGTCGCGTCGGCTCGTCCCCTCGCCATGGCCCTGAGACGCCCGGCCGGTCCCGCGCCCCGGCCACCCCGACCGCCGTGAACGCCCCGACCGCCGTAGCCGCCCGGCCGGCCGGATTGCCGCAACCGCCCGGCCCCCGGGCTGGCGGGTGCGTCTCAGGACAGCGCGCGGGCCGCCTCGGTCAGGGCGGTGAACGCCTCCCGCATCCGCCAGCCGTCGCGGTCCCGGGGGCCGACCGGGTTCGAGACGGTACGCAGCTCGGCGAAGGGGAGGCCGGCCTGGGTGGCGGCGACCGCCACCGCGTACCCCTCCATGGCCTCGGCCACCGCGTCGGGGTGCCGGTCGGCCAGGGCGGTGGTGCTCGCGGCCGTGCCGGTGACCGTGCTGACCGTCAGCACCGCCCCGACGACCGCCTGGGGGAGGGCGGCGCGTAGCGCGCCCAGCAGCGCCCGGTCGACGTCGATGGTGGGGCCGCCACCGAGCAACTCCGGTGGCATGCCCAACTCGTCGACGGGGATGAAGCCCGTCGGGGACTCGGCCCCGAGGTCCGCGGCGACGCTGCGGGAGGCGAGCACCGTGGCGCCGACCGGGGCGCGGCCGGCGAAACCGCCGGCGATCCCGGCGCTGACCACCGCGCGGTAGGGATGGCCGGCGGCCTCCGCGAGGGCCAGCATCCGGGCCGTGGTGGCACCGGCCACGGCCGGACCCACGCCGATCGCCCGGACGGTCACCGTCGGATCGGTCAGCCCGGCCCGGACGGCCTCCGCCTCGGCCGGTACGGCGGTGAGTACCAGCAGGCCCGTCACGACACCGACCCCGGCGACTGTCGTCGCTGGTCGTCATCGACACCGCTGCCGCTGCCGCTGCCCGGGACGGCCGAGGACGGCCGGTAGATGTGGTAACCCGGCGGGGCCAACCCGTCGGCGGAACGCCTGGAGTCGCTCGCCCCGCTCGGTGCCGGTGAGGTGGGTGCGGCGTGGGCCGCCGCCTCGGCCGCCGCGTCGTCGGCGCTGTCGGCCAGCTGATCGGTGGTCAGGTCGGCGCGGTCGCCGTCCGGCCGGTCGGCGGCGTCCCCACCGGTACGGGCCGCCGCGCCGTCGGTGGCGCCACGGGCGCGGCGGGCGCGGCGGGCCTCGTCGGCGGCAACGTCGGCCTGGTCCTGGGCGGCCAGTTCCTCGTCGGTGAGCGGCCGGCCGAGCAGCCGCTGGGCGCGGAGCCGACCGGCCACGACGACCCCCCGTACGGCGGCGAGGACACCCACCCCGGCGGCGACCGCGATGCCGATCCGACCCTCGAACGGGACGAGGCCGAGCCCACCCCCGGCGACGAAGGCGAGCATCAGGACGGTCTCCGAGTGGGCGAAGGAACTGGCCCGCAGCCGTTCGGGGATCCGTTCCTGGATCGAGGCGTCCACGGCGAGCTTGGCGATCCCGCTGGACAGGGCGGCGACCAGGCAGAACAGTGCCACCATCGGCAGCGAGAACTTCAACACGGTCAGGATGCCCACCCCGGCCACGATGATCATCGTGTTGGACTGGATCGCCGCCGGCCGGTGGATGCGCAGCCGGGTGCCGACCGCGGTGGCCAGGAAACCGCCCACCGCCAGCGCCCCGCCGATCAGGCCCAGCGCCGCCTGGTCGTTGAGTTCCCGGCCGAACAGGTCGTTGGTCAGGTCCCCCTTCTTCAGCGCGAACGCCAGGAAGAGCAGGAGGAAGCCGTAGAGCGCGCGGAGCCCCGCCGCCCCGATCAGGGTGGCGATCACCAGCCGGCCCGCCGGTCGTCCCCTACCCAGCGGACGGTCGCCCTTGCGGCGCAGCGCCCGCAGCGGTCGGGGCACCCGCTCGGGCGGCTCGGAGTCCGCCCGGGGCGGCAGCCGCAGCGCGATAACCATGCCG
The DNA here is from genome assembly GCF_016901255.1 of Micromonospora humida. Taxonomy (NCBI): domain Bacteria; kingdom Bacillati; phylum Actinomycetota; class Actinomycetes; order Micromonosporales; family Micromonosporaceae; genus Micromonospora; species Micromonospora humida. The sequence continues at coordinate 279,122 of NZ_JAFEUC010000007.1, forward strand.
ACCAGGAAGATGACCGAGGCGACCCGCAGCGGCCACTGCGGCCCGAACCAGAACGCCGCCAGTCCCAGCGGGGCCACCAGGGCCCCGGCCACCGTGCCGTAGACGCTGGCCCGCGCCCCCACCTGGGACAATCCGAGACCCTCCGGCAGCAATCGGGGTACGGCGGCGGACCGGGCCACCCCGTACGCCCGGGAGAGCGCCAGCACGCCGAACGCGGCCGGATAGAGCCCGAGGCTGCCGAGGTAGTCGGAGATCAGCCAGGCGAGGAAGGCCCGGCCGAGCATGGTGGTGGCCAGCGCGTACCGGCGGCCGTGCCGGAAGTGGTCGAGCAGCGGACCGACCACGGGGGCCAGCATCGCGAACGGCACCATCGTGACCAGCAGGTAGAGCGCGACCTTGCTGCGGGCCTCGCCGAGCGGGACGTCGAAGAAGATGGTCCCGGCCAGTCCGATGGCGATCAACGTGTCCCCGGCGCAGGAGACGGCGTGCAGGTCGAACAGGCGGACCATGCCGGTCTCGCCGCCGGCCCCCCGTGCGCGGGCCGAGCCGGCGCGGCGGGTCACCCAGCGTCCGCCGTTGACCGAGCCACGCAGCAGCAGGCGGGTGGCGCGGATGCCGGTGCCGACGGTCCGTCCCAGGACGGACGACCCGGAGCGGGAGAACAGCGGCATGTGCACCATCCTTGCCCATCTGCTCCAGGTACGCCGCACCACGGGGGAAGACTCACTCGGGGAGTGCCTGTCGGCGCGCGGCGCGCATGGGGAACAATGGTCGGGTGACCAGGCCCGCTCCCGCCCGTGCCGCCCGCCTCGACCAGGTCTGCGCCGCCGCCGTCGAGGTGGCCCGCGACGCGATCACCGAGGTGGAGCCCTCCGACATCGGCGACCACCTGCGGGCCGTCGCCGAGGGCGACCGGGTCGTCACCCACTATTTCGAGTGTCTGCTCGGTGGCTACCGGGGCTGGCGCTGGGCGGTGACGGTCACCCGGGTGCCGCGCAGTCGGCAGGTCACCGTCTGTGAGACGGTGCTGCTGCCCGGCTCCGACGCGCTGCTCGCGCCGGGCTGGCTGCCCTGGCAGGAACGCCTCCAGCCGGGTGACCTCGGCCCCGGTGACCTGCTGCCCACCCCGTCGGACGACGACCGGCTCGCCCCCGGCTACCTGCTCTCCGACGACCCGGCGGTCGAGGAGACCTCCTGGGAGCTGGGCCTGGGTCGCCCCCGCGTGCTGTCCCGCGAGGGACGGGCCGAGACGGCCCAACGCTGGTACGACGGCGACCAGGGCCCGTCGGCGCCGATCTCCACCGCCGCCCCCGCGTCGGCCCGCTGCGGCACCTGCGGCTTCTACCTGCCGCTGGCCGGTGCGCTCCGGCAGGCGTTCGGGGCCTGCGGCAACTTCTACGCCCCCGACGACGGTCGGGTGGTCAGTGCCGACCACGGCTGTGGCGCGCACTCGGAGACCCTGGTGGAGACTCCCGAGCCGGTGGTCGACGAGCTTCCGACGGTGTACGACGACAGCGCGGTCGAGTCGATGACGGTGGACGTCGCGCCGACGGTCGCCGAGCCGGTGCCGGTGGAGTCGACCGACCCCGCCTGACCGCCGGACGGTCAGCCCCGGGGGGCGGATTCCCGACGGCGACGCCGGTGGGCGTCGTGCCGCATCATCGTGACCAGACCGGGAAAGCCCCACAGGAACCCGGCCAGACAGGTCCAGAGCCAGTCCTGGTGGCCGTGTTCGGTGAGCCAGTCACGGAAGAAGACCAGCAGGAGGAGTCCGGCCACCGCCCAGGCGATCAGCCCGGCGACGGCGAACGGGACCATCGGCGGGTCGAGTGGTTCGGGTCGGGGTGGTTGCTCCTGCGGCACGGGCAGAAGCGTACCGCGAAGTACTTTCCCGGCCCGCCGTTGATCTGGGACGATGCGCGCGACAACGGTAGATCATTTGCGAGGACCTGATGGCCATTGCGCCGCCGGACAACGGCATTCCCTCTGATCCCGCTCAACCCCGGAACGGTTTCGACCGGTTCTTCGAGATCTCCGCCCGTGGCTCGACGATGAGCCGCGAGGTGCGGGGTGGCCTGGCGACCTTCTTCACGATGGCGTACATCGTGGTGTTGAACCCGTTGATCCTGGGCGGAGCCGCCGACGGTGACGGCAAGAAGCTCTCGATCCCCGCGCTGGCCGCCGCGACCGCGCTGGTGGCGGGCCTGATGACGATCCTGATGGGGGTCGTCGGGCGGTTCCCGATGGCGCTGGCCGCCGGTCTGGGGGTGAACGCGCTCGTCGCGTTCGAGATCGCCCCGCAGATGACCTGGGCGGACGCGATGGGGCTGGTGGTGATCGAGGGTGTGCTCATCGCGATCCTCGTGCTCACCGGCCTGCGTACGGCGGTGTTCCGTTCGGTCCCGACGCAGCTCAAGACCGCGATCGGGGTCGGCATCGGGTTGTTCCTGACCATCATCGGGCTGGTCGACGCCGGCTTCGTCAGGCGGGTGCCGGACGCGGCGAACAGCACCGTGCCGGTGGGCCTCGGCATCAACGGCAAGATCGTCAGTTGGCCGATGCTGGTCTTCGTGGTGGGTCTGCTGGTGACGTTGGTGCTGGTGGTGCGCCGGGTACGCGGTGCGATCCTGATCGGCATCCTGGCCTCGACCGTGCTGGCGATCATCGTGGAGGCGGTCGCCAAGGTGGGCCCGTCCTTCGTCGACGGCAAGCCCAACCCCGAGGGCTGGTCGCTGAACGTGCCGAAGCTGCCCGAGCGGCTCGTCGACATCCCCGACCTGTCGCTGCTGGGCAACTTCAACGTGCTGGGCTCGTGGAGCCGGGCCGGTTGGCTGATCCCGCTGATGTTCGTCTTCACCCTGTTGATCACGGACTTCTTCGACACGATGGGCACGATGGTCGCGATCGGCCAGGAGGGGGACATGCTCGACGAGCAGGGCACCCCACCCCGGGCGAAGGAGATCCTGCTGGTCGACTCGATCGCCGCGGCGGCGGGTGGCGCGGCGAGCGTCTCCAGCAACACGTCGTACATCGAGAGCGCCTCGGGGGTCGCGGAGGGTGCCCGGACCGGGGTGGCCAACCTGGTCACCGGCGCCCTGTTCCTGCTGGCGATGTTCCTGGCGCCGCTGTCCACGGTGGTGCCGTTCGAGGCGGCCTCGACGGCGCTGGTGGTGGTCGGGTTCCTGATGATGACCGCGGTGCGGACGATCGACTGGACCGACTACGAGATCGCCATCCCGGCGTTCCTCACCATCACCCTGATGCCGTTCACCTACTCGATCTCCAACGGCATCGGCGCGGGCATCATCAGCTACGTGGTGCTGAAGCTGGCCAAGGGGAAGGCGCGGGAGATCCATCCGCTGCTCTACGCGGTGGCGGTGCTGTTCGTGCTCTACTTCCTGCGGGGGCCGATCGAGTCCGCGGTGATGTAGCCCCACCCGTCGGCCGCCGGGCCGGGCGACCCGTCGGGATGCCCGGCCCGGGGCGGCGGCATTCCCCCTCGTGAGCATGGTCATATGGCATGTCATTAGCCATGCTCATTAGTTAGGCTAACGACTGTGACGGAGCGGACGGTGACGGCGAACCGCGTGCCACCGGCGCAGCTGGCACCCCAGCTGCGTGATGCGATCACCCGACTCAACCGGCGGGTCCGGCAGGCGCGCCCGGTCGGCGACCTGACGGTCACCCAGCTCTCCGCGCTCACCAGCCTCCGGCTGGCGGGCGCGCTGACGCCCCGGGAACTGGCCGACGTCGAACGGGTCCAGCCACCGACGATGACCAAGATCGTCGCGAAGTTGGAGGAGCGCGGCCTGGTGCAGCGCACCCCCCACCCGACCGACGGCCGGCAGGTGATCCTGGCGGCCACCGAGGGAGGCCGGGCCGTGCTCGACCAGTTCGAGCGGGCCCGCAACGAGTGGCTGGCCAGCCGGCTGGCCGCGCTCACGGAGGACGAACGCGACACGCTACGGCGGGCCGCCGACATCCTCCAGCAGCTCGCCCGCGCCTGACGCCCCACCGGGTCCGCGCCGTCCGCCGTCGATGACGCGTACCCGGCCCGAGGAGGCGCACCAAGAGTGCAGGCGAAGCTGAGCACGATGTTCCAGTCCCTACGAGTCCGTAACTACCGACTCTTCGCCACCGGACAGCTGATCAAACTGATCGGCGTCTGGATGATGTTCATCGCCCAGGACTGGCTCGTCCTTGAGCTTTCGGACAATTCCGCCACCGCGCTCGGCGTGGTCACCGCCCTCCAGTTCACCCCGGTGCTGCTGCTCACCCTGCTCTCCGGCCGGCTCGCCGACCGGTACGACAAGCGGATGTTGCTGTTCGTCGCCAACGCCTTCTGGACGGTGCTGGCGCTGGGGATGAGCCTGCTGGTGCTCACCGGCCTGGTCGAGCTGTGGCACGTCTTCACGTTCGCCGCCCTGCTCGGCATCGCCAACGCGGTGGAGACCCCGGTCCGGCAGGCGTTCGTCAGCGAACTCGTCGGCACCACCCTGCTGCCCAACGCGCTCTCGCTCAACGCGGCGGTGTTCAACTCGGCCCGGATCATCGGTCCCGCCGTCGCCGGCCTGGCCATCGCCGCGTTCGACGTCGGCCCGGTCTTTCTGTTCACCGCCGTCAGCTCCGTCGCGCCGCTGGCCAACGTGGTCCGGATGCGACCGGCCGAGCTGTACCGCAAGGAACTCCCGCCGCTCGGCGAACGGGACTCGGCCAAGATCATCGACGGGCTGCGCTACGTCCGTAGCCGCCCCGACCTGCTGCTGCCGATGGTGGTCATGTCGGTGATCGGGATGTCGCTGTTCAACTTCCAGCTCACCCTCGCCGCGCTGGCCAAGACGGTCTTCCACACCGGGGCCGCCTCGTTCGGCCTGTTCAGCACCGCGCTGGCGGTCGGCGCGCTGGTCGGGGCGCTCGCCGGCACCGGCCGGCGCAGCCGCCCCTCGGTCTGGCTGGTGCTCGGCGCGGCCGTCGGCTGTGCGGTCTTCGGCACCCTGGTCGGCCTCGCCCCGGCGTACTGGCTGGTGGTGACCCTGCTCCTGCCGACCGGCTTCTTCATGGTCTTCTTCGCCCAGGCGGCCAACCAGCGGGTACAGCTCGGCACCGACGCCGCCTTCCGGGGCCGGGTGATGGCCCTGTGGGTGCTGGTGTTCCTGGGCACCAACCCGGTCGGCGCGCCGATCATCGGCTGGGTCGCCGAGACCTTCGGCGCCGGGGCGAGCATCTGGATGGGTGGGCTCATCTCCCTGGCCACCGCCCTGCTCGCGCTCGCCTGGCAGCTCCGCCGCTCCGGCGCCCGGCTGCGTTTCCGGGTGCTGCCCATGCCCCGCTTCTACGTGGTGTCCCGCACCGGGCTGCTCACCCCCAGCGGGCGGTGAGCGGCGCGGTCCGTCCCGGGGCGGACACGCACAGCGTTCAGATAGCAACAAAGCGGTGGCGCGCGGCCCCGGCGGGCCTTAGCGTCGAGGTGTGGCAGGCGAGAGCGCACTGACGCTGGTACTGGCTATCCTCGCCGTGGCCTGCCTGCCGGCGGCGTTCGCCCTGGTCTTCTGCTATGACGAAATTCTCGACCGGGTGGCCTGCGGCTGGGCCGAGTGGCGGGAACGCCGTCGGGAACGCCGCACCATCGCCCGGCTCGACCGGGCCCTCGCCACCGACCCGGTCACCGGCGACCTCGACCTGACCGAGCTGGACCGGGCCGACCGCCGCCCCCTCGAACTCCTCGCCGCCGACCTGCGCCGACTCGGCCGGCACCGGCTCGCTGCGGGCGGCCGCTCGGTGGTCTGGCACAGCTCGGTCATCGAGGCGTACGACGACCGGCTGCGCGCCGCCTGCCGGGCACTGGGGATCGCCGAGCACCTGGCCGAGCTGACCGGGGTCGACCGGGAGATCGAACGGGTCCGGGTCGAGGGGCTGCTCGCCGGGGCGGGGCTGGGGCTGCCGGCCACCCGCGCCGACCGTCGCCCCCGTGACCGGCGGGCGTGAGACTCTTCGTCGCGGTCTATCCACCGCCGTCCGCCGTCGCCGACCTCACCGCCCGGACGGCCCGGCTGCGGGTGGGCACGGCCACCGCCGCCGGCCTCGACGTACGCCTGACACAGCCAGCGCACCTGCACGTCACGCTGGCCTTCCTCGGCGAGGTGACACCCGGTCGACTACCCGAGGTCCAGGGTGCCCTCGCGGCGGCCGCCGGGACCGCCCGTGCCGGTTGGACGCACCCGCCCCGGCTGCGGCTCGGCGGCGGGGGCTGCTTCGGTCAGGGCCGCTCCACAGTGCTCTGGGTGGACGTGCTGGGGGAGGCTCCGGCGCTGCGTACCCTGGCCCGGCTGATCCGTGCCGAGCTGGACCGGGCCGGCCTGCCGTACGACGGGAAGCCGTTCCGCCCGCACCTGACGGTGGCCCGTCCCGGGGACCGGCTCACCCCGTCCGAGGTGGAGGCCGACCGGCTCGCCCTCGACGCCCACCTCGGCCCGTCGTGGCCGGCCACCGACCTGGTGCTGGTCCACAGCCGCCCCGGCCCGCACCACACCCCCCTGACCAGCTGGCCCCTGGCACCGCGCCCGCCTGCCCGCCCCGACGCGCTGCCCCGCCCCGCCGCGCTGCCCCGGCGCGACGGGGGCGACACAGCGGTGTCCGAGCGCTCGGACACCGCCACATCGCCCCCGTTGAGTTGATCACCCCGGCGGGTGGGTCACCAGGCCCAGGCCTCCGGGCCGGGGCCGCCGTTGCCGACCGGCGGGAACAGCTCGTCGAGCCGCTGCTCCGTCGCCTCGTCAATCTCCACCGAGAGCGCACCCAGGGTGTTGTCGAGCTGCGCCACCGTACGCGGACCGATGATCGGGGCGGTCACCCCGGGCCGGGAGAGCAGCCAGGCCAACGCCACGTCGGCCGGGTCCTGACCCCGCTCCGCGCAGAACTTCTCGTACGCCTCGATGGCCGGCCGGTGTGCGGCGAGCCCGTCGGCGGCGCGACCGGCGGTGCCCCGCGCGGCCCCACCCTCGGCCATCTTGCGCAGCACCCCGGAGAGCAGCCCGCCGTGCAGCGGCGACCACGGGATGACCCCGAGCCCGTAGTGCTGCGCGGCGGGGATCACCTCCAGCTCGACGTGCCGGGTGAGCAGGTTGTAGATGGACTGCTCGGCGACCAGACCGAGGAAGTTGCGCTTCCCGGCGGCGGCCTGCGCCTGGGCGATGTGCCAACCGGCGAAGTTGGACGACCCGACATAGATCACCTTGCCCTGTGCGACGAGGGTCTCCATCGCCTGCCAGATCTCCTCCCACGGGGTGCTCCGGGAGACGTGGTGCATCTGGTAGAGGTCGATCACGTCGGTCTGCAGCCGACGCAGCGAGTCCTCACAGGCCCGGACGATGTGTCGGGCGCTCAGGCCCTGGTCGTTGGGCCACTCGCTCATCTTGCCGTAGACCTTGGTGGCCAGGACGACCTTGTCCCGCCGGCTGCCGCCCTGGGCGAACCAGCGGCCGATGATCTGCTCGGTGATCCCCTCACCGGTCTGCCAGCCGTACACGTTGGCGGTGTCGAAGAAGTTGATGCCGTGTTCGAGCGCCCGGTCCATGATGGCGAAGCTGTCCGGCTCGGACGTCTGCGGCCCGAAGTTCATCGTGCCGAGGCAGAGCCGGCTCACCGACAGGCCGGTGCGTCCCAGATTCGTGTACTCCATGACCCCACCCTGACACGCGCGGCGGAACGCCGCCGGGCACTGCCAGGGTGGAGCCCCGGGTCAGGAGGACTCGCGGGCCGCCGGGCCACTGCCGAAGAGGACGTCGTCCCAGCTCGGGAGGCGCTTGCGCGGCTTGCCCGAGGCGTCCGTCGACTCGCCACCGGCAGCCGCCGCCGCGCCGGTGCGGCGCGGCCGGAGCACCGCCAGCGACGGCACGGCCGGGACCTCCTTCGGTGCGTCCGAGTCGTCGTCGAAGGCGGAACCCTGCCCGCCGCCGAGCAGTGCGGCGGCGCCACCGCCGACGGCCCGCTGACGGGGGGCGTCGGCACCGGCCAGCGCGGCCGGGGAGCGCGGGTCGAGACCCCGCCCCGAGGTGCCGCCGAGCGGACGGTCCAGTGAGGCGAGCAGCGCGTCCCGGCCGGCCCGGATCGGGTCCCGGCCCGGTCGGGCCTGCTCGCCCGCGGCCGGCAGGCCGTGCCCGCCCCGGCTCGGCTCACCGCGCGACGGACCGGGCAGCGCGTGACCGCCCCGCTCCGGTGCCGGCTCCTGGCCGAGGATCGGCGTGGGACGCTCGGCGCAGAGGTACTGCGCCATGTCGTCGTGCGGGGTGACGTTCTGCCGGAGCTTGTCGAGATCCCAGACGGCCTGCGCGGTGGCCTTGCCGGACGGCCAGGTCGCGATGATCCGCCAGGTGCCGTCGTCGCGCCGGAAGGCGTCCCAGGAGATCTTCTCGGTGTCGATGCCGTGCTGGGCCAGCCGGCCGTTGACAACCTCGGCCAGCGGGGTGGCCTTCTCGGCGCCCTTGAGCCGGGTGCGCCGGGCGTGCTGGGCGAGCATGGCCCGCTCCTGGAGCACCGGGCCGGCGTAGCGCAGCACCCGGTCGACGGGGACGCCGGCGATCCGGGCGACGTCCTCGGCGGACTCGCCGGAGCGGATGCGGGCCTGGATGTCCCGGGGGGACAGCGACGGGGTCGGATCGGCCCCGACCGGGACGACGGCGAGCGGCGGCGTGCCGGGCTCGGCGTGCAGCACGGTCGCGATGCGTTCGTCGATGGGGAGGGCGAGCAGGCGCCCGACCTCGTCGGCGAGCACCAGCGCCTGGCCGTCCTCGGAGAGGGCGACGAAGCGTACTGGGCGCATGGCGTAGCCTCCGTCCCGCTTCGCTGGCCGTCACGCCACGAGCCGGCCACCCGGGCGTCCTCGCACCACCGTACGCCCATCTGCCCACAGGTGGGGGAGGTGAATCCGCATGTCGCGACTGAGCTGCGGCAATGATCACAATGGGTGGCCGCAGCAGCCGCTGCGACCACCCACCGTGACGGATGTGATCAGAGCCGCTCGACCACGTAGTCGATGGCGGCGGTGAGCGCCTCCACGTCGGACGGTTCCACCGCCGGGAAGAGCGCGACCCGCAGCTGGTTGCGGCCGAGTTTGCGGTACGGCTCGGTGTCGACGATCCCGTTGGCCCGCAGCACCTTGGCGATCGCGGCGGCGTCGACCCCGTCGGCGAAGTCGACGGTGGCGACCACGTTGGAGCGCAGCGTCGGATCGGTGACGAACGGGGTGGCGAACGCGGACCGCTCGGCCCAGCCGTAGACGATCCCGGCGCTCTCGGCGGTGCGCTTGGCCGCCCAGCTCAGGCCGCCCTGCGAGTTCATCCAGTCGGTCTGCTCGGCGGCCAGGAAGATGGTCGCCAGCGCCGGGGTGTTGTACGTCTGCTCCAGCCGCGAGTTGTCGATTGCGGTGACCAGGTCGAGGAAGGCCGGGATGTAGCGGCCCGAGCCCTTGATCTCGGCGGCCCGCTCCAGGGCGGCCGGCGACATCAGGGCCAGCCAGAGCCCGCCGTCGGAGCCGAAGCACTTCTGCGGGGCGAAGTAGTAGACGTCGGTCTCGCCGACGTTGACGTCCAGACCGCCGGCCCCGGAGGTGGCGTCGACCAGCAGCAGCGAGCCCGGGTCGGCGTCGGCGACCCGGCCGATCGGCACCGCGACACCGGTGGAGGTCTCGTTGTGCGGGGTGGCGTAGACGTCCACCCCGGCCTCGGCGACCAGGCTCGGGGCGCTGCCCGGCTCGGACTTGCGGACGGTCGGCTCGCCCAGGAACGGCGCGTCGGAGACCGACTTGGCGAACTTCGCGCCGAACTCGCCGAAGCTGGCGAACTGGGCCCGGTCGCGGACCAGCCCGAAGGTGGCGACCTCCCAGAAGGCGGTGGTGCCGCCGTTGCCGAGGACCACCTCGTAGCCCTCGGGGAGGGAGAAGAACTCGGCCAGGCCCTGGCGGAGCCGGGCGACCTCGGCCCGGACGGTCTGCTGCCGGTGCGAGGTGCCCAGGAAGCTGGTCGCCACGTCGGCGAGCGCGGAGACCGCCGCCGGACGGACCTTGGACGGCCCGCAGCCGAACCGCCCGTCGGCGGGCTTGATGTCGTCGGGAATCCGGATGGTCGGTGCGTCAGCCACGGTTTTCTCGATCCTTCCGCATGGGCGAGGGCGGGCCCTTCAACGGGCGCGGTGCCGCGGCGGACGCGCGCTGGCGCACGTCGTGGCCGGGTCCGGGCCTGGTCCGGCGACACTGCCGGCCTTCATCCTCGCACCCGTGGCGGCCCGGATGCCGGCTGGTCCCAGGCCCGGGGCTGAGGCGTCGGACACACCGGGCGCGACCGGCCGGCCACGCGCAGGGGGCGTCGACCGGCCGGTCGACGCCCCCTGCGGGCAGGTGTGCTCAGACGCCGTGCGGGATGGCGTCCCAGCCCTCGACCTGCTGCGGCTTGCGGGTGCCGGGCCCGACGTAGCGGGCCGACGGCCGGACGAGCCGCTGGAGCTTCTTCTGCTCCAGGATGTGCGCCGACCAGCCGCCCATCCGGGCGCAGGTGAACATCGAGGTGAACATGTGCGCCGGCACCTCGGCGAAGTCGAGCACGACGGCCGACCAGAACTCGACGTTGGTGGCGAGGACCCGGTCCGGGCGGCGGGCCTGGAGCTCGGCCAGGGCGGCCTTCTCCAGCGCCTCGGCGACCTCGAAGCGCGGTGCGCCCAGCTCCCGGGCGGTGCGCCGGAGCACCCGGGCGCGCGGATCCTCGGCCCGGTAGACGCGGTGGCCGAAGCCCATCAGCCGCTCGCCCCGGTCGAGGACGCCCTTGACGTACCCCTCGGCGTCGCCGCTGCGCTCGACGGCCTCCAGCATGGTGAGCACCCGCGACGGCGCGCCGCCGTGCAGCGGGCCGGAGAGCGCGCCGATGCCCGACGAGATGCAGGCCGCCGCGTCGGCCCCGGTGGAGGCGACGATCCGGGCGGTGAAGGTGGAGGCGTTCAGGCCGTGCTCGGCGGCCGAGATGAAGTACGCGTCGACGGCCTTGACGTGCCGGGGGTCGGGCTCGCCGCGCCAGCGCTTCATGAACCGCTCGACGATGGTCTCCGCCTTGTCGATCTCCTTCTGCGGCACCGCCGGCAGACCCAGCCCGCGGGCGGACTGGGCGACGAAGGACAGCGCGGTGACCGAGACCCGGGCCAGGTCGGCGCGGGCCTGGGCGTCGGAGATGTCGAGCAGTTGACTGAGCCCCCAGTACGGGGCGAGCATCGCGACCGCGGACTGCACGTCGACGCGGATGTCACCGGAGTGCACCGGCACCGGGAACGGCTCGGCGGGCGGCAGGCCGGGGCCGAAACGCCCGTCGACCAGCAGGGCCCAGACGTTGCCGAAGGAGACCTGGCCGATCAGATCCTCGATGTCCACGCCCCGGTAGCGCAGCGCGCCGCCCTCGCGGTCCGGTTCGGCGATCTCTGTCTCGAAGGCCACGACGCCTTCGAGGCCCGGTTTGAAGTCGGCCATGTCGTCTCCTGGCTTCTGGCTCGGTGCGCCCGCCACGGGCTCGGTCCGGCCCGGTACCTAAGGCGACCCTCAGTGATGTGTTCTCGCCATCTTGCCTGGTGAGTAACCAAGCGCGCGACCCGCTGCGACTGTGCTGCACGCGACATCCCCGCCGCTGGACGCCGGGGTGCGCTCCGTGAGACTGATCGGTGGGCTGACCAGCGTCGTCGGGACGCGGACGGCCGGCGTGAGGAGGACGACGTGACGGGCGACACACCCGCCCTGGCGGCCATGCGGCACGAGTACGCCGCCGACCTGGGGCTTTCCGAGACGGACCTGGCCGCCGACTGGCCCACCCAGTTCGGCCGCTGGCTCGCCGACGCGGTCGCCGCCGGCCTGCCCGAGCCGAACGCGATGGTCCTCGGCACCGCCGACGCCGCCGGTCGGCCCAGCGGCCGGACCGTGCTGCTCAAGGAGTACGACCCGCAGGGGTTCGTCTTCTTCACCAACCACGGCTCGCGCAAGGGCACCGAACTGGCCGACAACCCGTGGGCCAGCCTGGTCTTCCCCTGGTTCCCGATGCAGCGGCAGGTGGTGGTGACCGGTCGGGTGGCGCACGTCGGGCGGGGTGAGACCGAGGCGTACTTCGCGTCCCGGCCGCGCGGCTCCCAGCTCGGGGCCTGGGCGAGCAGCCAGTCGGCGGTGGTGCCGGACCGGGCCGCGCTCCAGGAGGCGTACCGGGAGGTGGCGGAGCGGTTCCCGGCCGGCACGCCGGTCCCGGCGCCCCCGCACTGGGGCGGGTTCCGGGTCCATCCGGAGACGGTGGAGTTCTGGCAGGGCCGGGCCGGCCGGTTGCACGACCGGCTACGGTTCCGCCGGGTCGAGGGGGACGGCTGGGCCGTCGAGCGGCTGGCCCCGTGACCGCCGTCACACCGACCCGGCCGGGGCGGGCCCGTCGGCTGGCCATCGACCTGCGCCCGCTGCGGGTCCCCGCGTACCGCCGGATGTGGCTCGGCAACACGGTGGCGATGTTCGGGTTCCAGTTCACCGCGGTCGCCGTACCGGTGGAGATGTACGCGCTGACCCGGGACTCCTTCTGGGTCGGGCTGCTCGGGGTGGCCGGGTTCCTGCCGCTGCTGGTCTTCGGGCTGTGGGGCGGGGCGGTGGCCGACGCCCGGGACCGGCGGCGGGTGCTGCTGGCCGGCTCGGCGCTGCTCTGGCTGTCGATGCTCGGCCTGCTCGGGCACGCGCTGTCCGGGCTCGGCAGCCCGGTGCTGCTGCTGGCGCTGGTGACGGTGCACTCGATCGCGTTCGCGATCAGCTCACCGGCCCGGTCGGCGATCCTGCCCCGGCTGCTCCCGCCCGAGCTGGTCCCGGCGGGCAGCACCCTGAACTACACCACCTTCACCGCCGCGGCGGTGGCCGGCCCGCTCGCCGCCGGCCTGGTCTTCGCCGGGTTCGGCACCGACGCCGGGCTGCCGGTCGCCTACGCGGCCGACGCCCTGCTGTTCACCGGGCTGGTGGTGGCGACGGTACGACTGCCCGCGATGCCCCCGGCCCCACCGGCCGAGGGTGAGGCGCGTCGGGGTGGCCTGGCGGGCATCCTCGACGGGTTCCGCTACCTGGCCACCACGCCGGTGCTGCTCTCCTCGTTCGCCATCGACCTGATCGCGATGATCCTGGCCATGCCCCGGGCGCTCTTCCCCGAGGTGGCGCAGGAGCGGTTCGGCGGCGGGGCGGCGGTCGGGTGGCTCTACAGCGCCATCGCGATCGGCGCGATGCTGGGCGGGCTGACCTCCGGCTGGATCGGCCGGCTGCGGCGGCAGGGGCTCGCCCTGGTGGTGGCGGTGGTCGGCTGGGGGCTGGCCATCGCGGCGGCCGGGCTGGCCCGGCAGCTCTGGCTGGTGGTGCTGCTGCTCGCGGTGGCCGGGGCGGCTGACCTGGTCAGCGCGGTACTGCGGCAGTCGATGCTGCTGATCTACGCGCCGGACCGGATGCGCGGCCGGCTCCAGGGGGTGAACACGGTGGTGGTGGCCGGCGGGCCCCGGCTGGGCGACCTGCGGGCCGGGGCGATGGCCGCCGGGTTCGGTGGCTCGGTCGCCTGGGTGGCCGGCGGGTTGCTCTCGGCCGGGCTGGCGGTGCTGCTGGTGGTGGGTTTCCCGGCCCTGCTGCGCTACCGGGCGGGCACGGCGGCACAGGGCCGTGGCTGACGTGGGACGGGTGCGCCGGGTCCGGCGGGCCGGACAGGGCACGGACTAAGGTCACGGCATGGACAACGCTGCGCACCGCCCGCCCTCGGGGACACAGTGGACGATCGCCGCCGACGGCCACGAGGCCGTCATCGTCGAGGTCGGCGGTGGGGTTCGGACCTACCGGCGCAACGGGGTCGACTACCTCGACGGGTACGCCGAGGACGAGATCACCCCCGGTAGCGCCGGGCAGGTGCTCGCTCCCTGGCCGAACCGGATCAGGGACGGGCAGTACTCCTTCGGCGGCCGGTCGTTGCAGCTCGACCTGACCGAGCCGACCCGGGGGGTCGCCCTGCACGGCCTGGTCAACTGGGTGCGCTGGCAGCCGATCGAGGAGTCGGCCGACGCGGTGACCCTCGGCTACGACCTGCCGCCCACCCCCGGCTACCCGTGGTCGCTGCGGCTGCGGAGCCGGTGGAGCGTGGGCGCGGACGGGCTGCGTGGCGAGCACGAGGTGACCAACACCGGGGCCGAGGCCGCGCCGTTCGGCTTCTCCGTCCACCCGTACCTGCGGCTGGCCGGGGTGGCCGTGGACGACCTGACGATGCGGCTGCCGGCCCGCAGCCGGCTCCAGGTCGACGCCCGGTTGCTGCCGATCGGGGCGACCCCGGTGGCCGGCACCGAGTACGACTGGACCACCGCCCGGCCGATCGGCGCCGCGCAGCTCGACCTCTGCTTCGGGGACGTGATCCGGGGTGACGACGGTGGTTCGTCGGTGACCCTGACCGCCCCGGACGACGCGGACGGGGTGTGCCTGTGGGCCGACCACCAGTTCGGCTGGTGGCAGGTTTTCACCGGGGACGCGTTGACCGGCGAGCGGCACCGCCGGTCGGTGGCGGTGGAGCCGATGACCTGCCCACCGGACGCGTTCCGGTCCGGTCGGGACGTGATCGCGCTGGCCCCGGGGGAGACCTGGCGGGGCATCTGGGGCATCCGGCCCGGGGTCTGAGCGTGGAGTTCGGCGAGGTGGTCCGGCGTCGCCGGATGGTGCGCAACTACGACCCGGACCGTCCGGTCCCACCGGAGGTGGTGCAGCGGCTGCTGGACCACGCGGTCCGGGCGCCGTCGGCCGGCTTCGCCCAGGGCTGGGGTTTCCTGGTGCTGGAGGAGCCGGCGGACCGGGACCGGTTCTGGGCGGCGGCCACGCCCGGCGGTGGTGGGCGGGAGCGGTGGTTGGCCGGGATGCGTCGGGCCCCGCTGATCGTGGTGCCGCACGCCAACCGCTCGGCCTACCTGGAGCGGTACGCCGAACCGGACAAGGGCTGGGTGGACCGCTCGGAGGACCGCTGGCCGGTGCCCTACTGGTACATCGACACCGGCTTCGCCGCGCTGCTGATGCTGCTCACCGCCGTGGACGAGGGGCTGGGGGCGTGTTTCTTCGGCATCCCGCCGGACCGGCTGGCGGCGTACCGGGAGGCGTTCGGGGTGCCGGAGGAATACCACCCGATCGGCGCGGTCACGGTAGGTTACCGCTCGGTCGATCACCGGTCACCGTCGTTGCGGCGGGGACGTCGGCCGGTCGACGAGGTGGTCCGGCGCGGCCGGTGGAGTTGATGCCGGTTCGTACCCTGCGCGGTGGGTGTCGGGGCGAGGGAAACCGACAACAGGGAGCAGAACGTGGTGTGGCGGGGACGGATAGGCTGGCACCGTGATCGGTGCCGCACGGTGCGGCAGCTCGGCGTGACCCGGCACCACGCCGAGGGTCGGCCCGACCACGGGGAGGGGAGCGTGCCGTGATCTTCAAGGCGGTCCGGGACGGGCGTCCCTATCCGGAGCACAACCTGACGCTGAAGCAGTGGTCGGAGATCCCGCCCCGCCCGTTGCGGCTGGATCAGCTCATCACCACCAAGCGCGAGCTGGCGCTGGACAAGCTCCTCGCCGAGGACTCCACGTTCTACGGCGACCTGTTCCCGCACGTGGTGCAGTGGAACGGTGGCCTCTACCTGGAGGACGGCCTGCACCGGGCGTTGCGCGCGGCGTTGCAGCAGCGCAACCAGATCCACGCCCGGGTGCTGGTCTACAACGGCCAGCCCGAGTGACGCCCGCCTGAGCAGTCGTTAAGGTGGCGGCCATGGGCACCCCGCTTGACCTGTTGGACGTGGACGCCTCGCTGAGCGAGGAGGAGCGTCAGATCCGGGCCGTCGTCCGCCGGCTCGTCGACGACCGGGTCCGCCCGCACGTCGCCGGCTGGTACGAGGACGGCGACGTCCCGGCCCGGGAACTGGCCCGCGAGTTCGGCCGCCTCGGCCTGCTCGGCATGCACCTGACCGGGTACGGCTGCGCCGGCGCCTCCATGGTCGCGTACGGGCTGGCCTGCCTGGAGTTGGAGGCCGGCGACTCCGGCGTGCGCTCCCTGGTGTCGGTGCAGGGTTCGCTGGCCATGTACGCCGTCTGGCGCTTCGGCGGCGAGGAGCACAAGCAGCGCTGGCTGCCCGCGATGGCCGCCGGTGAGGCGATCGGCTGTTTCGGGCTGACCGAGCCCGACCACGGCTCCGACCCGGCCTCGATGACCACCCGGGCCCGCCGCGACGGCGACGACTGGGTCCTCGACGGCGCGAAGATGTGGATCACCAATGCGCCGATCGCCGACGTCGGGGTGATCTGGGCCCGCACCGACGAGGGGGTACGGGGTTTCCTCGTACCGATGGACACCCCCGGGGTGACGGCGCGCGAGATCCGCCGCAAGATGTCGCTGCGGGCCTCGGTGACAGGCGAGATCACCCTCGACGGGGTGCGACTGCCGGCGGACGCCCTGCTGCCCGGCGCGGTCGGGCTCAAGGCGCCGCTGAGCTGCCTGACCGAGGCCCGGCAGGGCATCGTCTGGGGCGCGCTCGGCGCGGCCCGGGACTGTCTGGAGACGGCGCTGTCCTACGCCGGCACCCGGACCCAGTTCGGCCGTCCGCTGGCCGGCTTCCAGCTCACCCAGGCCAAGCTCGCCGACATGGCGGTGGAGTGGAACAAGGGCCTGCTGCTCGCCCTGCACCTGGGCCGGCTGGCCGACGCGGGCACACTGCGACCGGACCAGGTCAGCGTGGGCAAGCTGAACAACGTGCGGGAGGCACTGGCGATCGCCCGGCAGTGCCGGACGATCCTCGGCGCGAACGGGGTCTCCGGCGAGTACCCGGTGATGCGGCACGCCAACAACCTGGAGAGTGTGCTCACCTACGAGGGCACCTCCGAGATCCACCAACTGGTCGTCGGGCAGCGGCTCACCGGGTTGTCCGCCTTCGGCTGACCACCGCCCGTCACCCGTTCGGGTCGCTCGCCGCGCGCTCGTCGTACGGTGGCCGTACCGTCATCGACAGAGGCACGTGTCTGACGAGGACGGTGAGGGCGATGGCCCGCGACGGTGAAACCCCCCAGAGTGAGTTCCCCGGCTACCCGACCGCCGACACACTGCGCACCCGGTCGGGCGACCCGGTCGACCCCGACACCCCACCGGCCGACCCGCCCCGCTCGGGCGGCGGCCCGGCCCGGGGGCTGCTCTGGGTGCTCGGCGCGGCGGCGTTGGTCGTGGTGGTGCTGCTCGGCACGCAGGTGACCGGGATCTTCCCGGAGTTCCGCAACCCGTTCGCCAAGGAACAGACCGACCGCAGCCAGCCGCCGCTGCTCAAGTCGATCCAGGATCTGAGCCGTTACGTGGCGGCCGAGGGCAACTTCCAGGTCGTGGTCGACCTGCAGAACGACCGCGACAACGTGCCGGAGTTCCTGCTCAACCAGCGGACGCTGTTCGTCGGGGCGGGCAGCGTCGAGGCGTACGTCGACTTCGGCAAGATCGGCGAGGGGGCGGTGGTGCCGTCCGCCGACGGCAAGTCCGTCGAGATCAAGCTGCCCGCGCCGCAGCTCGGCCAGACCAACCTCGACATGGACAAGAGCTACGTCTTCGCCGAGGAGCGCGGCCTGTTCAACCGGATCGGCGACCTGGTCAAGGGCGACCCCAACCGGCAGCAGCAGGTCTACCGGATGGCCGAGGAGCGGATCACCACGGCGGCCCGGGACAGCGGCCTGGCCCAGCGCGCCGAGGAGAACACCCGCAAGATGCTGGAGGGCCTGCTCCGCTCGCTCGGCTACGAGAAGATCACCATCACCTACACGGCCCCCTGACCCGAGGCGCCACCGTCACGCGGCCCCGGTGCCGCGTGGCGGTGGCGCTGTTAGGCGGTCTTGGTGATCAAGAGGTTGGCGTCAGTGTTGATCTCCAAGTTGACGCAAACCTCTTGATCACCGGGCGCAACCCCGCCGGGTGTGACCCCGCCGGGTGACGCCGGGGGCGGTCAGTGGCTGGTGGTGGCGTAGCGGTCCTCGTTGGGCATCAGGATCCACAGCACCAGGTAGACGATCACCTGGGTGCCGGGCAGCAGCAGCGACAGCAGGAACAGCAGCCGGACCAGGGTGGCCGAGGTGTTGAACCGGCGGGCCAGGCCGGCACAGACACCGGCGAGCATGCGCCCCTCGCGGGGTCGGACCAGTTTGCGACTCATCGTCGTACTCCCACTCTGCGGCGATCCGCCGCGCTGCATTCCACGGTAGGAAGGGGCGGCCACCGTGCCCTCCGTCCCGAGGGTGATCCGGTGACCCCGTACCCGTAGGTGGTTACCCGAGTCGACCCCGGCCGACGCCTACCCGCAGCGACGACGGGGTGCGGTGGGCCGGGCGGGTAGGCTCGCCGGTCGACACCGCCCCCATCCCGGGCGGGATCAGCAGGTCACCGGCGACCCCGGCGGCCACGGACCCGGCCGGACCCGGCACCACCCGGGCGACGGCGAGGAAGCGCAGCGATGATCAGTGTCTTCGACCTCTTCAGTGTCGGCATCGGCCCGTCCAGCTCCCACACGGTGGGCCCGATGCGGGCCGGGCGCACCTTCGTCACCGGGCTGAAGGCCGACGGGCTGCTGCACACCGTCACCCGGGTCCGGGCCGAGCTGTTCGGCTCGCTGGGCGCCACCGGCCACGGCCACGGCAGCGACCGGGCCGTGCTGCTCGGCCTGGCCGGCGAGAGCCCGGAGACGGTGGACACCGACAGCGTCGGCCCCCGGGTCGCCGAGATCCGCGCCCGGGGCCGGCTCGCCCTGCTCGGCACCCAGGAGATCGACTTCGAAGCGGACCGGGATCTGGTGCTGCACCGCCGCCGGTCGCTGCCGTACCACCCGAACGGGATGGTCTTCTCGGCCTGGGACGCGGCGGGGGCGCAGGTCCGCGAACGGACCTACTACTCGGTCGGTGGCGGGTTCGTGGTGGACGAGGCGGCGGCCGGGGCGGACCGGATCACGGTGGACACCACCGCCGTACCGCACCCCTTCTCGACCGGTGCCGAACTGCTCGACGTCACCGCCGGCACCGGCCTGTCGATCAGCGGGGTGATGCTCGCCAACGAGCTGTCCTGGCGCAGCGAGCCGGACGTGCGGGCCGGGCTGCTGGACATCTGGCGGGTGATGCGGGAGTGCGTGGCCCGGGGCGGCGCCCGCGACGGCGTACTGCCGGGTGGGCTGCGGGTCCGGCGGCGCGCCGCCGAGCTGCGCCGCAGCCTGGAGGCCGACGCCGGCTCGACCGACCCGCTGCGCGCGATGGACTGGGTGACCCTGTTCGCGCTCGCGGTCAACGAGGAGAACGCCGCCGGTGGCCGGGTGGTGACCGCCCCGACGAACGGCGCGGCCGGGATCATCCCTGCGGTGCTGCACTACTACACCCGGTTCGTGCCGGACGCCTCCGACGAGGGCGTGGTGCGGTTCCTGCTGGCCGCCGGGGCGATCGGGGTGCTGTTCAAGGAGAACGCCTCGATCTCCGGGGCCGAGGTGGGCTGCCAGGGCGAGGTCGGGTCGGCGTGCTCGATGGCCGCCGCCGGGCTGGCCGAGGCGCTCGGCGGCACCCCCGAGCAGGTGGAGAACGCCGCCGAGATCGGCATGGAGCACAACCTCGGGTTGACCTGCGACCCGGTCGGGGGGCTGGTGCAGATCCCCTGCATCGAGCGCAACGCGGTGGCTAGCATCAAGGCGATCACGGCGGCCCGGCTCGCGCTGCGCGGCGACGGGGTGCACCACGTCTCGCTCGACAAGGTCATCAAGACCATGCGCGAGACCGGGGCGGACATGAAGGTCAAGTACAAGGAGACGGCACGCGGCGGCCTGGCCGTCAACGTGATCGAGTGCTGAGGGGCGTTCGTTCACCGACTGCTAACCTGTCGTCCGTTGTTGTCAGGCGGGAGGCGACGGTGACCGCAGGCGTCACGGCGTTGTGGTCGCACCGCAACTCACTGCGCATCCTGGTCAGACGCGATCTCGCGGTGAAGTACCAGCAGTCCGTGCTCGGTTACCTCTGGTCGCTGATCGAGCCGCTGGGAATGGGCGCGATCTACTTCTTCGTCTTCGGGGTGCTCTACTCCGGGCCGACCAACAGGCACCTCGGCGAGGCCGCCGGGTCGTACCCGCTGTTCCTGATCACCGGCATCTTCGCCTGGATGTGGACGAGTTCGGCGCTGAGCGAGGCGACCAACGCGCTGACCGGGCAGTCCCGCCTGATCACCACCATGAACGTGCCCCGGCAGGTCTTCCCGATCGGCCGGGTCACCGGCCGGTTCGCCGAGTACGTCGCCGGCCTGCCGATCCTGCTGGCCGTCGCGGTCGCGTACGCCGTGCCGGGGCGGATCACGCTGGGCTGGTCGCTGCTGAGCCTGCCGCTGGCCGTCGCCGTGCAGGGCACCCTGCTGATCGGGCTGGCCCTGCTGCTGTCCGCGGTCAACGTGCTGATGCGCGACGTGGAGCGGTTCATGCGGCTGGTCATCCGGGTGCTGTTCTACGCCACCCCGATCATCTACCCGCTGAGCCTGGTCCGGGAGTCGGGCATGCCGGGCTGGATCAAGGTGGCGTACGAGCTGAACCCGCTGGTCGGCATCTTCCAGCTCCAGCACGCCATCTGGTACCCGGACGAGTTCCCCGACGCCCGGCTGCTGACCACCACGATCGCCGGGAGCCTGCTGGTGCTGGCGGCCGGCTGGTGGGCGTTCCGCCGGCTCGAACCGGCCGTGCTGAAGGAACTGTAGGTGCCGCCGATCATCGAGGCGCAGGGGCTCGGCATCCGGTTCGTCCGCAACCGGCGTCGGCAGCTCCGGCTGCGGGAACTGTTCATCCACCGGGGCGGGCGGGCCGCCACCGACCAGTTCTGGCCGCTGCGGGACGTCTCGTTCACCGTCGCGCCGGGCGACACGCTCGGCGTGATCGGGCGCAACGGCACCGGCAAGAGCACCCTGCTGCGGCTGATCGCCGGGGTGCTCATCCCCGACGAGGGGCGGATCACCGTCTCCGGTGACGTCGCGCCGCTGCTGGAACTCTCCGCCGGCTTCTCCAACGACCTGACCGGCCGGGAGAACCTCTACCTGGTCGGCGGGCTGCACGGGCTCTCCACGGGCTACCTGCGGCGACACTTCGACGACATCGTCGGGTTCGCCGGTGAGCAGGTGGAACGGGCCATCGACACCTCGGTGCGGCACTACTCGTCGGGGATGAAGGTGCGGCTCGGGTTCGCGATCATCTCGCACCTGCCGCACCCGATCCTGCTGATGGACGAGGTGACCGCGGTGGGCGACGCGGAGTTCCGCAAGAAGTGTTACTCGACGATCGACCGACTGCTCGCGGAGGGGCGCACCTTGGTGCTGGTGTCACACAACGAGAAGGACCTGACCCGGTTCTGCCGTCGGGGGCTCTACCTCGACGGCGGGCGGCTGACCGTGGACGGGACGGTCGCCGAGGCGCTCGACGCGTACCACGCCGCGGTGCCGCGATGACCGTGGCGATCGTGCTCGCCGCCGGTGCGCCGGCCGCGGGCCTGCCCACCGGCACGGGCGAACCGCTGGCCGACCGGCTCGCCGGGCAGTTGCACCGGGCCGGGGCGGACCGGGTGCACACCGTCACCGACCTGCAGGCGCTTGCCGCCCTGGTGGACACCCTCACCGGACCGGTCCTGGTCACCGGGGGCGACCTGGTCGCGCACACCGCCGTACTGCGGCACCTGGCGACCAGCCCGGTCGGCCCGACGGTGGCCCTGGTGCTCACCGACCCGCCGGCCGCCGGCCGGACGCAGGTGCGCGAGGAGCGCGGGCAGGTGGTCGACGCCGGTCCGGAGTTGCCCGACGCCACCGGCGTCTTCGGCGGCGCGGTGCGGGTCGGCGCGGACGACCTGCCGGCGCTGGCCGCCGCCGCCCGCTCGGCCGCCGTCGCCCCGGCGGCCGGTGCCGCCGTGGACCGGCTGTTCGCCGCGCTCACCGACCTCGGCACCCTGACCTTCGCCCACCGGGTACGCCTGCTCGTGGCGCACCGGGTCGCCGACCCGGCCGGGCTGGCCGTCGCCGAGACGGCCCTGGCCGGGGTGGACGAGGACCGGGCGCAGCTGCGGCTGTCGGTGAAGGAACGCGACGACTTCTTCACCACCTACTTCGTCAGCACCTGGTCGCCGTACGTGACGAAGGCGTGTGCCCGGCTGGGTCTGACGCCGACCGGGGTCACCATGATCTCGGTGCTGTTCGCGGTGGTCGCGGCGGTGCTCTTCGGCGCCGGCGGGCGGCCCGCCCTGGTGGCCGGTGCGGTCCTGCTCTACCTGGGGTTCGTGCTGGACTGCGTGGACGGGCAGTTGGCCCGGTACACCCGGCACTTCAGCGCCTGGGGCGGCTGGCTGGACACGATGGCCGACCGGGCCAAGGAGTACCTGGTCTACGCCGGGCTGGGCTACGGCGCGACGCACGCCGGGTTCCGGTACGGCTGGGCGCTGGCCATCGCCGCGATGACCTTGCAGACCGTCCGGCACATGACCGACGCCTGGTACGGGGTGCTGCACGACGAGGCGGCCCGGCGTCCGCGCCCGGCCGGCCCGGCCGCCGGGGGGATCGGCGGGAAGCTGAACGCCGCCTCGACCCGGGTGCAGGCGGACACCGGCTCGGTGTCGTACTGGCTGAAGCGCACGGTGGTCTTCCCGATCGGCGAGCGGTGGGCGTTGATCGCGGTCACCGCCGCGCTGTTCGGGCCGCTGGTCAGCCTGGTCTCGGTGCTGGTGTGGGGGGTGCTGGCGTTCGGCTACACGGGCGCGTTGCGGACCCTGCGGGCGCGCTGGATGTGGGTGCCGGTGCTGGACACCGTCGACGCGACGCTGCACCGCGACGATGGTCCGCTGGCGGCCCGGCTGCCGGTGGTCCGGCCGATGGGCCCGTTGACCCTGGCGGTGCTCGGGGCGCTCGGGCCGGCGGTGCTGCTGGTGGTGGGGTTGTTCCGGGCGGTCGGCGACGGTGACCCGGGTGGCCTGCGCTGGTGGCTGCCGGTGGCGCTGGTGGTCCTGCTGGTCGCCGGGCTGGGTGCGGGCGCGGCGCACAACGGGCCGCTGGACTGGCTGGTGCCGGCGGCGCTGCGGGCCGGCGAGTACCTGTTCGCCGCCGTGGTCGGGGTGGTCGGCGGGGTGCCGGCGTGGCTGGTCTTCGGGTACGTCTTCGTGCTGACCGTGCACCACTACGACCTGACCGCCCGGTTGGAGAAGCGGCAGGCGGCCCCGCCGTTGCACGCCTGGACGCTGGGCTGGGAGGGGCGTTCGGTGCTGCTGGCGGTGGCGGCGATCGCCGGATTTGCCACCCCTGCCATGGCTACAATCGGTACGTACCTTCTGGTGGTTTTCGTGGCGAGTGTCGTTCTGGCCTGGGTGGTCCTGCCGGCCCGCGCGGGCCGGGCGGCGGCCGTACCGGTGCGGGGTGCTTCGCCGGGCTGACGACGGGGGGCGGCCGGATGACGCTGATCAGCTTCGTCGTACCGGCCTTCCGGGTGCAGGGCTACCTGCGCGAGTGCCTGGACTCGCTGCTCGGCCAGCCGTACCGGGACATCGAGGTGATCGGAGTCGACGACGCCTCCCCGGACGCCTGCGGCGACATCCTCGACGAGTACGCCGCCCGCGACCCCCGGGTCCGGGCGGTACGTCTGCCGCACAACGTCGGGCTCGGTCCGGCCCGCAACATCGGGCTGGACCGGGCCACCGGCGAGTACGTATGGTTCCTCGACGGCGACGACCGGCTCGCCCCCGACTGTCTGCCCGAGGTCGCCGACCGCCTCACCGCCACCCGCCCCGACGTGCTGCTGGTCGACCACGTCCGGGTGCACTGGGACGAGCACGCCACCCGCAGCGCCCTGCCGGAGGTCTTCCCCGATCCGCCCGGCGCGGCGACGTTCCGGCTGGCGGAACGGCCCGAGACGCTGCGCCTGCTGCACACCGCCTGGAACCGGCTGGTCCGCCGGGAGTTCCTGACCGGCCTCGGGCTGCGCTTCGCCCCCGGCTGGTACGAGGACGTCGCGTTCAGCTACCCGGTGCTGCTGGCCGCCGGGCGGATCGGCGTGCTCGACCGGGTCTGCGTGCACTACCGGCAGCGCCGGGCGGGCGCGATCACCCGGACCCTCGACGACCGGCACTTCGAGGTCTTCGACCAGTGGCACCGGGTGTTCGCCTTCCTCGACGGGCGGCCCGACCTGGCCGGCCTGCGCCCGGTGGTCTTCGAGCGGATGATCTGGCACTACCTGACCGTGCTCGGCAACGGCGACCGGATCGCCCCGGCGCTGCGGCCGGCGTTCTTCCGGCGGATCACCGCCGACCACCGGCGCTTCCGCCCGCCCGGCGGCTACCCGGTGCCGGACGGCGGGGACGGGCTCAAGCACCGGCTGGTCGCCGCCGGCCGGTGGCACACCTTCAGCGCGTTGCGCGCCGTCAGCCAGGCCCGGGAGACCACGCGGCTGACCGGGCGGCGGGCCCGGCCGGTGGCCCGGCGGACCGCGCGGCTGGCCCGCGACGCGCTGCTGCACGAGTACTACCGGGCCGAGCTGCGCCGGCCGATCGACCCGACGCTCGCCGTCTACGCCGCCTACTGGTACCGGGGCTACGCCTGCAACCCGGCGGCGGTGCACGCCGCCGCCCGCCGGCTCGCCCCGCAGGTCCGGGGGGTGTGGATCGTCCGCCGGGACCGGGTCGACACCCTCCCGCCCGGCACCGAGTACGTCGTCGCCGGCACCCGCGACGCCCAGCGGGCGCTGGCGCGGGCCCGCTGGCTGGTCAACAACGTCAACTTCCCGGACTTCGTGCGCAAGCGTCCCGGCCAGGTGCACGTGCAGACCCACCACGGCACCCCGGTCAAGGTGATGGGCCTGGACCAGCAGCGGTATCCGCTCGGCGCGGTCGGGATGGACTTCGCGGGGCTGCTGCGCCGGGTGGACCGCTGGGACTACAGCATCACCTCCAACGCCTTCTCCACCCAGATGTGGGACCGCGCCTACCCGGCGGACTACGTCCGGCTGGAGGTGGGCTACCCGCGCAACGACCGGCTGGTCACCGCCACCGCCGAGGAGGTGCGCGCGGTCCGGGCCGGGCTCGGGATCGCCCCGGACGAGCGGGTGGTGCTGTACGCGCCGACCCACCGGGAGCACCTGCCCGGTTACCGGCCGCCGTTCGACCCGTACCGGCTGCTGGACGTGCTGGGGCCGGCCGGCCGGTTGCTGATGCGCAGCCACTACTTCCACGACCGGGAGGGCCGGGTCCGGCGGCGGGCCGAGGGGCGGGTGGTCGACGTCAGCGACGTCGGCACCGTCGAGGACCTCTACCTGGCCGCCGACGTGCTGGTCACCGACTACTCGTCGGCGATGTTCGACTACGCCGTGCTGGACCGGCCGATCGTGATCTACGCGCCGGACCACGACGCCTACCGGTTGGCCCGGGGGGTCTACTTCGACGTGACCGCCGAGCCGCCGGGCGCGGTCGCGCTGACCTTCGACGAACTCCGGGAGGTCTTCCGCTCCGACGCGGTGACCGGTGCGTCGGCCGAGCGGGCCCGACGGGCGTTCCGGGAGCGGTTCTGCGGCTGGGACGACGGGCACGCGGCGGAACGGGTGGTCCGGCGGGTGTTTCTCGGCGAATCAGGGTGAGGATCCGGGCGGATCGCCGTACTGGCCCGTAATAGGGCTGTCATCAGCCGAACATGGCACGTTTACCCGATGTGCTAACCCCATGATGCTCGCCACAGTCAACCCCGGGGTTCGGCCAAGCTGGGGGAGGAGACGGTGACCACCGTCGCGCTGAAGGACGTCACAAAAGTATTCCCGGACGGGACAATTGCCGTCGACAACGTCAGTCTCGACGTCGTCGACGGGGAGTTCATGGTGCTGCTGGGCCCGTCCGGTTGCGGGAAGTCGACCGTGTTGCGGATGATCGCGGGCCTGGCGGAGCCGACCACCGGTGCGGTGATGCTCGACGGTGAGGTCGCCAACGACCTGCCGCCGCGCGACCGGAAGATCGCCATGGTCTTCCAGGACTTCGCGCTCTACCCGCACATGTCCGTCGGTGACAACATCGGCTTCCCGCTCAAGCTGTCCGGGGTCGAGCCGGTGCCCCGGGGCGAGCGGGTGCAGGACGTGGCCAGCGCGCTCGGCATCGGCGACGTGCTCGGCCGCAAGCCGAGTCAGCTCTCCGGCGGCCAGCGGCAGCGGGTCGCGATGGGTCGGGCGATCGTCCGCCGGCCGGGGCTGTTCCTGATGGACGAGCCGCTGTCCAACCTGGACAGCGGGCTGCGGGCCGAGCTGCGCGCCGAGATCTCCGCGCTGACCCGCGAGCTGGGTGTCACCACCATCTACGTCACCCACGACCAGGCCGAGGCGCTGACCATGGCCGACCGGGTGGCCATCATGCGCAAGGGCGTGCTCCAGGACGTCGGCACTCCCACCCAGGTCTACGGCCGCCCGGCGACCCTCTACGTCGCGGCGTTCCTCGGCAGCCCCCGGATGAACCTGCTTGAGGCGTCGGTCTACGTCCACCTCGACCGGTACGTCACGCTGACTCTCGGCGACCAGGCGCTCTACCTGCCGTGGGACGACATCCGCAGCCGGGCGGTGGCGCACTACCACGGCGAGCGGATCGTGGTCGGGATGCGGGCCGAGGCGCTCACCCCGGTCGCCCCGGACACCCCCGGTGACGTGCTCCAGGGCCGGGTGCGTTACCTGGAGCACCACGGGCACGAGTCGCTTGCCTTCCTCGACATCGGCGCCACCGCCATCATGGTCGACGAGATGAGCGCCCCCGCCGAGGACGCGGTCCCCGGCCAGCGCGGGCTGCGCCGGTTCGGCCAGGTCATGTCCCGGCTCACCGGGCGGGCCACCGACCCGGAGGAGAACGACCGGGCATCCGACGGCAACCGCACCAGCGTGCTCAACGACCCCGGCCGGCACCACCGCCGCCCGGCCGAACTGGCGGTCCGGCTGGCCCCGTACCCGGCGATCTCGGCGGGGCACCCGATGGCGGTCGCGGTCCGGATGGACGCCCTGCACTTCTTCGACGAACGCGGCGACCGGATCGACGTCGGCTGGCGCTGACCCGTCGAGTCCCTGCCCGGTGCGGCGCAATGTCGTTGGAATTGCGGTATCCGCAGGTCCTGATGCTGCAATTCCAGTGACATTGCGAGAATTGTGCAGGGGCTTGGCGGGGTGTTTACCCGCGGGTAACGTCGGGGGTATGACCGTTGACTCCCGGGAGGTGGCGGCCGGGGTGCTGCGGGCCGTCCCGTTCGCCCGCACGCTCGGCTTCGAGATCGTCGAGGTCGCGCCGGAGGCCGAGGGCGGGGTCCGGGCCGTCGTCCGGCTGCCCGACTCGCCGGCCACCCACAACCACGTCGGCGGCCCGCACGCCGGTGCCATGTTCACCCTCGGCGAGACCGCCTCCGGCGCGGTGGTGATGGCCGCGTTCGGGCAGGTGCTCGACCGGGCCGTGCCGCTCGCCGTGCGGGCCGACATCGCGTACCGGCGGGTGGCGATGGGCGAGGTGCGGGCGACCGCACGGCTCGGCCGCCCCCCGGCCGAGGTGCTCGCTGAGCTGGACGCCGGCCAGCGCCCCGAGTTCCCGGTGGCGGTGGAGATCGGTACCCCCGACGGGACCGTCACCGCCACCATGACCGTCCTGTGGACGCTGCGCCCGAACCGCTGACCCGCGTGGCGGGGGTTTGCCCGGTGGGGGCGCTGGATAGATTCGTAGCGTGCTGGGCCTACCTGCTCATGTGACCGCCTGCCTCTTCGACCTCGACGGCGTGCTGACCCAGACCGCCAAGGTGCACAACGCCGCCTGGAAACAGACCTTCGACGACCTGCTGCGCCGGCACGCCGAGGCCGGCGGCGAACCGTTCCGGCCGTTCGACCCCGGCCCGGACTACCACCGCTACGTCGACGGGAAACCGCGCGCCGACGGGGTGCGTTCCTTCCTCGCCTCCCGGGGCATCACCCTGCCCGAGGGGAGCCCCGACGACCCGCCCGACGCGGAGACCGTCAACGGGGTCGGCAACCGCAAGAACGTCGTCCTGTTGGACCGGATCCACCACGACGGCGTGCAGGCGTACCCCGGGTCGGTGGCCTACCTGAAGGCGGCCGAGCAGGCCGGGCTGCGCCGCGCGGTCGTCTCGGCCAGCGCCAACTGCCGCGACGTGGTCGCCGCCGCCGGCCTGGAACCCCTGCTGGAGGTACGCGTCGACGGGCTGGTCGCCCGCGCCGAGGGGCTGCGCGGCAAACCGCATCCCGACACCTTCCTCGCCGCCGCCGAGCTGCTCGGGGTGGCCCCCGCCGACGCGGCCGTGTTCGAGGACGCGCTGGCCGGGGTGGCCGCCGGCCGGGCCGGCGGCTTCGGCCACGTGATCGGCGTGGACCGGGTCGGCCAGGCCGACGAGCTGCGCGCCCACGGTGCCGACGTGGTCGTCACCGACCTCGCCGAGCTGCTACGCGGGCCGGCCGCATGATCCGGGAACGCGCCTACCCGGTCGAGCCGTGGCACATCCGGGAGACCCGCCTCGACATGGACGTGCTGGCCCAGTCCGAGTCGGTCTTCGCGCTCTCCAACGGCCACATCGGGCTGCGCGGCAACCTCGACGAGGGCGAGCCGCACGGCCTGCCCGGCACCTACCTCAACTCGTTCTACGAGCTGCGTCCGCTGCCGTACGCGGAGGCCGGGTTCGGGTTCCCCGAGTCGGGGCAGACCATCGTCAACGTCACCAACGGCAAGCTGATCCGGCTGCTCGTCGACGACGAACCCCTCGACCTGCGCTACGGCGAGCTGCTGAGCCACGAACGGGTCCTCGACCTGAGGGCCGGCACCCTGCACCGGGAGATGCACTGGCGCTCGCCCGCCGGCCGGGAGGTGAAGGTCCGCAGCACCCGGCTGGTCTCCTTCACCCAACGGTCGGTCGCCGCGATCCACTACGAGGTGGAGGCGGTCAGCGGCCCGCTGCGGCTGATCCTCCAGTCCGAGCTGGTCGCCAACGAGAACCTGCCGGCGCAGAGCCGCGACCCCCGGGTCGCCGCCGTGCTGGAGTCGCCGTTACAGGCCGAGGAGGAGCTGACCACCGACGACGGCGGCCTGCTCATCCACCGCACCAAGGTCAGCGGGTTGCGGGTGGCCGCCGGCATGGGCCACGACGTGGACGCCCCGGGCCGGACCACCCTGGAGTCCGAGGGGTACGAGGACTGGGTCCGGACCACCATCGGCTGCGTGCTCCAGCCCGGCGAGACGGTGCGGGTGGTCAAGTACCTCGCGTACGGCTGGTCCAGCCGACGCTCGCTGCCCGCGCTGCGCGACCAGGTCGGCGCGGCGCTGGCCGCCGCCCGGCTGACCGGCTGGGACGGGCTGCACCGGGAGCAGCGCGAATACCTCGACGGATTCTGGGACGCCGCCGACGTCCGGGTCGAGGGGGACCCGGAGGTGCAGCAGGCCGTCCGGTTCGGACTGTTCCACGTGCTCCAGGCCGGGGCGCGGGCCGAACGCCGGCCGATCTCCGCCAAGGGGCTGACCGGTCCCGGCTACGACGGGCACGCGTTCTGGGACACCGAGATGTTCGTGCTGCCGGTGTTGACGTACACCCAGCCGGGCGCGGTCCGCGACGCCCTGTACTGGCGGCACGCCACCCTGGAGCAGGCCCGGGAGCGGGCCCGGACGTTGAACCTGGCCGGCGCGGCGTTCCCGTGGCGCACCATCGAGGGGCCGGAGTCCTCGGCGTACTGGCCGGCCGGCACCGCCGCCTTCCACATCGCCGCCGACATCGCCGACGCGCTGCGCCGCTACGTCCTGGTCACCGGCGACGAGCAGCTCGAACGGGACATCGGCCTGGAACTGCTGGTGGAAACGGCCCGGCTGTGGCGTTCCCTGGGCCACCACGACCGGTACGGCCGGTTCCACATCGACGGGGTGACCGGCCCCGACGAGTACACCGCCGTCAAGAACGACAACATCTACACCAACCTGATGGCGCAGCGGAACCTGCTCACCGCCGCCGACTGCGCGATGCGACTGCGCGACGAGGCCCTCGACCTCGGGGTGTCCGAGGAGGAGGCGGCCGAGTGGCGGGACGCCGCCACCGCCATGCACATCCCGTACGACGAGGACCTCGACGTGCACGAGCAGGTGGAGGGGTTCACCCGGCTCCAGGAGTGGGACTTCGCGCACACCCCGACCGAGAAGTACCCGCTGCTGCTGCACTACCCGTACTTCGACCTGTACCGCAAGCAGGTGGTCAAGCAGGCCGACCTGGTGCTGGCCATGCACTGGCGGGGGGACGCCTTCACCGATGCGCAGAAGCTGCGCAACTTCCTCTACTACGAGCGGCGTACCGTGCGGGACTCGTCCCTGTCGGCCTGCACCCAGGCGGTGCTCGCGGCCGAGGTGGGCCACGCCGAGCTGGCGCACAGCTACCTGCGGGAAGCCGCGCTGATGGATCTGCACGACCTCAACGAGAACACCCGCGACGGCGTGCACATGGCGTCGCTGGCGGGGGCCTGGATCGCGCTGGTGGCCGGGTTCGGCGGGCTGCGCGACCACGACGGCGAGCTGTCGTTCGCCCCCCGGCTGTCCAGCCGGTTGAGCCGGTTGGAGTTCTCGTTGCAGTGGCGGTCGATGCGGCTGCGGGTGGACGTCCGACCGCACCAGACGACGTACTCGCTGCGTAACGGCGGCCCGGACACGGTGGTGGAGCTGCGGCACCACGGCGAGACCGTGCGGGTCACCTCCGCCGCGCCGGTGACCGTGCCGGTGCCGCAGCGCCACGGGAGCGGCCCGGCACCGGAGCAGCCGCCCGGCCGGGCCCCGCTGCTGCGGCTGCCCGAGTCCCCCGGCTGACCCCGCCGACGGGTCGCCGCCGCGACCGCGACGGCGACCCGCCACCCGTAACTGATCGGCGGGTCAGAACTGGGGGCCGTTGGAGGGTCGGCCACCGGCGTCGCGCGGGGCGACCGCCCGAGGGTCCTCGGGGGTGCGCGCCTGCGCCGCCTCGTCCGCCCAGTCGGGCTCGTGCCCGGCGTCCGGTTCGGGGCGGTCCTGCTCGATGGTCCGGGTCTGCTGACGTGCCTTCCGCTTGGCCATGGCGAACCTCGTGATCCGTGCGCGGCGCGGCTGCGCCGGTGTCCCGCGCGTGTTCCCGCCGGCCACCCCCGCAAACCGCCGCCGGGCGCGGGTCGGTCAGGTGTCGAGGTGGCGGGCGAAGGCGAGGCGCAGGTGGTTCTTCGGGCGGGCGCCGACGATCGAGCCGGCGACCTGCCCGCCGACGAACACCAGCATGGTGGGCAGCGACATCACCCCGTACGCCCGGGTGGTGTCGGGGTTCGCGTCGGTGTCCAGGGCGACCACCCGCAGCCGGTCGCCGAACTCCTCGGCCAACTCGGCGAGGTGCCGGGAGGTGCCGACGCAGGGTGGGCACCAGTCGGCCCAGAAGTCGACCACCACCGGCCGGTCGGCGGCCAGCACCGTGTCGGCGAAGGTGGCGTCGGTGACGGCGGTCAACCGGTGCGCTGCCGTGTCCTGAGGCATGTTTCCTCCCGTTGTGCGATGGCGTGGGCGAGCTGGTCGTGCAGCCGGCGGCGGACCGCGCCGAGCCGGTCGAGGTAGACGTCCACCTCGGCCAGCTTGCGGCGCAGCACCGCCACCGAGTCGGGGCAGACGTCCCCGGAGGCGTGGCCGGCCCGCAGGCAGGCCACGAAGGGCCGGATGTCGTCGAGGCCGAAGCCGACCGCCAGCAGCGCCCGGATCTCGTGCACCACCCGCAGTTCGGCCTCGTCGTACACCCGGTAGCCGTTGGCCGAGCGACGGGGCCGGACCAACCCGTGCGTCTCGTAGTACCGCAGCGTGCGGGTGCTCGTCCCGGCCCGCTGCGCCAGTTCGCCGATCAGCATCCCGACCTCCCCGGCGGCGTCTCCCGGCGTCACGCTAGACCTTGTCGCCGGTGTCAAGGCAACGGGTGAGAGCGGCCCCCGGGCGGGTAACCGCCACCGGCCGGCGAGCGGGAAGGGGCAACCACCATGGGGGTACGCGCCGAGGCGACGGTGTCGCTGGGGGAGGTCAGGCTGCCGGCGGACGTCGACGGGCCGGACGACGCGACGGGGGTGGTGCTCTTCGCCCACGGCAGCGGCAGTTCCCGGCACAGCCCGCGCAACGTGGCGGTGGCCCGGGTGCTCCAGCGTCGCCGGCTGGTGACCGTGCTGGTGGACCTGCTCACCGCCGAGGAGGACGAGGTCGACGCCCGGACCGCGCAGTGGCGCTTCGACATCGACCTGCTGGCCGACCGGCTCACCGGCACCCTCGACTGGCTCGCCGCCGAACCCACGCTGGGCCGGCTGCCGGTCGGCCTGTTCGGGGCGAGCACCGGGGCCGCCGCCGCGCTGGTGGCCGCCGCCGCCCGCCCGCAGCGGGTCGCCGCCGTGGTGTCCCGGGGCGGCCGGCCGGATCTGGCCGGCCCTGCCCTGTCCGGGGTACGCGCGCCGACGCTGCTGCTGGTGGGTGGCCTCGACGACCAGGTGATCACGATGAACGAGCAGGCCGCCGAGCTGCTCGCCGCCCCGCACGAACTGCGCGTGGTGCCCGGCGCCGGGCACCTGTTCGAGGAGCCCGGCACGCTCGACCAGGTGGCCGACGCGGCCGCCGACTGGTTCACCCATCATCTCCCCGTCCCCGCCTGACGGGGCGGGCCGGCGGGCCGGCGGGCCGGCCTCAGGCCGGGGAGGCTAGGGGGGCGATGTTGCGGTGTCCGAGGGCTCGGATGCCACAACATCGCCCGCCTTGCGACGAAGAGCGCCGGGTGTCTCAGGCCGGGGCGGCGGGGGGCTCGTCGCGGCGGTGGTGGGGGCGGTCGGCCGGCGGGGTCGAGGCGACCTGCTCCCGGTGCCGCTGGACGGTGTCGACCACCCGGTAGGCGACCGCCGCGATCGGCACCGAGACGAAGGCCCCGGCGATGCCGGCGATCAGCGTGCCCGCCGTGACCACCACCAGGATCACCGCCGGATGCAACTGCACCTGCCGCTTCATGATCAACGGTTCCAGCAGGTTGCCCTCGACCTGCTGGACGGCGATCACCGCGGCCAGCACCAGCAGCGCCGTGGTCGGCCCGTTCGCGGCCAACGCCACCAGGACGGCCACCGCGCCGGCCACCGTCGCCCCGATGATCGGCACGAAACCGCCGAGGAAGGTGATCAGTGCCAGGGGTAGCGCCAACGGCACCCCCAGCAGCACCAGCGCCAGCCCGATCCCGATCGCGTCGATGGCCGCGATGACCATCGTGCCCCGGCTGTACGAGCCGAGGGTGCGCCAACCGACCCGGCCCGCCTCGGCGGCCACCGTACGGTTCGGCCCGGTCATCCGGCGCAGCACCCAGTGCCACATCGACCGGCCGTCCTTGAGCAGGAAGAACAGCAACACCAGGGCGAGCAGGGTGGAGCCGAGCGCCTCGGCCGCCGTACGGGCCCCGCCGACCGGGTCGGGGGCGCTGCCGCCCAGCCCGTCGCGGACCTGCCCGATCAGCTTGTCGAGTTGGGCGTCACTGACCGGCAGGGTCCCGGTGACGAAGTCGCGGGAGCGTTGCAGCCCCTCGTCGAGCTGCTGGCTCAGCTCACCGAACTGGGCGGCCGTTAGGTTCCACACCAGCACCCCCACCCCGACCAGCACCCCGAGCAGCAGCAGGACGCTCAGCAGCGCGGCGAGCGCGGCCGGAACCCGCAGCCGGCGTAGGGCCAGCAGCACCGGGTCGAGCAGCGCGGTGAGGAAGAGGGTGACCGCCACCGCGATCGCCAGCGGCGCGAGCAGCACCGCCACCCGGCCCAGCAGGTAGCAGCCGAACACCACGACCACCAGGCAGGCGCTCCACACCACCGCCGTGCGGACCAGCCAGGGCAGCGCCGCCCAGGCCTGCCGTGGGCTGGGGCGGGCGCCCGCAGCCGTCACCTCGGGCGTACGCCCGGCACCGTCCTCGACCACGTCGGTTCCTCCTCGGTCTCGGCGGGGTCGATACCCGACCGGGCCGACCGCGACACCCGGTGGCTCAACGCCGTGCCGGCGGGCAGGTTCCGTTCAGGACGGTCGTTTCCGGACGGTGCCGCCCGCGCGAGGACCGCCCGCTGCTGCCGCGCCGTGGTGCGCTCCCGGTGTTTGCGCCCGGGTGGTCGGGGAACGCAGCAGACAGCGAACGAGGAGGGGACATCATGAGTGACTTCCTGAACAAGGCCAAGGACTTCGCGGACAAGCACGACAAGCAGGTCGACCAGGGCCTGGACAAGGCCGGCGACTACGCCGACAAGCGGACCGGCGGCAGGTACGACGAGCAGATCGACAAGGGCGTCGACGCCGCCCAGGCGCACACCGGTGAGGGCGACCAGGGCCGCTGACCGGTTTCCCACTGCCGGGCCACCCCGTTCGGGGCGGCCCGGCAGCATCGTGTCAAGGGCTGATCACCTCTGGTAACCATCGAGGACTCTCGCTACTATCCGCACTCGGGGCATGACTCACCGTGGAGTCGTGTGGAGTGGGTCGGCGCGCGAGCCCGCGGGCCGTCAACGAGAGGGAGCATCCCCGGTGACCGAGACAACACACGCCACGCAGGCCCGGCCGTATCCGTTCAGCGATCCGCACCGGCTCGACGTCGACCCCCGCTACGCCGGGCTGCGCCGCGACGAACCGCTGGTCCGGGTGCAGCTCCCGTTCGGGGAGCCGGCCTGGCTGGCCACCCGGCACGCGGACGTGCGGACCGTACTGGGTGATCCGCGGTTCAGCCGGGCCGCCGCCGTCGGACGGGACGAGCCGCGCAGCGTCCCCTACCAGCGGGAGTCCGGCATCCTCGGGATGGACCCGCCCGAGCACAGCCGGCTGCGGCGGCTGGCGGCCAAGGCGTTCACCGCCCGGCGGGTCGAGGAACTGCGCCCACGCACCCGGGAACTGGCCGACGAACTCGTCGCCGGCATGATCTCCGCCGGGTCACCGGCCGACCTGGTCGCCCACCTCGCCACCCCGCTGCCCATCCGGGTGATCTGCGACCTGCTCGGAGTGCCGGTCGCCGACCAGGACCGGTTCCACACCTGGTCCGAGGCGATCGTGTCGACCACCTCGCTCCGGCCGGAGGTGGCCGAGAGCTACCTCGACCAACTGCTGTCGTACATGGCGGGGCTGATCGCGAAGCGGCGGGTGACCCCCACCGACGACCTGATCGGGGCGATGGTCCGGGCCCGCGACGAGAACGCCGACCGGCTCACCGAGGACGAGATGGTACGTCTGGCGGCGGGCCTGCTGGCCGCCGGCCACGAGACCACCGTGACCCAGATCCCCAACCTGGTCTACGTCCTGCTCACCGAGCCCGCCGTCTGGCAGCGGCTGCTCGACGAGCCGTCCCTGGTGCCGTCCGCCGTGGAGGAACTGCTGCGGTTCATCCCGCTCGGCGCGACCTCCGCGTTCGCCCGGTACGCCCTGACGGACGTCGAACTCGGCGGGGTGCTGGTCCGCGCCGGGGAACCGGTGCTGGTCTCCATCCCCTCGGCCAACCGGGACGAGACCGTCTTCCCCGACGCCGACCGGCTCGTCCTCGACCGGGAGACGAACCCGCACCTCGCCTTCGGTCACGGCCCGCACCACTGCATCGGGGCCCAACTGGCCCGGATGGAACTCCAGGTGGTCCTGGAGACGCTGCTGACCCGCACCCCGGGCCTGCGGCTGGCGGTGCCCCCGGCGGCACTGACCTGGAAGAGCGGCCTGCTCGTCCGGGGTCTGACGGCGTTGCCCGTGAACTGGTAGCGAAAGGAACGGTGGAGCAGATGGGGGACAGCGGCTGGCGGGTGCACGTGGACCCGACCCGGTGCATCGGGGCGGGGATCTGCGCGAGCTACGCCCCGGCCCACTTCGTCCTGGTGGACGGGGGGTTGTCCCGGCCGGTGGCCGAACGGATCGACCCGGCGGACGCGGTGCTGGACGCCGCCGAGTCCTGCCCGATGGAGGCGATCGTGGTGTCCGACGCGGCGGACGGCAGCCGGGTCGCCCCGGAACCGTGACCGGACCCGGTGGTCACCTCCGGCGGGGTACCCGGAGATGACCACCGGCGACGGTCAGCCCTGCCCGTCGTGCAGCTCGGCCCGGCTGGTCGGCCGCCCGCTCAGCGAGTCCCTGATCCGGTCGACCAGCCCGGCACCGGGGTTGATCAGCCGGTTCGCCGGTGGGTGGTCCGGTGCGCCGGGATGCGGGCGGGTCGGCAGGTGCCCCTTCGCCGCCGACACCCGGTCGGCCAGCTCCACCAGCTCCTCGTGGGCGACTGCCGCCCGTAGCCGGGGGAACAGCTCCGACTCCTCCTCCCGTACGTGGTGCCGGATGCTCTTCGCCAGGTGGCTGATCAGCGGCTCGAAACGGGCGTCGGACGGGTCCAGCGGCTCCAGTTCCTTCAGCGTCCGCTCGGCGGCGGCGTGTTCGGCGATCTCGTGTTCGGCGAGCTGGTCGCCGTCGGGCAGGGCCCGACGGGCGGTCGGGTAGACGTACATCTCCTCGGCGACCGCGTGCCGGACCAGTTCGGCGATCAGCACGTCGGCCAGCCGGCGGCGGTGCTCGGCGGTGCCCTGCGGGTTCTCCAGCTCCACGAAGATCGCCTCGATCTCGTGGTGGTCGGCGGTCAGCACGTCCACCACGTCCTGAGCCGTGGTGGCCTGTAGGTCGCTCATCTCGGTGCCCCTTACCGGTTGCGGACGGATCGGCTCCTGGCGGGCCTGTACCCACGGCCGGCCACCCGAACCCATCACCGTCGATGAGCCACCACCCGTCGACCCCGCCCGCTGGCGACGGTCAGCGCCCCGCCGGTCGCCAGCCAGCCGGCCCGTCCGTCGCGCCTGTCGGTCCTATTCGGACGTGAGCGGCGGGAGGGAGCCGAGCAGGCGGGTCACGCCGATCTCGATGACCACCCGCTCCGGGTTCGGGCGCGGCGGGCGGTAGCGCTCGGCGTACCGGCGCTCGGCCTCGGCCACCGCTGCGGCGTCGGTCCGCAGCACCGCCCGGCCCTCGACGGTCAGCCACCAGCGGCCGTCGAGGTGACACGCCGCCACGGGGATCCCCGCCGCACCGGCGGCGGCGACGTACCGGGCCTTGGCCGAACCGGCGGACGTGATCACCCGGGCCAGCCCGGCCGCCGGATCGTAGGTCAGCCCGACCGGTACGACGTGCGGCGTGCCGTCGGGCCGCAGGGTGGTCAGCGTGGCCAGGTGCCGCTCGCGGCAGAACGTGAGGACCCGCTCGTCGTCCGGGTCCAACCGGTGCCTGCCGGCCATGTCCGTCCCCCGTCCCAGGGCCGGCGTGACCCCGGCTCGGCCCCGATCATGACACGATCTGGCGGGACTGGCCCGGACCGGGCGGGACACCCGTGCGGCCGGGTTGACCGGGCAGGCTGCGACCGGCGGCCCGGCGGCGGTGGGCCAGCCGGGTCAGGTAGATCAACGCCCCGGCCAGCACGCCCATGTCGTCCAGGTAGATCGGGTCGGGCAGGAGGTCGACCGGGCAGATCGTGTAGATCAGCGCACCGTAGAACGCCACCTTGCCGCCCACACCGAGCGTGCCGAGCAGCCGTCGGGTGCGGACCACCCGTACCGCCAGCAGGACCGCGCCGACCAGTGTCGCCAGCGCAAGGACCGCGCCGACGACGACGAGCGCCCACATCTCCCGGGACATGCCCGCAACGCTAGTGCAGCGCCGCCCACCGTGCCGCTGTCCGCAGTGCGACGCGCCGCCGTCACCGGCGGGTGGCGCGGCCCGGCGTCGGCGGCGACGTCGTCGTGCGGTCGGTCAGGTCGTGGGGGTGGGTCAGTAGGCGGGGACGGCGGCCCGGCCGCGCGCCACGACCGGGTTCTCCCGGGTGGTGTCCGCCGCCGAGCGTGGGGCCTCCGGCATCGGCAGCACCGACTCGGCCCGCTCCGGGCGGCGCTCCCGCGCGGCGAACGCCTCGTCGCGCAGGCTGCGGGCCGCCGCGCCGGCCAGGTCGGCGGCCCGCCAGGCCGCCTGCTCCCGGGCGACCGCCGCCCGGTGCCGGGCCGCCAGGTGGTCCCGGGTCGCACGGCGCAGCACGAGTTCCTGCTCCACCGGGTGCCGGCGCGGGTCCCAGCCGGCCCGGTGGGCGAGGGCGTCGGCGAGCTGTTCGTCCGACAGCTCACCGCGCCGGTGCGCCTCCTCGGCGGCCCGGTGCAGCCAGCGTTCCCGGTCGGCGTACTCGGCGGGGGTCTGGCCGGTGTGCGGCAGGGGCATGACCGCGGCGGCGGCGAGCCGGCGCAGGTGCGCCTCGGCCGCCTCCAGGGCGGTCCAGGCCGACTCGACCTCGTCCTGGGTGGCGAGCCACTCGGCCCGCAGCCGGCTCGCCGTGGTGCCGGCCCGCTCGGCCGCCACGGCGACCTCCTCGGCGTACCGGGTGTGCTCCCGGTCCTGCTCGGCCCGTTCCGGGTCGTCGGGCAGGGCGGCGTCGCGGAACCGGCCGGCCGCCGCCAGCCGGAGCCGGCCGGGCCGGACCACCAGGGCCGCGACGGCGACGGCGGCGAGGGCGAGCAGGATCAGCCAGATCGCGGCAGCGGCGGGAACATCGGGCAGGACGGCGGAGAAGACGGTCTGCATCACCAACACCTCACGGTGGACAACGACGTGGACGGACGGGGGCCCGGCAGCGGGCGGAAGCTGGGCGGCGCGTCCTGCGACGGGTGGACCGGATCGGGTGGACCGGATCTGCCGGACCGGACCGCGGTCGGGCCGGCCGGGCACCCGGGGCCGTGGTCGGCAGGGCCCGGTCGTGGCCGGCCGGGCGGCGCAGGTGCCGCGCGGCTCAGCTCCGGGGCGGGCCGCGGCGGCCGGTGGCGTCCCGGACCGGGTCCGGCGTCGCCCCGGCGGCCGGCGCGACGGGCCGGGCGGCGTTCTCGACGGCGGGCGTCGGCGGCTGGGGTCGCAGCGACCCGTCGTCGGGCCGCCCGTCACCGGGTCGGGCGTCGGCCCGATCGCCGGTCGGCCGGGCGTCGGCGGGCAGTGTCGCCACCCGCGAGGTCACCACGGAGGGTCGGGCGGTGACGGCGACCGGGCCGCCGGTGACGGCGAGGAACCCGCCGAGGCCGGCGGCGAGCACCAGCGCGGTGACCGCCAGCCGGGTCAGGTCGCGCAGCCTCGACACCCAGACCGGCTGGGTGGGGGCTACGCGGATCACCCGTCCAACCTATCCCCGACCGGCCGTACGCGCAGCGGCGGTGACCCGACCGCAGGAGTGAGTCGGGCCACGGTGTGCCGTGTGGACGGACCGCTCCCACCAGGGATACGGCCATTGACCTGCGCCTGGATGCATCGACGAGAATGAGAATGCCGACAGTTTCCGGCCGGTGGGTCCGGGCAATTCCGCCGACGGCGTGACGCTGCGTCGCGCCGGACCGACAGACCGGAGGAGACACCATGGGAGTACGTCGTCAGGTCGTCGCGGCCGTCGCGGTCGCCGCGGCGGCGGTGCTGGCCACCGCCGCACCCGCGCAGGCCGCGCCGACCGCCGTCGACACCGGACCGCTCACCCCGGTGGCCGACGTCGACGTCGAGCGCTACGCGGGCGACTGGTACCAGGTCGCCGCCATCCCGGCCATCTTCGAGATCCAGTGCTACAAGAACGTGACGGCGCGGTACGACGTCCAGCCCGACGGCACCATCGGGGTCCGCAACACCTGCCGCACCATCGTGGGCACCACCAGCGCGGTCACCGGGCGGGCCCGCAGCGAGAACCCGCCGGCCGACTCGGCGTTGACCGTCTCCTTCCTCAAGCTCGGCGGTAGGTGGATCTACCTGGGTGGGCCGAACTACGTGGTGATCGGGCTCGATCCCGACTACCGGTGGGCGGTCGTCGGCGACCCGGACCGCAGCACCGGCTTCGTCCTCTCCCGGGAGCCGGCGCTGACCGGGGCGCAGACGGCGGCGGCGAAGGCGGTGCTCACCGCCAACGGCTACGACCTGTGCGACTTCCGCACCACCCGGCAGGACGGTGGCGGCGGAGCCGGCAGCTTCTGCTGACCCTCCATCCGCGACGGCCCGTCCCCGCCGGGGCGGGCCGTCGCCGTGTGCCGGTCCGGCGGCTCAGGACCCGGCGTCGGCCGGGTCGGGGCTGAAGAGGGCGAGCAGGGCGCCGACCTGGCGGTCGGCCTCGGCGGGGTGCCGGAAATGGCCGCTCGGGTTGAGCGTGTACTCGTTGCGCCGGCCGACCCGGGTACGCCGCAGGTAGCCGCCGGCCTCCAGGTCGGCGACGATCGCCTGGGCGGCCCGTTCGGTCACCCCGACCTCGTCGGCGACGTCGCGGAGGCGGGCGGTGGGGTTGCGGGCGATGGCGAGCAGCACATGGCCATGGTTGGTGAGGAACGTCCAGTTCCGGGTGCTCCCCGTGCCGCCTGTCGCCATGCCGGTCATGGTATGGCCCGTACCTGGGAGACCCGTCGTCGGCCGCCCCGACGGGTCGGGCCCGGGGTCGCCCGCCGATCCGGTGCGCGCCCCGGGTCCGACACGCCGTCGACACCGCGCCGACCGATGCCTGAAACGTGTATCACGAAATCTTGACGTACCTTTAGCTGCGTGTGACCGTGGGGACACGGCCGTCGTCGCCGCCGGCCGGCGTGACCAGGTGCGATTCCGGACCGAGGTGAGGCAATGGCCCCGATCACTCCGACCCAGGCGTTGGCCGAGTTGCAGGCCGGCAACCGGCGGTTCGTCGCCGGTGTGCCCCGTCATCCCAACCAGGACGCCGGGCACCGCACCGCCGTCGCCGACGGTCAGCATCCCTTCGCCGTCATCGTCGGCTGCTCCGACTCCCGGCTCGCCGCCGAGATCATCTTCGACCGGGGTCTCGGCGACCTGTTCGTGGTCCGGACCGCCGGCCACACCGCCGGGCCCGAGGTGCTCGGCAGCGTCGAGTACGCGGTCACGGTGCTCGGCACCCCGCTGGTGGTGGTCCTCGGGCACGACTCCTGCGGTGCGGTGCAGGCGGCCCGGGACACGGCCCGCACCGGCACCCAGCCCCCGGGGCACCTCTACTCGGTGGTCGCCGCCGTCGGGCCGAGCTTGCGCCGCGCGGCCCAGCAGGGGGTGCACGACATCGACGGGATCGTCGACATCCACATCGCGCAGACCGTCGAGGTGCTGCTCGGCAACTCGCCGGTGATCGCCGCCGAGGTGGCCGCCGGCCGGTGCGCGGTGGTCGGCATGTCCTACCGACTCGCCGCCGGCGAGGTCCACCAGGTCGCCCCCGCCCCCGAGCTGTCGGAGCCCACCGCCGCGGCGTCCGAGCCCGCAGCTGTGCCCCCCGGGCCCGCCCCGGCCCCCGAGCCCGCCGCCGCGGTGCCCGCACCGGCCGTGTCGGCCGGTGCCGCGCCGGCACCCGTCGCCTCCTGACCCGCACCCGGTCATGACGAAGGCCGCCCGGCTCAGCCGGGCGGCCTTCGTCATGCACCTCGATCAACCCTTCGGGGCCGATGGTGCGGTATCCGGGAGCCCGGACACCGCACCATCGCCGCCACGGTGTCGATCACGGTCGCTACAGCAGTGACACGTGGACGTGGTCGGTGTGGTTGGACGGCCCCGAGTACGAACTCCAGCCGTTGGCCGGGAACCAGATCTGCCGGTTCCAGATCACGTAGTAGATGCCCAGACGGTCCGAGTTGCGGATCAGGAACGCGGCGAGGTTGTTGCCGTACATCCGGGTGTCGTTGTTGTGCCACGGGCTGAACCCGCTGTTCTGCAACGACCAGTCGCACGCCCTGCCCTTGGGGTGCTCCCACGGCCCGCCGGGGCGGTAGCAGCCGACGAACCGGTTGAACCCGGCCCGCTTGACCTCCTTGTACATGTGCAGCGTGCGCGGGGTGATACAGCCGGACGTGGTCGGGTCGTTCTCGCTGCACGACTCCCCGCGCCAGTCGCCGTTGGCGGTCTGGCCGGGGGCGACGCGGGCCACCGGGGACGTCGCGTCGACCAGGCCGCCGGTGAAGCCCCGGCCGCCGACCAGGGCCAGTGCCTTGTCGGCCTCGGTCTTCTTCTTGGCCATCAGGTTGGCCTGCTTCTGCTGCTCCCGGACCTCGGCGTCGACGGCGAGCTTGGCCTGCTCGGCCCGGGTCTTGACCTTGTTGACCTCGGCCAGCTTGCCGGCGTTGACCATGTTCAGCTCGTCCAGGGCGGCGGCCCGGCGGACGAAGGCGTCCGGCGCGTCGCTCTCCAGCAGCGCGGCGACCGCGCCGACCCGACCCGTCCGGTACGACTGGGCGGCGATCTCGGTGACCTGCGGGGCCAGCGCCGCCAGCTCCTGCTCCGCCTTCTCCACCTCGATGGCGTATTCGAGCTGGCGCTTCTTGGACTTCTCCAGCCGGGTCTTCGCCGCCGAGTACTCCCGGTTGGTGGCCTCGATGACGTCGGTGAGCAGCTTCGGCTCGTCGTCCTCCTCGTGCCCCGAGGGGGTGGGCGCGTTGGGCGCGGCCGTCGCGGGGGCGGCGGCCGGTCCGGCGACGATCGCCAGGGCGGCGAGTACGGCCACTGCCGGCGTCAACCAGCGGCGTAGGGGTGCCGTCACAGTTTTCCCTTCCGTCGACCGCCGACCGGGTTAGCTGACGGGTTCGGGACGGAAGTGGCCCCTACCGCTGGCGCGGATTCACCCCAGGTGCTCGGTTCCCCGGCTCGCCGTACGGCGATTGGGCGGTGGCACCGCTGGCGCCGGTGGGCGCCTTCGGCGGTGACCGGCAGCGAGGTTACCCGAGAGTCGTACCGGGGATCTACGCCCGCAACCCGACCAAATGAGTATTTTCCCGATAGCGAGGGGTAATCAGTGACGCGACCGACAGGCGCGACCTCGCCTCCGGTCACGCAGCGCAGTGTCACCATGCGGTGTCCGTGCTCCCTTCCGGGTCTGGCCACCGTGCGGGGGCCGGGGTGGACGGTTCGCCGTGCCGGGGCGCGCTCAACGCCTCCAGCGCCTCGGCACGGTCGGGGGCGGGACGTGGGGTGGGCGGCGGCCCGGCCGTACCGGTGTCGGCCGGTCCCCGCCCGGCGGTCACGACCAGCGCGGCCAACCCGGTGGTCAGCGGCACCGCCGCCACCAGGCCGAGGGTCGCCACCGCGCTGCGGACGATCTCCTGGGCCAGGAACTCGCTGGTGAGGATCTGGCTCACCGGGCGGCTGTCGGCGGTGAGCAGGAGCAGCAACGGCAGTGACGCGCCCGCGTACGCCAGCACGATCGTGTTGACCGTGGACGCGATGTGCGCCCGGCCGACCCGGGTCGCCGCCCGGTAGAGCTGCAACCGGGACAGCCCCGGGTTGGCGTGCGCCAGCTCGGTGACGGTGGCCGCCTGGGTGACCGTGACGTCGTCGAGCACGCCGAGCGACCCGATGATGATCCCGGCCAGCAGCAGGCCGTGCAGGTCCACGTCACGCTGGTACATCGACAGCGTGGTGGCCTCCTCGCTGCCGTACCCGGTCAGGTGGGTGGCGGCGGTGGCCAGCGTGCCCAGCACGCCGGTCAGCACCAGGCTGCCCAACGTGCCCAGCACCGCCACCGAGGTCTGCGCGGTGATCCCGTGGGTCAGGTACAGCACCACGAACATGATCAACGCGGCGCCGGTGACCGCGATCGG
Source organism: Micromonospora humida (assembly GCF_016901255.1). Lineage (NCBI taxonomy): Bacteria > Bacillati > Actinomycetota > Actinomycetes > Micromonosporales > Micromonosporaceae > Micromonospora > Micromonospora humida. The sequence goes on from NZ_JAFEUC010000007.1 coordinate 322,774, forward strand.
CAGCGGCGCGCCCCCGGCGGAGATGCCCGGCACCACGAAGGTCAACAGGATGGCGAAGCTGGCCCCGAGGCCGGCCAGGGCGGCCAGTCCGCGCAGCCGGCCGAACGCCACGATCGCCGCCGCGAACAGGGCGACCAGCCAGAGCAGCGGCATGCCCCGCTGGTGCTCGGCGATGTGGTAGCTGCTCGCCGACGGATCGCTCGGGTCGGCCAACGCGACGAGCACCACCTCGTCGCCGACCGCCACCGTCGGCGCTCCCGGCCCGGACGGCACCGGCGTCTGCACCTCACGGCCCGCGTCCGGCCCCTGCTCGACGGCGACCGTCACCGTCCCGCACGGCCCGTCGGCCACCCCGGGGGGGCCGTCGGGGGTCTGCGGCGCGGGCGGGCACGGTTCGGTCACCACCCGGGTCACCGTGCCGTGGTGGCGGGGCACCTGCTCACCCTGGTCGATCTTCGGGGTCGCACCGGGCCAGAGCACCAGCGTGGCGATCACCGTGACCACGATGAGCGGCACCACCGTCATGACGAGGAGCCGTCGCACCCGCGGCGGGGTGGACGGAGCGGGACGGGTGTGGTCGGCGCCCATATGTGCGAGTTCTCCCAACGATCCGGGACGGGATACGTGTCAGCCGGCCAGCCGGTTCACCACGGACGGCGGGTCATCGTCGGACGATGGTAGCCACCACCCCGGCCCGCCCGGTTCGCCCTGCCCACGGTAGGTCGAGGCGGCGGGCCGGCACCGGCCGGTCCCGGCAGCCACCCCGTGCCGGGCCTCGACGGGCCGGGCCCCGACGCGCGCCGACCCACCCGTACCGGCCCGCCGGGCGGCCCGGACGGCTAGCGTGGAGCCGTGCGGCGGGCGGGTACGGCGACGACGACCGGGCGGTGGCTGCGGCTGCTCCTGCTCGTCGGCACGCTGCTGGGGCTCTCCGCGATGCACACCCTCGGCCACGACGCGCACCCGGGCGGCGGCCACCCCACCGGCCACGGCACGTCGACCGACGACCCGCACCGGCCCGCCGCCGACAGGTCGTCCGTCCCCGTGCCGGCGGCGGACCTGATGCACCTGACCCCTGAGGTGTGGGGTGTCCCGGTCGGTCCGGGGTGGGGCGTCGCGGTGGCGGACCCGGTCCTGCGGGGGTGCGGGGACGGGTGCGCGGTGGCGCTGCCCGCCGGCCCACCCGGCCCACCCGCGACGGTGTGGAGCGTCTGCCTGGCGGTGCTCGGGGCGCTCACCGTGACGGTGCTGGTGCTGCTCTTCGCGGTGCGGTCCAGGCCGGCCGGGGTGTCCCGTCCGCCGTCGCGGCCCCGGGAGCCGCGCGCCCCGCCACCCCGTCCGCTCGGGCTCCGCCTCGCCTCGGTGTCGGTACTGCGCAGATAGGACGCCCCGACGTGGCTCCGCCGCGTCCCGCGTCCGTCTCCGTCGTACCGAAAGGTCTGCCCGTGTCCCCTCGTCGTCGCGCGTGCCGTGCCATCCTGGCCGGCGTCGCGCTCAGCACCGTCGTCGCTCTGTCCGCCTGCGGCGGCGACCACTCCACTGGCGGCCACGGCCGCCCGGCCGTGGGTGCCGCCCCGGCCGCCTCCGCGTCCGCCGGGGTCGCCCCGGCTGACGTGATGTTCGCCCAGATGATGATCCCGCACCACCGGCAGGCGGTACGGATGTCGGAGCTGGCCGGGAGCCGGGCCGCCGATCCGGAGGTCACCCGGTTGGCCGAACGGATCCGCGCCGCCCAGGCCCCGGAGATCGCCACCCTGACCGGCTGGCTCACCGCCTGGGGCCGGCCCGTCCCGTCCGACAGTCCGGCCGGCGGTCACCTGCCGGGGATGGACCACGGCATGCCGGGGATGATGTCCGACGCCGACCTGGCCCGGTTGGAGGGGGCGACCGGTCGGGACTTCGACCGGCTCTTCCTCAGCCTGATGATCGCCCACCACGAGGGTGCGATCACCATGGCCCGGCAGGAGGTGGCCGACGGCCGGCACGCCGGGGCGCGGAACATGGCGCAGCAGATCGTCGCCACCCAGCAGGGCGAGATCGACACCATGCGGAAGATCCTCGCCCGGCTCTGACCGCCACCCGTGAGGCGTCGCGGGGCCGGACCCCACCAGCCCCGCGACGCCGGGCGGGCCGGGCTCCCGACCGGTCCGCCCGTCCGGTGCCCCGTTGACCGCAGGTCGCCGACGGGCGGGCCGGGTCAGCCGCGTTTCATCAGGCGGCCGACGGCGGCCATCATCTCGGCGGCCATCTCGTCGGCCCGGCCCTCGGCGGCCCCCTCGTGCATGCAGTGCCGGGCGTGGCCGTCGAGCAGCCCGAGGGCGACCTTGTCCAGGGCGGCCTGCACGGCGGAGATCTGGGTGAGCACGTCGATGCAGTACCGGTCGTCGTCGACCATCTTCTCGATGCCCCGGACCTGCCCCTCCACGCGGCGCAGCCGCGCGAGCAACTGGTCCTTGCTGGCGGTGTAGCCCCGGACCGGGGTGCTCGGTGTGGTCATGGCGACCAGGATAGCTTACCCCCGGGGGGTATGCTACGGTCGCAGGGCGGCGTACCCCTGGGGGGTATGTTGGACGAGTGGAGGGGAGAGTCGCATGATCACGAACTACCAGGTGACGGGCATGACCTGCGGGCACTGTGTCAGCGCGGTGAGTGCCGAGGTGGGTGCCCTCGACGGCGTCACCGACGTCCACGTCGACCTGGCCTCCGGCCGGGTCGCCGTCACCAGCGACCGCCCGCTGGACACCGCGTCCGTGCGGGCCGCCGTCGACGAGGCCGGCTACGACCTCGTCGAGGCGTGACGGTCCGGGGCGACCGATGAACACACCGACCAGGCTGGGCGGTTTCGCCCTCGCCCTCGCGGTGGTGTTCGGCGCGGCGTACGGGGTCGGCCAGCTGACCGGCCCCGTCACCCCGCCCGCCGGGACCCGCCACGACCCCGCGCACACCCCGCAACCCATCCCCAGCCCCGTTGGTCCCGAGCCCACCACCGACCCGACGCCGAGCGTGACCGTCACCGGCACCGGCGGGGCCGGTCACACCCACGGTTGACCGGAGTGCCGCGATGACCCCGACCACCCAGAACCTGCCCACCGCGCCCCACCAGATCGAGCTGGCCATCGGCGGGATGACCTGCGCCTCCTGCGCCGCCCGGATCGAGAAGAAGCTCAACCGGCTCGACGGCGTCGAGGCGAGCGTCAACTACGCCACCGAGAAGGCCACCGTCCGGTACGCCGACGGCGTCACCCCCGACGACCTGATCGCCACCGTCGAGAAGACCGGCTACACCGCCGTCGTCCCGCCGCCGCCCGCCCCCGCCGGCACGGAACCGGCCGGTGCGCCGGTCGACGAGTTGGCCGCCCTGCGGACCCGGCTGCGGGTGTCGGCCGTGCTCACCCTGCCGGTGATCGTGCTGGCGATGGTGCCGGCCTGGCAGTTCACCTACTGGCAGTGGCTGTCACTGACCCTGGCCGCCCCGGTGGTCGCGTACGGCGGGCTGCCGTTCCACCGGGCCGCCTGGACCAACCTGCGGCACGGCGCGGCGACCATGGACACCCTGGTGTCGCTCGGCACCCTGGCCGCGTTCGGCTGGTCGCTCTGGGCGCTCTTCCTCGGTGACGCCGGGATGCCCGGGATGACCCACCCGTTCCGGCTGGACATCGTCCGCACCGACGGTGCCGGCAACATCTACCTGGAGGCCGCCGCCGGGGTGACCGTGTTCCTGCTGGCCGGCCGCTACTTCGAGGCCCGCTCCAAGCGGACCGCCGGGGCGGCCCTGCGCGCCCTGCTCGAACTCGGCGCGCGGGACGTCGCCGTGCTGCGCGGCGGCACGGAGACCCGGGTTCCGGTCGACCAGCTCGTGGTGGGCGACCGGTTCGTGGTCCGGCCCGGCGAGAAGATCGCCACCGACGGGCGGGTCGACGAGGGCACCTCGGCGGTCGACGCCAGCATGCTCACCGGCGAGTCGGTGCCGGTCGAGGTGGGGCCCGGCGACACGGTGGCCGGTGCCACCGTCAACGCGGGCGGCCGGCTGGTCGTCACCGCCACCCGGGTCGGCGCGGACACCCAGCTCGCCCAGATGGCCCGGCTGGTGGAGGCGGCGCAGACCGGCAAGGCCGCCGTGCAGCGGCTCGCCGACCGGATCTCCGGGGTGTTCGTGCCGGTCGTCATCGTGCTGGCCGTCGGCACCCTGGGCTGGTGGCTGGGGTCCGGGGCCGGCCCCACCGCCGCCTTCACCGCCGCCGTGGCCGTGCTGATCATCGCCTGCCCGTGCGCGCTCGGCCTGGCCACCCCGACCGCGCTGCTGGTCGGCACCGGACGGGGCGCCCAGCTCGGCATCCTGATCAAGGGTCCGGAGGTGCTGGAGTCCACCCGGCAGGTCGACACGGTGGTGCTGGACAAGACCGGCACGGTCACCACCGGCCGGATGACCCTGGTCGACGTCCGCCCCGCCGAGGGGCAGGACCGGGCCGAACTGCTCCGGCTCGCCGGGGCGGTGGAGGCCGGCTCCGAGCACCCGATCGCCCGCGCCGTGGCCGCCGGTGCCGCCGAGGCCGGGGAACTGCCCCCGGTCACCGGGTTCGCCGCCACCGAGGGGCTCGGCGTCACCGGCACCGTCGACGGCCACGACCTCGTCGTCGGGCGACCGGGGCTGCTGCGCGAGCGGGGTCTGGACGTACCCGGGGAGGTGGTCCGGGCGATGGCCGAGGCGGAGGCCGCCGGGCGTACGGCGGTGGTGGCGGGCTGGTCCGGGCGGGCGCGGGGGGTCCTCGCGGTGGCCGACGTGGTCCGACCCACCAGCCGGGAGGCGGTCGCCGGGCTACGGGCCCTGGGCCTGACCCCGGTGCTGCTCACCGGGGACAACGCGACGGTCGCGCAGGCGGTGGCCGCCGAGGTCGGCATCGACCGGGTGACCGCCGGGGTGCTGCCGACCGACAAGGTCGACGTGGTACGCCGGCTCCAGGAGCAGGGCCACACGGTCGCGATGGTCGGTGACGGGATCAACGACGCCGCCGCCCTGACCCAGGCCGACCTGGGGTTGGCCATGGGCACCGGCACCGACGTGGCGATCGAGGCGTCCGACCTGACCCTGGTCCGGGGCGACCTGACCGCCGCGGTGGACGCGATCCGGCTCTCCCGGCGCACCCTCGCCGTGATCAAGGGGAACCTGTTCTGGGCGTTCGCCTACAACGTGGCCGCCCTCCCGCTGGCCGCCGCCGGCCTGCTCAACCCGATGATCGCGGGCGCGGCGATGGCCTTCTCGTCGGTCTTCGTGGTGGCCAACAGCCTCCGCCTGCGCCGCTTCTCCACCACCACCCTCCACCCCGCACAGCCGAGTTGATCAAGAGGTTCGCGTCACCGGCCGGCTCCCGGGTGACGCGAACCTCTTGGTCATCGGGCCGGGGCCGGTGGCGGGGGTGTTTTGGGGACGGGGGGCGGGGGTAGTTGAAGGTCGTTGGAACGACATGCTCACATCGGGAGGCTCTCATGGGGTTCGACGACAAGATCGGCAACACGACCGAGAACACCGCCGGCAAGATCAAGGAAGGCGTTGGCCGGGCGACCGACAACGAGCGCCTTGAGGCCGAGGGCCGCAACGACCAGGCCAAGTCCAGCCTCAAGCAGGCCGCCGAGAAGGTCAAGGACGCCTTCAAGAGCTGAACCGCACCACCGTCACGCCGGACCGACCCCGTCGGGCCGGCGTGACGCGTGTCCGGGCCCGCCGGTGCCCGCCGATTCGATTTCCCGCCCGCCCGTGCGGCATCGTGTCGCGGTACGGCCGTCACACCGAACGGGGAAAGTCGATGCATCGCCGCTCCGCCACCGCACTCACCCTCGCCGTCCTCGCCGTCCTCGCCACCGGCTGCTCGGACGAGGAGGCCGGCACCGACGCCGCACCCGGCCCGTCGGCCACCGCCACCACCGGGGAACCCACACCGGAGGCGTCGACCGCCACCGCCCCGGAGAGCACCGGACCGAGCGCCGGCACCGCCGCGAACACCGCGCAGGTCTGCCGCGCCGTCGATCAGTTGATCATCGATGGCAGCCGGCAGATCGCCGCCGACTCGGTCGACGCCACCCGCGAGGAACTCACCCCGGAACAGCTCAACGGCAAGCTCAAGGGGCGGCTGAGCCGGCTCGCCGACGACGTCCGCGCGCAGGCCCGCAAGGCGCAGGACGACCGGATCAAGAAGCTGGTCCAGGAGACCGCCACGAAGATCGACTCTGGGGCGGCGGCCAAGAGCCCGGCGAGCTGGATGGGCACCGACTTCGTCGACATCCCGCCCCGGCTCACCCGCGACTGCCACGTCTGAGCCGGCGTCACGGCCGTCGGGGCCCTACCGCGACGGCTCAGCGTCGACCGGGCAGCTCGGTCGACCGGGCAGCTCAGCGTCGACCGGGCAGCGGGCGCGACGGCGACGTGCCGCCGGCGAGCGAGGCCCGGTCGGCGGCCGAGGTGCCGGACTGCCAGCCCTCGGCGTCCCGCACGGTCAGCCGGGCCCGGGTGACACCGGGGAAGAGGGTGTCCATCCGTTCCCGTACCGCGCCGGAGCGGGCCGCGAGCACCGGCAGCAGGCGGTCCGCCCCGGTGTCCTGGGCCGCCTGCCGGTCCGCCGCGTCGGTCGCGGCCCGCAGCCGCTCACCGATGCGCCGGGCGAAGGCGTGCAGGAAAGCCTCGTCGTACGCCCTGGTCCGCCGGCCGCCGCCGCGCCGTTCCCGCCGGCCGCGCAGCATCGCGGCGGTGGCCTGCACCAGTAGCGAGGTGTGCAGCAGTTCGACCGCCTCCAGGTCGGCGGGGAAGCCGAGCACGGTGGCGAAGCCGAGATCGTCGGACCATACCGACTCGCACCGGTTCGCCGCCGCCACCTCCTGCACCAGCAGCGCCTTCGCGCCCGCGTACGGGGCGTCGGTGCTGATCCGGACCCCGCCGGGCTGGTCCGGGTGGGCGGCCGTCGACTCGACCAGCGCCCGTTCCAGGCTGTGCCGGGCGATCAACTCCTGCGCCTTCCCGGTGAACGCCTCCGCCTCGGCGGGGAAGGTGGTGGACTCCGCCTTGGCCAGCAGCGCGCGTACCCGGTCGAGGACGCGGGAGCCGGACGGCCCGGTCACGGCCGCGGCACCGACAACGCCGGGCGGTGGGCGCAGCACCGCGACCGGCGGCAGGCCGGCCAGTAGTGCCAGCACCTCGACCGCGTCACGCAGGGCGGCGATCCGGTCCGTGCCCTCGCGGGCCGCCCACCCGCCCAGCCAGCCGGCGTCGTCGTCCCAACGGACCCGGGCGTCCAGGTCGGTCAACTGGTCGTCCCACCACTGCGGCACCGGGCCGGGCCGGGCCGCCCGGTCGGCGGCGAGCGCGTCGACGACCAGCCGGCCGGGGCGTGCGCCGAGCCGGCGGGCCACGATCCGGGCCACGTCGACCGGCTGCCAGCCCCGGGGCCAGAGCCGGTGCACGGCGGCGACGAGCCGGCGCAGCAGCGCGGCGTCCACCGCCGCCGGCCCGGCGGGGACGTCCCGGCCGCCGTCGTCGCCGGCCCGCGCCGGGGCGCTGCCGACCACCAGCCGGTCCAGGTTCCGCTCCGCGTCGCGTACGTCGGTGCCGCGCACCGCCGCGACCGCGGCGGTGATGAGGGCGTCGGCGTCCGGCACCTGTGGTCCTTCCTGGGGGACGACGGCCGGGTGGTGTCCGGATCGTCGGGAGTGTCTGCCCGGCAACGGTACCCGGGCCCGGATTGCCCCTGCCCGCCACTCATCCGTTCGTCGCCCGCGCCCGTACTCCTGCCCGGAGTGGACCCGGGTGGACACAGGAGGCGAACGGTGAGCACCCTGACGGTGAGCGAGTCCGTCGACCGCGGCCGGCACCGGGGACGACGGCGGGGCGCGACCCCGGCCGGCGTCCTGACGGCGGTGCTGGTGGTGGCCGCGCTGGCCGCCGGTGGTGCGGTGGTGGCCCAGCGGCAGGGCGTCGACCTGGGCGCCCTCGTCGGCGACGTACGGCGGGAACCGCTCCGGCCGGCCAACGCGGCGGTGCCGCCGGTGCCGCCCGGGGAGCAGGCGCCCGCCCCGCTCTCCTCCGCCGTGCCCCCCGCCGCCAGGCCCGCCCCGGCGGCGCTGCGCTATCCGCAGCGGGGGACCGGCACCTGGCGGACGGCGACCGCGCAGGGTGCGGTGGCCGGGAGCGGGGGGCAGCTCCTGCGCTACCGGGTGGCGGTGGAGGGCGGCATCGACGACGTCGACCCGGAGCGGTTCGGGCGGGAGGTGGCGGTGGTGCTCGCCGACCGCCGGGGCTGGACCGCCGACGGCCGGTGGCGGCTGCAACGGGTCGGCGGCGACACCCCGGCCGACTTCACCGTGCTGCTGACCACCCCGGTCACCCGGGGCGAGTTGTGCGGGGACACCTCCGACCGGTACACCTCCTGCCGCAACGGCGACCGGGTGGTGGTCAACGTGGCGCGCTGGGCCCGGGGCGTTCCCGACTTCCGGGGTGACCTCGGCACCTACCGGGCGTACGTGCTCAACCACGAGGTGGGGCACCGGCTGGGCCGGGGGCACGAACGGTGTCCGGCGGCGGGCGGGCCGGCCCCGGTGATGCAGCAGCAGACCCTCGGCCTGCACGGCTGCCGGCCGAACGCCTGGCCGATGGTGGGCGGCACCCTGCTGACCGGCCCGGCCGGCGAGTACGACGACCCGATCCCCTCCGACGACTGACCCGGTCGCCGGGCGGGCGTTGACCGACCCCGGATGGGCCGATGATGCGCTGTCCCGGGCGGGCAAAGGCGCATCATCGGCCCCGTTGAGTCGATCAAGCGGGCGTCGCCCCGTCGCGCCGCCCGGTCACCGGCGGGGGAAGGACGCCCAGATGTTCTTGGTGCGGTCGGTGGCGTACCAGCCGACCTTGAGCGAGACGGCCATGGCGATCTGGAGCCCCCGGCCTCCGGCGCCCATCGGGCGGGTGTCGGCCAGTTCGGGGATGCTGCTGAGGTCGTGGTCGGCCACGTCGAGGATGAGCGAGTCGTCGACGGCCAACAACCGGACAATGGTCGGCGGAATGCCGTGTTTGAGGGCATTGGTGGCGAGTTCGGTAGCTACCAGGACGATCAACTCGGGGACCTCGTCCATCCGTTGACCGTCGAGGAGTCGCTCACCGGTGAGGGCCTCGTGCAGGGAGGCGCGCAGGGTACGCAGGTCGGCGGGGTCGGCCAGTTCCCACCGGCGCAACTCGGCGGCCTGCGGCGGGGGCGGCGAGGTGAGAAGCTGTGCCATGATCCCGGTTTACCCTGCGTAGCGGCCCGCTATGCCCGCTCCCGGTGTCGGGGATTCGTCGTCACGCCACGCCACGCCCCGCACACCACCAGCGGTGTGCCGGGTGTGCTTCGGGCCACTGTCGAGGGTGGTCTGCCAGGCAGAAGCGGGTGGGGTTCCGGCATCCCGTCGGGGATCGCAGAAATCATCCGATTCGGGGTCTGCATCCGCCCCTGCGGTCGCGTAAAGTCCGCAAACTGAACGGGCCATGTCGGCGACGGAACGCCCCGGAACGGGTGCCCGTCCGCACGGTTGGGCGCATCCCCGCGCCGGCTCACGGACCGCCTCAGGAAGAGCCATGACCGCCAGTACGAAGACCCCCAAGGTGACCGTCGTGGTCCCGGCGTACAACTCCGGGCCGCACATCGAGAAGCTCGTCACCTCGTTGCTGGGCCAGTCGTTGTCTGCCGACGAGTTCGAGGTCATGTTCGTCGACGACGGCTCGACCGACTCGACCGGCCCCCGCCTCGACGAGCTGGCCGCCGCCCACCCGCACTTCCGGGTGCTGCACATCGACAACTCCGGCTGGCCGTCGCGCCCCCGCAACCTCGGCGTCGAGCACGCCCGGGGCGAGTACGTCTTCTTCGCCGACGACGACGACTGGTTCGGCGAGGAGGCGCTGGAACGCCTCCACGCCTGCGCCACCGAGCACGACGCGGACCTGGTGGTCGGCAAGATGGCCGGGCACCGCCGTTCGGTGCCGCGTGAGCTGTTCCGGCGCAACCGGTTCGACGCCACGCTGGAGAACGCGCCCCTGATCGACAGCCTCACCGCGCACAAGCTGTTCCGACGCTCCTTCCTCGTCGAGCACGGCCTGCGGTTCCCCGAGGGCAAGCGTCGGCTGGAGGACCACGTCTTCGTCACCCGGGCGTACTTCCTGTCCCGGCGCACCTGCGTGCTGGCCGACTACGTCTGCTACCACCACCAGCGGCGGGTCGACGCCGGCAACGTCACGGCCACCGCGCTGGAGCCGGCCGGCTACTTCGTCAACCTGCGCGAGGCGCTCGACATCGTCGACGCGCACACCGAGCCCGGCCCGCTGCGCGACCGGCTGCACCGGCGCTGGCTGCGCAACGAGATGGTGTCCCGGGTACGCGGCCGGCGGCTGCTCGACGCCCCCGCCGACTGGGCGGACCAGCTGGTCGGCGAGGCGCAGCGGACGATCCGGGACCGGTTCGCCCCGGGCGTCGCGGCCGGCCTGCCGCCGCTGCAACGGATCATCACCCGGCTCATCGAGCAGGGACGCACCCTGGACCTGCGCCGGCTCGCCGAGTGGGAGGCGGCCGTCCGGGCGGTGCCCACCGTGCAGCGGATCGAGCGGGACGCCACCACCCTGACCGTCACCCTCACCGCCGAGCTGTCCTTCGGCGACCGGCCGCTCACCCTCACCGCCGAAGGCGAGCAGCGGCTGCTGGTGGTGCCGGTGGACGACGTCCCGGCCGACCTGCGGGACGCCACCGCCCGGATCAAGCAGTCCAAGCTCGACGTGATCGCCCGGCAGCGCGAAACCCGGGAGGAGTTCTTCGTGCCGGTCACCGGCACGGTCGAGCTGGTCCCGACGGCCGACGGCGAGCTGCGGCTGGTCCAGCGGGGCACCGCCCGCCTCGACGTCGGTGCCCTCAACGGCGGCCGGAGCAGGGGCACCTGGGACCTCAAGGCCCGGGTCACCTGCTGCGGCTGGACCGAGGACGCCGTACTCCCGGTGGCGTTCCGCTGCGCGACCGACGGGGCGCGGCCGGTCGCCGTGCCGCACCTGGGCAGCCTGCGCTTCCGGCTGCGGCGGGCGGTGGCCCGCCGGGTGCCCGAGTCGATCCGGCGGGCCATCCGCCGCTGACCCGGCCCGGCCCCGTGGCGGGGCGCGGACCGGCCCTACCGTGACCGCCGTCACCGCGACGGTGGCCGGCGTGAAGAACCCGTCAAGAAACCGTGGCCCCCCGTCACGGTCGCGTTATGGACCCTGCCCCCACGGGCGACGGCGCGTTGTGATTGCCCGGCGTGGCCGGGAAGCGGTCACGCGTACCCGTCCGGTTGGGGGAGTCCGCGTGTCTGACGTGGTGTTCGTGCTGGTGACGGTGGTGCTGTTCGCGGCGCTCACCCTCGTGGTGAGGGGCGTGGAGAAGCGGTGAACGCCGTCAACGCCGTCGGCCTGGTGCTGGCGATCGGTCTGGGTGTGTTCATGGTCGTCGCGCTGCTGTTCCCGGAGCGTTTCTGATGACCACGGGGACAGCCGGCGTCGTCTTCGTGTCGTCCCTGGTGGTGGCGCTCGTCGTCGCGTACCGCCCGGTCGGTGACCACCTGTACCGGTCGGTCACCGGCACCCGCCGGTCCCGGCTGGAGCGTGGGGTGTTCCGGCTGGTCGGGGTGAACCCGGCCGCCGAACAGTCGTGGGGCGTCTACGCCCGCAGCGTGCTCGCCTTCTCCGCCGTCTCGGTCCTGTTCCTCTACGCCCTCCAACGGTGGCAGAACCACCTGTGGTTGTCGCTGGGCTTCGACCCGGTGGTCCCGCACGGGGCCTGGAACACCGCGGTGTCCTTCGTGACCAACACGAACTGGCAGTGGTACGCGGGCGAGTCGACCATGGGGCACCTGGTGCAGATGGCCGGCCTGGCGGTGCAGAACTTCGTCTCCGCCGCGGTGGGCATCGCCGTGGCGGTGGCCCTGATCCGGGGCTTCGCCCGCAGCCGCACCGGCGAGGTGGGCAACTTCTGGGTCGACCTGGTGCGGATCGTGCTGCGGGTGCTGCTGCCGGTCGCGGTGCTCGGCGCGCTGGTGCTGATGCTCGGCGGCGTGGTGCAGAACCTCTCCGCCGGCACCGACGTGACCACCCTGACCGGCGGTGGCCAGAGCCTCCCCGGCGGCCCGGTGGCCGGCCAGGAGGTGATCAAGGAGTTGGGCACCAACGGCGGTGGCTTCTACAACGCCAACAGCGCCCACCCGTTCGAGAACCCTACCGCCTGGACGAACTGGGTCGAGCTGTTCCTGATCCTGCTGATCCCGTTCAGCCTGCCCCGGGTCCTCGGCCGGATGGTCGGCCAGCAGCGGCAGGGCTACGCCGTCGTCGCGGTGATGGCCGTCCTGGCGCTCGGCAGCGTCGCCCTCACCACCGGGTTCGAGCTGGCCGGGCACGGCACCGTGCCGCAGGCGGTCGGCGCGGCGCTGGAGGGTAAGGAGGTCCGCTTCGACGTGTCGGACTCGGCGACGTTCGGGGCGGTCACCACGCTGACCTCGACGGGTGCGGTGAACTCGTTCCACGATTCGTACACCGCGCTGGGCGGGATGATGACGCTGGGCAACATGATGCTCGGCGAGGTCGCCCCCGGCGGTGTCGGCGCCGGCCTCTACGGGCTGCTGGTGCTCGCGGTGATCACGGTGTTCGTCGCCGGGCTGATGGTCGGCCGGACCCCGGAGTACCTGGGCAAGAAGATCGGCACCCGGGAGATCACCTTCGCCTCGCTGTACTTCCTGGTCACCCCGGCCCTGGTGCTGATCGGCACCGCCACCGCCTTCGCCACCGGCAACGACGCGACCGCGCTGAACACCGGCCCGCACGGCCTGACCGAGGTGCTCTACGCGTTCACCTCGGCGAGCAACAACAACGGCTCGGCGTTCGCCGGGATCACCGTGAACACCGCGTGGTGGAACACCGCGCTGGGCCTGTGCATGCTGCTCGGCCGGTTCCTGCCGATCATCTTCGTGCTCGCCCTGGCCGGCTCGCTCGCCCGCCAGGCGCCCGTCCCCGCCTCCGAGGGCACCCTGCCGACGCACCGACCGCTCTTCGTCGGGATGGTCGTCGGCGTCACGGTGATCCTGGTGGCGCTCACCTACCTACCCGCGCTCGCGCTCGGCCCGCTGGCCGAAGGGTTGTGACCCGGATGAGGAACGAGGACATGTCCGTCGCGTCCGTGACCACCGACGACGACCGGCCGGCCGTCGACACCCCCGCCGTCGACACCCCCGCCCGCCGGGCCGGTGGCGGCCTGCTCGACCCCCGGCAACTGGCCGGGTCCCTGCCCGGGGCGCTGCGCAAACTCGACCCGCGCACCCTGTGGCGCAGCCCGGTGCTGCTGATCGTGGCGATCGGCGCGGCCTTCACCACCGTCCTGGCGGTCGCCGACCCGTCGGTGTTCGGCTGGGCGATCACCGGCTGGCTCTGGCTCACCGTGATCTTCGCCAACCTCGCCGAGGCGGTCGCCGAGGGCCGGGGCAAGGCGCAGGCCGCCTCGCTGCGGCAGGCCAAGCGGGACACCATCGCCACCCGCCTGGTCGGCTGGGCACCGGGTGCCCGCGCCGACACCTACACCGACGAGGCGGTGCCCGCACCGCAACTGCGGCAGGGGGACGTCGTCCTGGTGAGCGCCGGCGGGATCATCCCCGGCGACGGCGACGTCGTCGAGGGCATCGCCAGCGTCGACGAGTCCGCGATCACCGGCGAGTCCGCCCCGGTGATCCGCGAGTCCGGCGGCGACCGCAGCGCCGTCACCGGCGGCACCCGGGTGCTGTCGGACCGGATCGTCGTGCGGATCACCCAGCGGCCGGGGGAGAGCTTCATCGACCGGATGATCGCCCTGGTCGAGGGGGCCGACCGGCAGAAGACACCGAACGAGATCGCGCTGAACATCCTGCTCGCCGCACTCACCCTGATCTTCCTGCTGGCCGTGGTCACCCTCCAACCGTTGGCGATCTCCGCCAAGGGCTGGCAGGCCGCGGCCCCGGACACCGGGGCGGTCACCGGCACCGGGGTGACCGGGGTGGTGCTGGTGTCCCTGCTGGTCTGCCTGATCCCCACCACCATCGGGGCGCTGCTGTCGGCGATCGGCATCGCCGGGATGGACCGCCTCGTGCAGCGCAACGTGCTCGCGATGAGCGGCCGGGCGGTGGAGGCGGCGGGGGACGTCAGCACCCTGCTGCTCGACAAGACCGGCACGATCACCCTGGGTGACCGGCAGGCCACCGCGTTCCTGCCGGTCGACGGGATCACCGCCGGCGAGGTGGCCGCCGCCGCGCGGCTGTCCAGCCTCGCCGACGAGACGCCCGAGGGGCGGTCGGTGGTGTCGCTGGCCGCGCGGGAGTTCGACCCGGGTGCGTCGGCGCCGGACCCGCTGCCGTACGCCGACTTCGTGCCGTTCACCGCGCAGACCCGGATGAGCGGCGTCGACCTGACGCCACCTGACGCGCCGGCCCGCCAGGTCCGCAAGGGTGCGGCGACCGCGGTGCTGGCCTGGGTACGGGAGCACGGCGGCGCGCCGGACAGCGGGATCGACGGGATCGTCGACGGGATCGGCGGACACGGCGGCACCCCGCTGGTGGTGGCCGAACACGTGGCCGGGGAACCCGCCCGCGTGCTCGGCGTCATCCACCTCAAGGACGTGGTGAAGGCCGGGATGCGGGAGCGGTTCGCCGAGCTGCGCCGGATGGGCATCCGGACCGTGATGATCACCGGCGACAACCCGCGTACCGCGCAGGCGATCGCCGACGAGGCCGGGGTGGACGACTTCCTCGCCGAGGCCACCCCGGAGGACAAGCTCGCGTTGATCCGCCGGGAGCAGGAGGGCGGCCGGCTGGTCGCGATGACGGGGGACGGCACCAACGACGCCCCCGCCCTGGCCCAGGCCGATGTCGGCGTCGCGATGAACACCGGCACGTCGGCGGCGAAGGAGGCCGGCAACATGGTCGACCTGGACTCCGACCCGACGAAGCTGATCGAGATCGTCGAGATCGGCAAGCAGTTGCTGATCACCCGGGGCGCGTTGACCACGTTCAGCATCGCCAACGACGTGGCGAAGTACTTCGCGATCATCCCGGCCATGTTCGCCGGCCTCTACCCGGGCCTGGACCGGCTCAACGTGATGCGGCTGGGCAGCCCCGAGTCGGCGATCCTCGCCGCGGTGATCTTCAACGCCCTGGTCATCGTCGCGCTCATCCCGCTGGCGCTGCGCGGCGTGCGGTACCGGCCGGCCGCCGCGTCGGCACTGCTCGGCCGCAACCTGCTGGTCTACGGCGTCGGCGGCCTCGTCGCGCCGTTCGTCGGCATCAAACTCATCGACCTGCTCGTCCAGTACGTCCCGGGGATCTCGTGATGCGTCTACCCGCCTGGCTCGCCCGACACCTCGCCGCCCTGCGTGCCCTGCTCGTGTTCACCGTGCTGCTCGGCGTCGCCTACCCGCTCGCCCTGGTCGCCGCCGGCCGGCTCCCCGGTCTCGACGCGAAGGCCGACGGATCGCTGCTGACCGTGGACGGCCGGGCCGTCGGCAGCGCCCTGATCGGCCAGTCCTTCACCGACGCCGACGGCAATCCCGTCCCGCGCTACTTCCAGTCCCGCCCGTCGGCGGCCGGCGACGGCTACGACCCGACCGCCTCCGCCGCCTCGAACCTCGGCCCGGAGAGCGTGGTGGACACCCTCGCCGCCGACCCGCGACAGTCGACCCGGAGCCTGCTCAGCCAGGTCTGCGCGCGCAGCCGGGCGGTCGGCCTGCTCGACGGCGTCGACGGGCGGCGGCCGTACTGCACGCCCGACGGGGTGGGCGCGGTGCTGGCCGTGTTCCGCGCCGATGGGCTGACCGGCCGGATCATCCGGGTGGTCAGCGTCAACCAGACCGCCCCGGCCACCCCGTTCGTCGCCTCCTGGCAGGGGGTGCCGGTGGAGCTGGCGCAGCCCGGGGAGGACTACCGGGCCGCCGGCGGGCTGGTCACCCCGGTCCGGGGGGACGCGCCGGAGCACCCCGCCGTCCCCGCCGACGCGGTCACCGCCAGCGGCAGCGGCCTCGACCCGCACATCAGCCCCGCGTACGCCGGCATCCAGGTGGCCCGGGTGGCGCGGGAGCGGGGCGCGGACCCGGCGGTGGTGCGGCGGCTGGTCGCCGAACACACCACCGGACGGGCGCTCGGCTTCATGGGTGCCCCCGCGGTGAACGTGCTGGAACTCAACCTTGCCCTGGACCGGAACCTGCCCGCCCGTTGACCCCCGCCCGGCCGGCACCCCCGCCCGGGGTGCCGGCCGGCGGTCGCGCCCCGGGGCGGTACGCACAGCGGGAGGATGGACGCGTGCCACGAGGTGAACTGCGCATCTACCTGGGTGCCGCCCCCGGCGTCGGCAAGACGTACGCGATGCTGGAGGAGGCCCGGCGGCGGGCCGGGCGGGGCACCGACGTGGTGGTCGGCCTGGTGGAGACGCACGGCCGGCCGCAGACCGCCGCGATGATCGGCGACCTGGAGGTGCTGCCCCGCCGCCCGCTGCGCTACCGGGGAACCGACCTCACCGAGCTGGACCTCGACGCCGTGCTGGCCCGCCGCCCGGAGCTGGTCGTCGTCGACGAACTGGCCCACACCAACGTGCCCGGCTCCCGGCACCAGAAACGCTGGCAGGACGTCCAAGAACTGCTCGACGCGGGCATCTCGGTGCTGTCGACGGTCAACGTGCAGCACCTGGAGTCGCTCAACGACGTGGTCGCCCGGATCACCGGCACCACCCAGCGGGAGACCGTCCCGGACGCCGTGGTCCGCGCCGCCGGGCAGGTCGAACTGGTCGACATGACCCCGGAGGCGCTGCGCCGGCGGATGGCGCACGGCAACATCTACCGGCCCGACCGGATCGACGCCGCGCTGGGCAACTACTTCCGGGTCGGCAACCTCACCGCGCTGCGCGAGCTGGCCCTGCTCTGGCTGGCCGACAAGGTCGACGACCAGCTCGACCGGTACCGGGCCCAGCAGGGCATCTCCGCCACCTGGGAGGCCCGGGAACGGGTCGTCGTCGCCCTCACCGGCGGCCCGGAGGGGGAGACGCTGATCCGCCGGGCGGCCCGGATCGCCGCCCGGAGCAAGGGAGCCGACCTGCTCGCCGTGCATGTGGCCCGCAACGACGGGCTGGCCGGGGCGGACCCGGCCCAGCTCGCCCGGCAGCGGGTCCTGGTGGAGAGCCTCGGCGGCAGCTACCACCAGGTGCTCGGCGCGGACGTCCCGGCCGCCCTGCTCGACTTCGCCCGGGGGGTCAACGCCACCCAACTGGTGCTCGGCGCGAGCCGGCGCGGCCGGTTCGCCCACCTGTTCGCCCGAGGCGTCGGCGTCACCACCACGGCCCGCTCCGGGGCGATCGACGTGCACCTGGTGACCCACCCGCAGGCCGGGCGGGGCCGGCGCGGGGCGGCGGTGCCGGCGGCGCTGTCCCGGCGACGTCGACTGCTCGGGTTCGCGCTCGCCGGGCTGGGCCTGCCGCTGCTCACCCTGCTGCTGTCGGTGCTGCCGGACCTCACCCTGACCAACGACATCCTGATCTTCCTGGCCGGGGTGGTCGGGGTGGCGCTGGTCGGTGGGCTGTGGCCGGCGCTGGTCGCCGCGCTGGGCGGATCGCTGCTGCTGAACTGGTTCTTCACCCCGCCGTACCGCACGCTGACCATCGCCGAGGCGGACAACCTGCTCGCGCTGGGCGTCTTCGTCGCGGTGGCGGTCGCGGTGAGCTGGGTGGTGGACGTGGCGGCCCGGCGTACCCGGGAGGCGGCCCGCGCCGCCGCCGACGCGCAGACCCTGGCCACCGTCGCCGGCAGCGTGCTGCGCGGCGAGCGACCGCTGCCGGCGCTGCTGGACCGGCTGCGGGAGACCTTCGCGCTGCGCGCGGTCAGCGTGCTCGAACTCGCCCCCGACGCCCAGGGGCGGCCCGGCCGGGCCCACGAGGAGGGCGTGTGGCGTCGGGTCGCCAGCGTCGGGGTGGATCCGGCCGGCAGCCCCGGCGCGGGGGAGACCACGGTGCCGGTCGACGAGCGGCTGACCGTGGTGCTCAGCGGCCGTCGGCTGGAGGCCGCCGACCGGCGCATCGTCGAGGCGTTCGCCGCGCAGGCCGCCGTCGCGCTGCGTCAGGAACGGCTCGCCGAGGAGGCGGCCACGGCCCGGCCGCTCGCCGAGGCCGACCGGTTGCGCACCGCGCTGCTCGCCGCCGTCAGCCACGACCTGCGTACGCCGCTGGCGTCGGCGAAGGCGGCGGTGAGCAGCCTGCGCAGCCCGGATGTCGAGTTCGACCCGGAGGACCGGGCCGAACTGCTCGCCACCGCCGACGAGTCACTGGACCGGCTCGGCCGGCTGGTGGCGAACCTGCTCGACATGAGCCGGTTGCAGGCCGGCGCGCTGGGCGTCACCCGCACCGCGGTCGGCCTGGAGGACGTCGTACCGCTGGCCCTGGACGAGCTGGGGCCGGCCGCCGCCGAGGTGCGCACCGACATCCCCGCCGACCTGCCGGCCGTCGACGCCGACCCGGGCCTGCTGGAACGGGTGCTGGTC
Organism: Micromonospora humida; assembly: GCF_016901255.1. Classification (NCBI taxonomy): domain Bacteria; kingdom Bacillati; phylum Actinomycetota; class Actinomycetes; order Micromonosporales; family Micromonosporaceae; genus Micromonospora; species Micromonospora humida. The sequence goes on from NZ_JAFEUC010000007.1 coordinate 341,335, forward strand.
AACGTCGTCGCCAACGCGCTGCGGCACAGCCCGGTCGGTCGGCCCCCCACGATCACCGCCAGCGCCCACGCCGGGCAGGTGGAGCTGCGGGTCATCGACACCGGGCCCGGTATCCCCGAGGACCGCTGGGAGCACGTCTTCCTGCCGTTCCAGCGCCTCGGCGACCGGGACAACCAGACCGGGGTGGGGCTCGGACTGGCGCTGTCCCGAGGGCTGGCCGAGGCGATGGGTGGCAGCATCACCCCGGAGACCACCCCCGGCGGGGGGCTGACCATGGTGCTGCGGCTACCCGCCGCCGACGAGAGGCCGGACCGGTGACCCGCATCCTGGTCGTCGACGACGAACCACAGATCCTCCGCGCACTGCGGATCAACCTGCGTGCCCGGGGGTACGACGTCGAGGTCGCCGAAACCGGCACGGCCGCGCTGAAAGCCGCCGCCGGCCACCCGCCGGACCTGGTGGTGCTCGACCTGGGCCTGCCCGACCTCGACGGCGTGGAGGTCATCCGGGGCCTGCGGGGCTGGACCACGATCCCGGTCATCGTGCTCTCCGGGCGGGCCGGCAGCGCGGACAAGGTCGCCGCCCTCGACGCCGGTGCCGACGACTACGTCACGAAGCCGTTCGGGGTGGACGAACTCCTCGCCCGCATCCGCGCCGTCACCCGCCGCCTCGCCTCCTCACCCGTCGACGCGACGGCCACCGCCCGGGTGGGCCGGCACACCGTCGACCTCGCCACCCGCACCGTCACCCGGGACGACGGCACCGAGATCCGGCTCACCCCCACCCAGTGGGCGGTGCTGGAACGGCTGCTGCGCAACCCCGGGAAGCTGATCAGCCAACGCCAGCTCCTGCACGAGGTGTGGGGGCCGGAGTACCAGCAGGAGACCAACTACCTGCGGCAGTACCTGGCGCAGTTGCGGCGCAAGCTGGAGGACGATCCGGCCCGGCCCCGGCACCTGATCACCGAGCCGGGCATGGGCTACCGCTACCGCCCCTGACCGGCGCGGCCCTGTCTCAGGCCGTGCCCCGGCGGTCACCGGGCCGGCGACGCCCCGCCTCCATCACCGGGCGTCGTGCCCTATCCGGCGACAAGTCCGATCGCCAGGGCGACGACGGCGAGCAGCGGGGGGAGGAGCTGCTTGAGCGCGGCGCTGGCCTTCGACGGTGCCGAGACCAGCAGCACCAGCCCGGCGGCGATCATCGACCCGGCACCGACGAAGACCAGCGTCGCGCCGACGGCGTGCGCGCCCATGGCGTACGCGACGATGCCGACGACGATCGCGACGGCCAGGAACAGGTTGTAGAAGCCCTGGTTGAAGGCGAGCTGCCGGGTCACCTCCGCCTCCTCGCGGCTGGTGCCGAAGACCGCGCGGGCGCGGGCGCTGGTCCAGACGACGGACTCCAGGTAGAAGATGTAGACGTGGATGAGGCCGGCGATGCCGGCCAGGACGAGCCCTGCGACGACCACGACCCTGCCTCCTCGGTTCGCGCGGAACGGAGATGTCCGCCACCGTCATTCTTCCTGTCCGCCGTGCCCCCGAATCAGGTGGTGGCGGGTTTCCCGTGCGCCTCCTACGGTGGGGGAGACGTGGGGGAGGTTCAGGTTGCTCGACGCGGGTGACGCGGTGCGTTGGCTCCAACTCGCCGCACCCCGCGGTGGGCCGGACGACCTGCCGATGCTGGTGAACCAGGTCGCGCCAGCCATGGACGCCACCGAGATCGTGATCTACCTGGCGGACTACCAGCAGGCCAGTCTCGTACCGTTGCTCGGTGCCGGTCTCGACCGGGGTGAGTTGTCGATCGAGACGACCCTGGCCGGCCGGGCGTTCACCGCTCTCGACGTGCAACGCGCCGCCGACAGCCCGGACCGGGTCTGGGTGCCGCTGCTCGTCGGGTGCGAGCGGATGGGCGTGCTGGAGATCGTCTCGCCGGCCGCCGGGGAGCGGGCCATCGACGGGCCGGCCTGGGAGCTGGCGACCTGCGTCGGTCAACTGGTGGTGAACCGCCGGCCGTACGGCGACGTCGTCGAGCGGCTGCGGCGGCGGCTGCCGATGCAGGTCGCCGCCGAGATCGTCTGGGGTCTGCTGCCGCCGTTGACCTTCGCCACCGACGAGATGGTGCTCACCACCATCCTCGAACCGTGCTACGACGTCGGCGGCGACATCTTCGACTACGCGCTCAACGGCGATGTGCTCAGCGTCGGGCTGTTCGACACCTGCGGGCACGGCATCCGGGCGAGCACCCTGGCCTCACTGGTGGTCAGCGCCTACCGCAACGCCCGCCGGTGCGGACTCGACCTGGTCGACACGGCCCTCAGCATCGACAAATGGGTACGTTCGGAGCACCCGCACCTGTTCGCCACGGCGCTCCTCATCGAGCTGGAGCCGAGCACCGGCCGGCTCCGGGTGATCAACGCCGGTCACCCGGGCGCACTGCTGCTGCGCGACGGCAAGGCGATCCGGGAGCTGCCGGGCCCGACCGCGCTACCGCTCGGCCTGGGCCACCTGACGACCCAGCGCCCCGAGGTGTACGAGGAGGAGCTGCATCCCGGGGACCGCATCCTCGCCTATACCGACGGCATCACCGACGCGCGGGGCGGCGACGGGGAGCGGTTCGGGTTGACGCGGCTCGTCGACTTCGTCAACCGGGCCCTCAACGACCAGTTGGCCACCCCGGAGACGATGCGCCGGTTGGTGCGCGCGGTGGTTGCCTACCAGGAGGGGCAGCTCGACGACGACGCGACGTCGCTGCTGCTGGAGTGGCGTCCGCCGCGTACCCCACTGCCCCACCTGCCCGGGGACCCGACGCGGGAGGGGTGAGCGGCCGTGGCGCGGGGCGGTGGCCGGCTGGCCCGGCACCGGACGACGGGGTCACCCGGCCGGGTCGGTGTCCCGGTCGCTCGGGCGGGGCACCGGCACCGGGTCGGTCCGCTGGGGCCGGTCGGGCTCGGTGAGCTGGAGCAGGCGGTACATGGTGCGCCTTAGCAGCACCGCGGCGTCGCCCGGGCGGGCGGTCAACGCGCCCAGCACCGCTGCCGGGTCGATCCCGCCGGTGAGAGCGAGCTGGGGCAGCAGCGGCCGGTGCGGGTCCAGCCGGGGCGCGTGGAGGGCGAGCAGATGTTGCGGCGTACCGGGGGCGGGCGTCGGCCCCGGGGCGGGGAGCACCAGGGTCCGACGTCCGACGGCGGCGGCGTAGGCGGTGACGGAGCCGTGGTCACCGATGACGTGGTCGGCGGCGACCACCGGGGCCCGCCAGTCCTCGCTCGGTCCGGGCAGCAGCAGCCCGGCGTCGAGGCAGCTCCGGAGCCAGGCGCGGATCTGGCGGTGCCCGTGGGCGGCCCAGATCGCCGGGTGCAGCAGCGCGGCGACCCGGTAGCGCTCGGCCGGGAGCTGTGCCATCACCTGCGGTAGCAGGTCGGGCCAACGTCCGAAGCTGCCGTCCGGGCCCCAGGTGGAGGCGACCACCACGAGTTCCTGGTTTTCGTTCAGCCCCATGGCCCGCCGGTAGTCCGGGCGGTGGGGCAGGCTGGCGACGAGCCGGTCGACGCAGGGGTCACCGACGACCACCGCCGTCCCGAGCGCCTGCGGGCACTGCCGTCGCAGCACCTCCACCTCGTAATCGTGGGAGAGGGCGAGAGCCGCCGGGAGCACCCGTCCGTCGTGGGTGAGCCGTTGCGCGTCGAGACCGTAGACGGGGCGGTCGGCGGGTGCCGGTCCAGCGGTCGGGCCGGAACGCACCCGCTTGCTGCGCCCGGCTCCGTGGGCCAGCAGCAGCAGGGGCGCGTGGAGTTGGTGCAGCCCGCCGTGGGCGGCGGCGAGGCCGAGGTCGAAGCGTTCCCGGACGGCCTGCTGCCAGGGCAGGACGAGCGCGCCGAGCCCGTCGAGGAGCTGTTCCACCCGGTGGTTGAAGACGTCCGGGGCGATGGTGAAGACCACCTGCACCCGGGGGTCGCTCTCGACGTACCCGATGACGTCGAGCAACCGGTGGCAGCTCGCGAGGGTGTGGGTCACGACGAGCACCGTGTGGCAGCCCGACCGGGTCACCCAGCGGTCGGCATCGATCCCGATGGGAGCGGGTGACCACGCCGACGTCATGGCTCGCCCCTTCGGTCGTCCTCTCCTGCTGTCCGATCAGGACGGTACCGTCGACGCGGGGCTCCCGGCAGCTTCGGGCGGTCCACGCACACGGCGACGGCCGGCCGACCCGCGACGCGAAGCGGCCGGGACCGCCACGGCGGTCCCGGCCGCATCCCTGCCGGCGGCGGGATCACCCGTCCAGCGGCTTGATCCAGATGTTGCGGTACTGGACCGGGTTGCCGTGGTCCTGGAGCCGGATCGCGCCGGCCGCCGGGCCCTCGGGCCGACTGCCGCCGGTCGGGCCGAGGATCTCCACGTCGTCGTGCACGGTGACGCCGTTCCACACCACGGTGACCCGGGGGTTCGCCACCTTGACGCCGGCCGCGTCGTAGCGGGCCTGCCGGTACTCGATGTCGTACGTCTGCCAGGTCTGCGGCGGGCGGGCCGCGTTCACGTCGGGCGCCTTCTGGGTGTAGATGGCGGCGGCGTCGTTGTTCTGCGGCGGGTCGATGCCGAACGAGTCGAGCACCTGGATCTCGTAGCGGTCCTGGAGGTAGACGCCGCTGTTGGCGCGCTGCTGGCCGGTCACCTCCGGCGGGTAGAGCGGCAGGTTGAACTCGACGTGCAGCCGGAAGTCGCCGAACGCCTGCACGGTACGCAGGTCGCCGCCGCGTACGGTCATGGTGTTGCCGTCGAGCGTCCACTCCGGTTCGCGGCCGTCGGTGTGCTGCCACTCGGTGAGGTCACCGCCGCCGAACAGGGTGATCCGTTCCCCGCGCGGCCGGACGGCGAGCACGTCGAGGTTGACGTGCCCGGAGTCGGCGCTCTCCTTGCGGTACTCGACGATGTTGCGGCCCCGGCGCAGGTGCGCCTTGCTGGTGACGGTGCCCCACTCCTCCCAGGTGACGGTGGACGGGAAGACGGTCTGCCCGATTCGCTTGCCGTTGACGTACAGGCTGAGTTGCTTGGGGCCGGAGAACGGGTTCGGGCCGTTGCTGTAGCGCATCGCCAGGTCGTGGTTGCCGGCCTCGGGGACGTCGACGGAGATCCGGGTCGACGCGCCGTCGTCGGCGAACCCGGCGGCGAAGCCGGCACCGGAGTAGGCGGCGTGGTCGGTGGCCATCCCGACGCCGACGGTACGGCCCTCCTCGGCCTCGAAGAAGGTCTGCGGCTGGGCCACCCGGCCGGGGATCTCGTTGAGCGTGTACCACGCCTCGGTGTTCCACAGCTGCTCGCCGTCGGCGGCGGAGAACGGGCGCGGCGAGCGGACGTGCACCACCCGGTTCTCCTTCAGGCCCGGAATCCGCAGCCGGACGGTGCGCCCGTTGGCCGCCAGCACCGCCCGGGTCACGGTGAGTTTCTCCAGGTCGAGCTTGGGGCCGCCGTACTGGCTGGTCGCCCCGTAGCGCCACTGCGTCACCTGGTACGCCTCGGCGAGCCGGTCGGCCGTCTCGGCCGAGATGGGCTCGGTGTACTCCAGGTCGAATCCGTTGGCGGTGGCGCGCATCTGCTTGACCTCGAAGGTCGAGGTGCCGTTGGGGGTGAGTTTCTGTAGGCCGTAGCTGAGTTTGCCCTCCTGGCCCCAGTTGCCGCCGGCCCCCACGCCGCCGGTGTAGACCGCGCCGTCGGGGCCGAGGGTGACCTCGTTGACGCCGGCCTCCAGGCCCTGCGTGTGCCGGAACACCGCCCCCTGGTACTGCCCCTCTACCTCGTCGAGGTACACCCGTTGCAGGCCGCCGTAGGTGACGTCGCCGACGACGAGCTGCCCGGCGTACGGGCCCTGCGTCAACAGCACCGGACTGGACGGGGAGTTGCCGATCTCGTTCTGCGGGAGCCAGACGATCGGCCGGGTCACCGGCTTGTCGTCGTACGGCCCGTCGGGGGTGGTGTAGTGGTTGAAGAACGCCCCCTGCTGGATCTGGACCAGCTTGGACGCGGGCAGCCAGCCGCCCTGGTTGTCGGTGACGAGGACCTCGCCGCGCGGCCCCCAGCCGATCCCGTTCGGGGTACGCAGCCCACCGGCCACGTACGTGATCTTGCCGGTCCGGGCGTTGACCCTGATCGAGGTGCCCCGGTTCGGCGCGGGCTGCGGCACGGTGGTGGCCCCGCCCTGGTTGATCGCGACCGACAGGTTGAGGTGGAAGAACCCGTCCCGGTAGAGCAGGCCGAACGCGAACTCGTGGAAGTTGCCGCCCCACGGCCAGGTGGCGACCGTACGCCGATCGTCGGCGACGCCGTCGTCGTCGGTGTCGCGCAGCGCGGTCAGTTCGTGTTTCTGGCTGACGTAGACGGTGCCGTCGACCACGGCGACGCCCTGCGGCTCGCGCAGCCCGTCGGCGAACCGGTGGTAGGTGACCTGGTCGGGGCCGGTCGCGCCGGTCGCGCCCTCGGCCACCCAGACCTCGCCGGTGGCGTTGTCGGTGCCGCCCCAGGTGCTCAGCACCAGCGCACCGTCGGGCCGGAACGCCATCCCGGTGACCTGCGGCCGGAACCCGTCGGGGCGCAGGTCGGTGAGGGTGTAGCCGGGGTGTACCCGGTCGAGCGGCAGGCCGTCGCCGGCCGCGTCGGTGGCCCCCTCGCAGTACTTCCAGCCCGGCGCGGTGACCCGGACCACCCCGGCGTCGGTGCTCAGCGCGGAGGTCGGCACGAGGGTGAAGTCGGCGCTGCCGGGCGGACGCCATTCCAGCCGGAGCACCTGGCCGCCGCCGTCGTCGAAGTGCTCGATGCGCAGCGGGTGCAGGCCGGCGGTGAGGGTGGTCGACCCCTCCTTGGCGGTTTCCCCGTGCAACCCGTCGTGGTCGACGACGACGGTGTCGCCGATGCTCAGTCGGGAGCCGTCGTCGCTGGTGAGGCGGAAGGCGTAGGTGCCGTCGACGGGTGCGGCGAGGTTGCCGGTGACGTGGCTGACGAACCGGTCGGCGAGCCCGAAGTCGTCGGTGCTGGTCCAGTTGACCTGCGGCATCAGCTTGTCGACGTTCGGCGTCTGGGCGGGCTTGAGGGTGCACAGCGCCGACAGCGGGGTGCCCATGTCGTACGTGCGCAGGGTGACGCCGGGTTCCTGGGGCGGCAGGTCGGCGGCGGGGGCGGCGGTGGCCGGGGTGACGGACCCGGTGGCGAGGACGGTCGCCAGGGCGGTGCCGGCGGCCACGAGCGCGGATCTGCGCCGCCGGTGCGGGGTGGTCATGGTGCCTCCAGTGGTGGTGGGCCCGGCCGGGGGACCGCGCCACTTTCTCCCGTTGGCGGTTCGGTATGGAACGCGTCACACCGAAGATTGATCGCAGACACTAACACTTTGAATCGATTCGGGGAAACTTTTCGATGGTTGTGCAAAAGTCGACCGGGGGTGGGTCGAATCCACCGGCTCGTGGGCTGGTCGCCGGGGTCGGGGGTGAGGCACTATGCCCATGGAATCCGCGCAGCTCAAGCCAGGACTGGTAGGTGAACCGTGCCGCTGCCCCGTCGCGTGGTCGTTTCCGGTGTGGTCGCCACGGCCGTCCTCGGCGCGGCGGTGGGCGTCGCCGTCTGGGCCGGCCGGGACGATCCGGCGTACCAACCGCCGACGTCGCGGGTGGTGCAGCCCGGCGCACCCGGCCAACCGGGACGGCAACTGTCCGGCACCGACCTGTCGCAGGTCTCACCGCCCGGGTTCACCGCCGCCGACAGCCGGTTCGTGCAGGGCATGATCCCGCACCACACCCAGGCCCTGGCGATGACCGCGTTGCTGGCCGGGCGTACCACCAGCCCGGACGTGACGCTGCTGGCCAAGCGGATCGAGGTGTCGCAGGGCGACGAGATCGCCCGGATGCGCGCCTGGCTCGCCGAGCGCAACGTGCCGGCCGCCGGCGGCCACGACGGGGCGGCACACGACGCGCTCATGCCGGGGATGCTCACCTCCGCCCAGTTCGACCAGCTCAAGCAGGCACGTGGGGCGGAGTTCGACAGGCTCTTCCTCACCGCGATGATCCGCCACCACCAGGGCGCACTGACCATGGTGGAGCAGTTGTACGCCGCCGGCGGTGGCCTGGAACCGGCGAGCGACCAGTTCGCCCGCGAGGTCAACGCCGACCAGGGCATCGAGATCCAGCGAATGCAGCAGATGCTGGCCAAGCTGGGCTGAGTCACCGCCCCGCCCGGCGCAGGCCCGGCTGCCCCCCGGCCTGGCCCGCGTAGGGCCGGGGTCGGCCTCCATGGGCGGCGTCGGCTCGTCATAGGGAGCCGGGAGCGGCCGGGGCCTGCCCAGCGACGCTGGGCAGGCCCCGGTTCTGCATGACCCGCCGGTCCGTCGGACCGGTCGGGTTACCCGTCGAGCTGGTCGATCAACGCGCGTGCGTCGCGGACCAGCAGGTTGCGCGCCCCGATGGCGTTGAGCGCGCCGGCCTGGTCGAGGAAGGTGGTCAGGTGCCCGACCGCCTCCGCCGGCTGGCCTGCGGAGGCCGCCGCGCCGGCCTTGCCGAGGCTGGTGGTCAGCTTGTCGGCGTTGCCTGCGCTGACGGTGCCGGCGGACCGGTAACCGTCGACGAGGGCCTGCAGGTCGGCGAAGGACGTCGTGGTGGTGAACATGACGGACCGGTTGGTGGTGTTACCGGCCTTGTCCTTCGCGGTCACCGTCAGGGTGTGGCTGCCCAGCGGGAGGCCGGACAGGTTGACCGTCGCCCCCCGGGCCACCCGCTTGCCGTCCAGCAGCGCGCTGTCCGGGTTGATGCCGGGCCCGGAGCCGGTGTCGGTGACCGTCCAGTCCACCGTTACCGTGCCGGAGTCACCGTACGCCGTGCCGTCGGTCAGCCCGGACACCTGCACCTCGGGAGCGGTCCGGTCGATCTTGAGCCACTGGCTGCCCTGCCGCGAGGTGTTGCCGGACCCGTCGACCGCCCGGTACCGCACCGAACCCCTGACCTCGGCACTGATCGTGGCGACGCCGCTGGCCGGCACGTCCACCCAGGTCACGCCGTCGTCGACGGAGTACTGGCCGGCCCACATGCCGGGGATCAGGCCGGTCAGGGTGAGCGTGACGGCACCGGTGTACCAACCGTTGTTACCGGTCGGCTCGGCCGGGCCCACCGTGGCGGAGACCCGGGGGTTGAAGGTGTCCGCGAGGTCCACCACGGCCTGGCGGAGCGTCCCGTACGCCGCGCCGTCCAGCCGGTCGGCGAGCGTGCGCAGTTGCGCCTCGGCGGCGAACCGCTTGCCCTCGGCGGCGAAACCGCTGGCCCGGCTCAGGGTCGTGTCGACCTCCGCGCTCAACGCCGGGTCGATCGCGCCGGCCCGTACCCCCTGGTCGTGGTACGCGCGGACGAGCGCGAAGCTCGGCGTCCAACTGATCTTCGGCTGCCCCTGTGCGTTGAACCCGGCGAGCTTCACCTGGGCGGCGGCCTCGATCTCGGCCGCCGACAGGTGGGCGCTGGGCTTCAGTGCGAACACGTCGAAGCCGCGGGCGATCTCGTTGCCGTACAGGTTGCCGTTGTACCAGTACGCCGACCAGAAGCCGCCCAGCACGAGTGCGTTCGGGTTGACCGGGCCCCGGTCGAAGTACGCGATCTCGCGCGGGTTCTTCGAGTCGGTGAAGTCGAACACCGAGATGCCACCCTGGTACCAGGCCTGCATCATGACGTCGCGGCCGGGCACCGGGATCAGCGAGCCGTTGTGCGCGACGCAGTTCTCCTGCAGCGACTGCGGCACCGGCAGCTTGTAGTAGCTGGCGAAGGTCATCTTCCTGTCGACGATGTCGAAGATGGCGTTGGCGCCCCACTGTGGCTGGTCGGTGTCGCGGCAGCGTGCGCCGCTGCCACCGCCCCACTCGTCGGTGAAGATCACCTTGGTGCCGTCGTTGTTGAACGTCGCCGAGTGCCAGTACGCGAAGTTCGGGTCGGCGACCTCGTCGATCCGCTTCGGGTTCGCCGGGTCCGAGATGTCGATCAGAATGCCGTTGCCCTGGCACGCGCCGGCCGCGAGCCCGATCTCCGGGTATGCGGTGATGTCGTGGCAGGCGTTGGTGTTCGGCGTCGGCGACCAGGTCGACCCGGACGGGTGCCGGGGCGTGACCGGGCCGTTCTGGAGGCCGTCGACCCGACCGGTGACCGGGTCCTGGAACAGCCTCGGCTGGTTCACCACGGCGGCGTCCTGCGGCGCGGCTACCGGCACCTTGATGACGTCGATCCGCCACCGCGACGGGTTCTCCCCGTCGGCGGCGTTGTTGTTGCAACCCTCCATCGTGGTCGCCGGGCGGACCGAGGTGGTGCCGGAGACGTAGACGTAGACGTTGTCGGCGTCGCGGGGGTCGGTCACCACGGAGTGCGTGTGCGAGCCACGGCAGAGTTGGACGGCGGCCACCTGCACCGGGCTGCGGACGTCGCTGATGTCGAAGACCCGCACCCCCTGGAACCGGGTGCCCACGTTGGGGTTGGTGCCGCAGTCGACCCGACCCCGGCTCTCCTCGACCGACATGAACAGCAGGTTGCCCTGCACCGAGAGGTCACCCTGCCCGCCGGGGCACACGACGCTGGTGACCAGCGTCGGCTCGGCCGGGTCGGCGATGTCGACGATGGTGAACCCGTTGTAGTTGCCCTGGAAGGCGTACCGGCCGCCGAAGGCGAGATCCGAGTTGTAGTACCCGCCGTTACCCGGGTTCGTCGGGTCGACGAACCCGGCGGGCTTGTCGCGGTGCGCGACGTGTTCCAGGTTGCTGATCGCGGACTGTGCGTCGAGCCAGCCGCCGCCGAGGCCGACGCGCGGATCGGGTTCCGCCGCCGACGCGGTGCCGGGGAACGCGCCGGCCAGCAGCAGCCCCGCGGCTATCAGGCCGAGGGTCCGTCGACCCCGGCGTGCCCTGGTGGTTGGGGGAGTTGTCATGTGTCGCCTTCCGATCGAAGACCAGCCGCGACGTCCACATCGGGAGAAACGCGTCGCGTGAGTAAGGACCGTACCGACCGTGCGGTGCTGGTCAAGATGTCCATGTGAGCTATGTACGCGTTTGCGCGGCAAGCCGTACGCAATTGCTCCCGGGTGCTCACGCAGGTCACGACAGTCGTAGGAGCCGCTGCCCCGGTCCTTACGCCACTCGTCGAGTCGCCGGCTGCCGCCGGGACGTACCCGTACCCGGCGGACGTCTCCGAGCGCTCATGTTCGGTTTCTGGCACCGTGGGTACGAGGTACCGCGTCACCGGATGTCCGGTACGCCTCGACGAAGGGGGTTCAGGTGGAATTCACGCTGTCGACCCGCCGGGAGGGGGCCGGCACGGTGGTCGAAGTCGCCGGTGACCTCGACATGAGCACCACGCCCCGGTTGCGCGAACGGTTACGCGAGGTGGTCGAGGGTGGCACCCGGGTGGTGGTGGTCGACCTGACAGGCGTCGGGTTCATGGACTCCAGCGGCCTCGGCGCGCTGGTGGTCGCCTATCGTGAGCTGCGGGAACGCGACGGCTGGCTGGGGCTGGCCGGGGTGCGCAGGTCGGTCCGCACCGTGCTGTCGATCACCTCGGTCGACCAGGTCATCGCCATCTTCGACACGGTGCGCGACGCCGAGGCGGCGGCCCCGGTGGCGTGAGCGTCCTCAGCCGGACGGGGCGCTGGCCCGGTCGGTGTCCGCGCCGGCGGTGCTGCGGCGCGGCCCGTGGTCGCCGTACCAGTCGATGATCATCAGGGTGGCGTCGTCGGCCAGTTCGGGGCCGGCGGTGGCCAGCGCCGCGTCCGACAGCGCCCGGACCGCCTCGCGGGGGTGCAACGACGCGATGTCGTGCAGGGCGGCGGGCAGGTCGAGATCGGCGGCGTTGCGTTCGCGCATCCCGTCGGTGACCACGACCAGCCGGTCGCCGGGCCGCAGGACGACCTCCCCGCTGCGGAACCCCGCCTCGGGGAACATGCCCAGCGGAAAGTTGCCGGGCAGCTCCAGCATCGTGGTCCGGCCGTCGCGGACCAGCATCGGCGGGACGTGCCCGGCGTTGAGCAGTTCGCAGCGCCCGGTGGGCAGGTCGATCCGGCCCAGCACCGCCGTCACGTACGCGCCACGGACGTTGGCGTGCGCGGCGATGGCGCGGTTGGCCTCCTCGGCCTGCCCGGTGAGGCCCATCCCCCGGCGGCGGGTGTTGCGCAGGCTGCCCACCCCGAGGGTGGCGGTCAACGCGCTGGCGACCCCGTGGCCCATCGCGTCGGTGACGCTGAGGTGCAGCGCGTCCCGGGCCACGCTGTAGTCGAAGGTGTCCCCGCCGACGCTCGCCGCCGGCTCCAACCAGCCGGAGAGGGCGAACGCCCCGGCCTCGCAGGTGAACGAGGCGGGCAGCAGCCGACGCTGGATCTCGGCGGAGAGGGTGAACGGGGTGCTGCGCTGCCCCCACTCGAACAGGTCGGTGTGCCGCCGGTTGGCGATCACCACGAACGCCAGCGCGTGCGCCGTACGGGCGACCCGCTCGATCACCTCGGCGTCCGGCTCGTCGGGCAGGTCGATCTCCAGCAGGCCGATGGCCTCACCACGCTCGGTGACCGGGGCGAGCAGTGTCCACCGTCCGTCGCCGGGAAGCACCCGGGGGACCTGGTGACGGACCGCCTGCTCGTAGGGGCCGCCGTCGAGGGGCAGCACCTCGGCGAGTTCCTCACCCTGGCGGCGACCCGGCCCGGCGACGCCCGGCTGATGGGTGAGCCGGACCAGGGCCCGGCCGCTGAGGTCGGCGATCAGCAGGGAGACACCGAGCGCGTCCAGCGCCGTGGCGATCGCCCCGGTCACCGCCTCGACCGCCTCGACCGGCGCGGCGTCCTCGGCCGACTGCAGCATCTCGGCCAGCACGATCTGCTCGCTGTCCTCCATCTGTGGAGCATATGCACTCCCGGTGCCGGCCGCCTCACGGGCGACCGGCCCGGCGACCGGGCGGTAGCGGTCCCGCCCCGGGCCGCCGTACGGGCGGTGACCCGACGGCCGCGGCCGGATGGTCCGGTCAGCGGCGGGCCAGCGCGGACTCCAGCCGACTGATCAGCGTCCTACGGCCCCTGCCCCGGCGTTCGGCCCGCAGGGCGGCCCGCAGCTGTGCGGTGTCGAGGTCGCGGACGTGCTTCGTCGCCTCGGCCACGGTCAGCTCGGTCAGCGAACCACCCGAGGTGACGTTGCGACGTGCGCGTCTGGCCGGGCCGGTGTTGGCCACGTACTGCCGGCCGGAGGCCGACGCCCGGCGCTTGCGCGCGTCGGTGGCCCGCTGCTGCTGCGGGGAGAGCTGCTTCCATGCCTTGTCGGGCAGGTACCTGTCGGTTTCGCCGTCGTGCCGGGCCCGGGTGGTGCCCTGCCTGGTCCGCCACTTCTGGTCGCCCCAGCGACGCAGGGACTGCTGCCGCTCGTCCCGCGGGCCCTGGTAGCCGCCGCCGCGCTGCTGGTACTCGCGGGTCAGCAGTTGCGACTTGCGCGCCGACCACTGCCCCGGTCGCCCACCCCGGTCGCCGGCCCGGATCTCCTCCTTGAGCTGCTCGCGCAGCTCGGGTTTCGTGTAGCGCGCCATGGGCGCGGATTACCCGTGGCCGCCCGCCGTACTCACCCGTCGGCGAGCCGGCCGCGCAGCGTGGCCAGCGCCCGGCTGATCAGCCGGGAGACGTGCATCTGGGAGATGCCGACCCGGTCGGCGATCTCCGACTGGGTCAGGTTGCCGTGGAACCGCAGGGTCAGGATCAGGCGTTCGCGTTCCGGCAGGGCGGCGAGGGCGGGGCCGAGGGCGACGTGGATCTCGACGAGTTCGAGGTCGTGGTCCTCGGCGCCGAGGGTGTCGGCGAGTTCCATGCCGCCGTCGGTGCCGATGGGGGTGGACAGCGAGGTCGCCCGGTAGGCGCGGGCCCCCTCCAGACCCTCCAGGACGGTCTCCTCGGACAGGTCGAGGTAGCCGGCGATGTCGGCGACGGTCGGCGACCGGCCCAGCGTGTGGGCGAGGGTGCCGTTCGCCTCGCTGATCGCCAGGCGCAGCTCCTGGAGCCGGCGGGGGACCCGCACCGACCAGGTGCGGTCCCGGAAGTACCGCTTGATCTCGCCGATGACGGTGGGGATGGCGTACCCGGTGAAGGCGACGCCCCGGGCCGGGTCGAAGTGGTCGACCGCCTTGATCAGCCCGACCGCCGCGGTCTGGATGAGGTCGTCGTCCTGGACGCCGCGCCCGGCGTAGCGGCGGGCCAGGTGCCGGGCGAGCGGCAGCCACGCCTCGATGGCGCGTTCCCGCAGGGCCGGCCGACGCGGATCGTCGGCCGGCAGGGCCGCCATCGCGGCCACCAGCTCGTCGGCGGTGGTGCCGTTCGGGTCGAGGACCGGTTCGGAGGTGCTGAGCATGCTGGACCTTCCGCAGGTGCCCGCTGATCGGAGGCGACACATCGGCTGACGCCGGAGCACGCGGACGGGCTGCGCGCTGTCGCAGGGTCACGATCACGGGCACGGTCACCGCGTCATGTCATCCATCTGTTGGATGCGACGCTACCCGAACGGACTGGTAATTACCAGACGAACGGTTGATATTTGGCTGGTGGGTCGCCCGGTGCCCGGTCAGTGGCTGAACGCCTCCCGCCGGCACGCCGTCATCTTGGGCGACTGGAAGTCACCGTTCGGGCCGACCTCGGTGATCCCGAACTCGCCGTCCTCGTCGGGCGTGGTCAACCGGTAACCGGCCTTCTTGGCGCACTGGTACCACTCGCGCTGGTTGTCCCGGAACGCCGCGTTGTCCGTACGCTTCTGGCGCTCCTCGAAGAACTCCGGCTCCGTCGACCGGCACGCCGCCCGGACCCGCTTCGCCTTCGGGTCGTTCTGGCTCTCCCTCCAGATCACGCTGCGGCCGTCCTCGTAGCCGGGGCCGCCCTCCTTCGCCACACACCGTCCCCAGACCGCCCGCAGGGCCTCGATCTCGTCGTTGGTGGCGTCGAGGGGGATCAGCGGACGCCGGTCCTCGACGTCGGCGCGACCGGTGGCGCTTGTGGTGGGGCTCTGCACCGAGGCCACCCGTGAGCCGTCGACCCGGTCGTCGGTCGGGGCGGCGGAACAACCGGCGAGCAGGCAACCGACCACCAGTGCCGGTAGGGCGAAGCGACGGGCCGGGGTGAGGAACGTGTGCGACATGCTGCCCACGGTCGGGGCGTGATGTCAGGAACCCGTGTGGATTCGGCGGACCTGACAGGTTTCTGAAGAACCGTCGCCATGCTCGCGGTGTGTCAACAGAACAGTCACCAGCGCAGAGCCCACCGCGCCGTACCGGCCGACGCGTCGTCGTCCCGGCCGTGCTGACCCTGGTGGTGGCGGTCGTCGCCAGCGGCGTCGTCTGGTCCGTCCACCGTGCTCCGGCCACGGCCGGCGGGGACCCGCCGGTCCCGGTGCAGACCACCACCGTCGTACGGACCGACCTCGCCACCACCGTGTCGCTGACCGGCACCCTCGGGTACGGGCGGGCGGAGCCGGTGAAGGGCGGCCGCAGCGGGACGGTCACCTGGCTGCCGGCGGCCGGCGCGACGGTCACCCGGGGCAAGCAGCTCTACCGGATCGACGACCGGCCGGTGCCGCTGTTCTACGGCGGCCTGCCGCTCTACCGCGACCTGGCCGAACCCGGCACGGTCGGCCGCGACGTGCGGGTCGTCGCCACCAACCTCAAGGCGTTGGGGTACGAGATCGGCTACCAGCCCGTACCGGGGGAGAAGGTCTCCCGACCGGTGAAGCCCGCCACCTCCGTCCCGCCCACCGGTCAGCAGACGGCACCGGAGCAGGACAGGGGCACCTCCGGGCAGGGCGCGGCGGCACCCACGCCGACGGCCGCCGCCCCGGCCCGGGTCGTCGTCCGCAAGGGCGAGGGGGTGCTGACCGGCTCGCTGATGCGGGCCATCAAGCGCTGGCAGCAGGACGCCGAACTGCCGGTGACCGGCCGGATCGCCGTCGGCGACGTGGCGGTGCTGCCCGGCGCGGTCCGGGTCGACGCCGTCACCGCGCTGCGCGGGGACCCCGCCGAGACGCCGTTGTTGACCGTCACGCCGACCGCGAAGGTGATCACCGTCCAGGCCGAGGCGGCCGAGGCCGGCACCATCCAGCGGGGCGACCGGGTGACGGTGACGCTGCCGGGCGACAAGACCGTCGACGGCACCGTCTCGGCGGTCGCCACCGCCGTCACCCAGGACGACAACGCCGGCCCGACCGGCACGCCGAAGCGGGCCGTCACGGTGACCGTGGACGACGACCCGACCGGGATCGACGCCGCCGACGTGCAGGTCGACCTGGCCGGCGAGACCCGGGAGGGCGTCCTCGCCGTACCCGTCGGCGCGCTGGTGGCGCTCAGCGAGGGCGGCTACGCGCTGCAACTGGCAGACGGTGGACGGTTCGTCGCCGTCACCACCGGCATGTTCGCCAAGGGCATGGTGGAGGTCTCCGGCGACGGGATCACCGAGGACCTCGCGGTGGTGACCGCCTCGTGACCGTGCTGGCCGTACGCGACGCCGCCATGCGCTACCCGGGTGGGGTCACCGCCCTCGCCGGCGTCTCGCTCGACATCACCGGGGGCGAGATGCTGGCCATCGTCGGCCCGTCCGGCTCCGGCAAGTCGACGCTGCTGCACATCATGGGCACGCTGGACCGGCCGACCTCCGGCACGGTGCACCTCGGTGGCCTCGACGTCGCCGGGCTCTCCGACCGGCAGTTGTCCGCGCTGCGCGGGCGCTGGCTGGGCTTCGTCTTCCAACAGTTCCACCTCGCCGCCGGGCTCACCGCCGCCGAGAACGTCGCCACCGGTCTGCTCTACGCCGGGGTGCCCCGCCGGGACCGCCGGCCACTGGCCCTCGCCGCGCTGGACCGGGTCGGACTGGCGCACCGCGTCACCCACCTGCCGCACCAGCTCTCCGGCGGGGAACGGCAGCGGGTGGCGATCGCCCGCGCCCTGGTCCACCAGCCCGCGCTGCTGCTCGCCGACGAACCCACCGGCGCGCTGGACACCCGTACCGGCCGGGCCGTCCTGGAGCTGCTGTACCGGCTGCACGCCGAGGGCACCACCATCGCCGTGATCACCCACGACCGGGACATCGCCGCCCGCCTGCCCCGCCGGGTGGAGCTGCGCGACGGCCACCTGGTCGCCGACTCCGGCCGGGTGGTGACGCCCCGATGAGCACACCCACCACCGGGGGTACGCCGCACCGGGCGCATCCGGGTACGGCCCGCGAGGCCGCCAGGCCGGTCCGGCTGGCCGTGACCGACCTGCTCGGGCTGGGGCTGCTCGGTATCCGTACCCGGCGCACCCGGGCCGCGCTGTCGGCGCTCGGCATCGCCATCGGAATCGCCACGATGATCGTGGTCACCGGCATCCCGGCCTCCAGCCAGGCCCAGCTGATGCGGGAACTGTCCGCGCTCGGCACGAACATGCTGGAGGTGCGGGCGCTGCCCGACCAGGACCCACCGGCGCTGCTGCCGAAGGAGTCGACCGCCATGGTCCGGCGGGTGGGGCCGGTGACCGGCGTCAGCGCGGTCGCCAACACCCACCGGCTGGTCCGCCGCTCCGACCGTACCGACCCCGTCGACGGCTCCGGTCTGACGGTGCTGGCCAGCCAGCTCGACCTGCTCCCGATCATCAACGCCCGGGTCCAGCACGGAAGCTGGCTCACCTCGGCGACGGCGCGTTTCCCCACCGTGGTGCTCGGCGCGGTCGCGGCGGCCCGGCTGGGCGTGCGCGACGTGCCCGCGGGGGGCGGACCCGGCCAGCAGGTGATGATCGGCGACCGGTGGTTCACCGTGGTCGGCATCCTGGCCACCGTCCCGCTGCTGCCGGACATCGACCGCTCGGTGCTGGTCGGTTGGCCGGCCGCACAGTCCGAGCTGGGCTTCGACGGGCATCCCACGGTGCTCTACGTCCGGTCGCTGGAGCCGGCGGTGGAGCAGGTCCGGGCGGTGCTGCCCGAGACGGTCAACCCGCAGAGCCCGGCCGACGTGCTGGTCAGCCGCCCCTCCGACGCGCTGGCCGCGAAGCGCGCCACCGAGAACGCCTTCTCGTCGCTGTTCCTGGCCCTGGCGGCGGTGGCGCTGCTGGTGGGTGGGATCGGGGTGGCCAACACGATGGTCATCTCGGTGCTGGAACGGCGGGCCGAGATCGGTCTGCGACGCGCGCTCGGTGCCCACCGTGGGCAGATCCGCGGCCAGTTCCTCACCGAGTCGGTGGCACTGGCATCGCTGGGCGGGGTCGTCGGGACGCTGCTCGGGCTGGCCGTCACCGCCGGCTACGCCGCGTACCACCAGTGGCCGGTGGTGATCCCGCTCGCCTCGACGCTGGCCGGGCTGGGCGGCGCGGCGGTGGTGGGCGTGGTGGCCGGCGTCTACCCGTCGATGCGGGCCGCCGCCCTGCCGCCGACCGAGGCGCTCGCCAGCATCTGAGCCGGGCCGGCGGCGGGTCCGGTGCGGCGGGGTCCGGCCACCGGTCCGGACCCGCCGCCCGGTCGGGCGTCCCTCCCGACCGGGCGGGTGCCGCAGTGGACGGCCGGGTCGCCCGCGCCCGGCTGTCCGCTGCCGTTAACGGTCACATCCGTCGACCGGCCGGCTCCAGAAAGTTACGAGCCGGTGCCTCCGATAGTTTCGACCACGGCTGCCGGTCCCGGGGTCGGTCGGCCCGTCCCGGCGCAGGTCAGCCCCTGCCGTCGGCGGGTCGGTCGAGGATGTGCCCGCAGTCGACGCTGCCCGTCCGGTTGAGCATGTTATCGATAACCTGCTATCTTTCGGCCGGGAGCGAAGGGCACGCTCCCCGTCGTCGGAGTCCGTTGGCAGCGGCACACGAGGGCATCCCCTCGCGCCGCCCTGCCGGTCGACGACCAGATCCGGGCCGCTGCACCGAGCCGTCGTGCCGTCCGCGCCGAACGGGCGCGTCCGCCCACCCGAGTCGCCCCGCCCGGGCGAGGAGACGGGGTGCGGGTGTCCACCGCATCCTGCCGTCCCCGCCGGCCATCGCCGGGTCGACTCCGCGTATCACCACCGGGACACCAGACCCATGGCAAGGAGCCAAGCAATGGTCAGACACAGACACCTACTCCCGACCATCGCCGCCGCGGCCGTCCTGCTCGCGGCGACCGTCGGCGGCGCGCTGAACGGCGGCCTCTCCGCGACGGCGGAGGCGGCCACGAACGGCACCCTCGCGGCGACGGCGGGCTGCGGCAAGGCCCCCACGTTGAGCAACGGGACGCGCACGATCACCAGCAGCGGGCAGAACCGCAGCTACATCCTGCGGATTCCGGACGGCTACGACCGCAACCGCCAGTACCGGCTGGTCGTCGGCTTCCACTGGTTGAACGGCTCGGCGCAGAACGTCTCCTCGGCCGGCTACTACGGCCTGCTGCCGCTGTCCAACAACAGCACGATCTTCGTCGCCCCGCAGGGCATCGACGCCGGCTGGGCCAACACCAACGGCCGGGACCTGACCCTCTTCGACGACATCCTCCGGCAGGTCGAGAACGACCTGTGCGTGGACACCACCCAGCGGTTCGTGCTGGGTTGGAGCTACGGCGGCGCGATGAGCTACGCGGTGGCCTGCGCCCGGCCCACCGTCGTGCGCGCGGTCGCCGTGCTGTCCGGCGCCCAGCTCAGTGGCTGCAACGGCGGCACCCAGCCGGTGCCGTACTTCGGCATCCACGGCACCCACGACAGCGTGCTGAACATCTCGATGGGCCGGTCGCTGCGCGACACGTTCGTCCGGAACAACGGGTGCACCGCGCAGAGCCCGCGCGAGCCGGGCCTGAACACCTTCACCCACATCACGACCGTCTACTCGGGCTGCCGTTCCGGCTTCCCGGTGCAGTGGGCCGCGTTCGACGGTGACCACACCCCCAGCCCGGTCGACGGGTCGGGCACCCCCAACGACTCGCGGACCTGGACCTCGGGGGAGATCTGGCGCTTCTTCAGCCAGTTCCAGTCCACCACGCCGCCGACCACGCCCCCGCCGACCACCGCTCCGCCGACGACCCCGCCGCCCACCACCGCCCCGCCGACCACTCCTCCGCCGACCACTCCTCCGCCCACCAGCGGGCCCGGCGGCTGCACCGCCACCTACAAGGCGGTCAACAGCTGGCCCGGCGGTTTCCAGGGTGAGGTCACCGTGGCCAACACCAGCTCCGGTGCGATCACCGGCTGGGCCGTGGGCCTGAGCTTCGGCAGCGGCCAGGCGATCAGCAGCGTCTGGAACGGCGTCAACACCGGCACCACCGGCAACGTCACCGTCCGCAACGCCGCCTACAACGGCGCGCTGGCGCCCAACGGCTCGACCACCTTCGGGTTCACCGCCACCGGCAACGGCACCCCGCCGCCCGGCAACATCACCTGCGCCATCTCCTGACCACGGACGCCCTCAGGGCCCGGAGCCACCCGGCTCCGGGCCCGCCGTCCGTTCCGGGCCGGTCGGTGTGGCGGGCGTGCCGCGCGGCGGGGCTTATTGCCATAGACTGGCAATTACGCGATAGTGGCAGCAGTGGCGGGTACCCGGGCCTGCGATGATCCGATCTGGCCCGAGTGCCCGCCCCTGTGTCGATCCACGACCCGAGGGAGCTGCCGGTGGGGCCCGAACGCACGGACGGAATCTCCCCGGAGCACGTCACGTCCCGGTCCGTACGCCTGCCGGCGTTGCTCGGCATCGTCCTGCTCGTCGTCGCCGGCTGCGCGTCCCCGACGCCGTCGTCGACCGGCCGCACCGGGAACGGCCCCGTCGTGGTGGCCACGGCGGGTGAGCCCGACACCCTCAACCCGGTGCTCAACTACGGCCCCGACGGCGCGTCGCTGATCTTCGACGGGCTGGTCGCCCGGGACGCCCGCAACCAGCTCGTGCCGGCCCTGGCCCGGGAAATGCCGACGGTCTCGGCGGACGGCCGGACGGTCACCGCGACCCTGCGCGACGGGGTGCTGTTCCACGACGGCAGCCCGCTCACCGCCGGCGACGTCGTCTTCACCTACCAGGCGGTGCTGGACCCGAAGGTCGACTCGACGCTCCGCTCGGACCTCGACATGCTCGCCTCCGTCACCGCCCCCGACCCCACCACCGTGGTGTTCACCCTGAAACACCCGTACGCGCCGTTCGTGCAGCGGCTGGCGCTGGGCATCGTGCCGGCGAAGGCGTTCGAGGGGCAGGACGTCAACAAGGCGGAGTTCAACCGCAGGCCGATCGGCACCGGCCCGTACCGGATGACGTCGTGGACGCCGGGGGACCGGCTGGTGCTGGCGGCGAACGAGCGGTACTGGGGTGGCAAACCGGCGAACCCGGGCGTGGTGGTGGCGTTCGTCGCCGACGACAACGTCCGCGCGCAGCGGATGCGGGCCGGCGAGTTCGACGCGGCCGAGCTGCCGCCGAAGCTGGCGACCGGATTCGACGGCCAGGCCGGTCAGCAGGTGCGCAAGGTCCCCACCGCCGACTACCGGGGCGTGATGCTGCCCATGGGCAACCCCGTCCTGGGCGACCCGGCGGTCCGCCGGGCGTTGCACGCGGCGGTGGACCGGCAGGCCATGGTGAGCGGGGTGCTCGGCGGGGCGGGGGAGCCGGCGTTCGGCCCGGTGCCGCCCACCTCCGAGTTCGCCGAGCCGTCGGTCACCGGGCGGCCCACCGCCGACCGGGCCGCCGCCGCCGCGATCCTCGACGCCGCCGGCTGGACGCCCGGCCCGGACGGCATCCGCGCCAGGGACGGGCGGCAGGCCGCGTTCACCCTGATGTACCCGGCCACCGACAGCCTGCGCAAGGAACTGGCCCTGGCGTTCACCGCCGACGCCAGGAAGATCGGTGTCGCGGTCACCCCGCAGGGTCTCACCTGGGACGCGATCACCCCCCGGATGAGGACCGACGCGCTGGTCATGGGGTACGGCACCCCGTACGACCCGGATTTCGTCTCGTTCAAGCTGTTCGGTTCCGCCTTCGCCGGGCAGGGCTTCTTCAACCCCGGCTCCTACCGGTCCGCCACCGTCGACGCCGCCCTGCAGGCCGGCCGGGACACCACCGACCCGGCCGCCCGACGGGCCGCGTACGCCACCTTCCAGAAGCAGCTCGCCGCCGACGTGCCGTGGGTGTTCCTCACCTACCTGCAACACACCTACGTGGTGCGCGACACCGTGACCGGGGTGACGCCCCGGGTCGAGCCGCACGAGCACGACGTCGCCAACAGCCTCTGGTGGAACGTGCACACCTGGGAGAAGACGTCGTGACGACGCCAGCCCCACCGCCGGTGCGCCGTCGGCGGCTGGCCGGGGCCGGGGTCATGATCCGCCGCCGGCTGCTGGTCGCCGTACCGGTGCTCGCCGCGACCAGCATGGGCATGTTCGCCCTCGGCGCGGCCTCCCCGATCGACCCGGCGCAGCAGTACGCGGGCGCGGCGGCCTTCACCACCACCGAGGAGAACCTCGCGCAGCTCCGCGCGAACTGGGGCGTCGACGACCCGCTGCCGGTGCAGTACGCCCGCTGGGTGGGCAACCTGCTGCGCGGCGACCTCGGCTGGTCCACCAGCCGCCACGAACCCGTCACCTCCGTGCTGGCCGCCCGCGCCGGCTGGACCCTGCTGCTCGTCGGACTGGCCCTCGCCCTCGTCCTGGTGGCCAGCGTGCTGCTGGGCACCCTGGCCGCGTACCGGCGCGGTGGCGTCTTCGACCGCGCCCTGCGGTCCGTCGCGTACGCCGTGCAGTCGATGCCGGTGTTCTGGATCGGGTTGGCCGCGATCGCCGTGTTCGCCCTCACCCTGGGCTGGCTGCCCGCCGGTGGGCTCACCGACATCACCGCGACCGGCACCGACCCGGCCGACGTGGCCCGGCACCTGGTGCTGCCGGTGACCGTGCTGGCGATCTCCCAGGCCCCGTGGTTCGTGCTGTTCGTCCGGGACGCCGTCGCCGAGAGCCTGCGCGACGACCACGTGCTGGCCGCCCGCGCCCGGGGGCTGCCCGGCCGTACCGTCCTGTTCGGCCACGCGCTGCGGACCGCGCTGCTGCCCTTCCTCACCCTGGTCGGCACCCACCTGCCCGAACTCGTCGGCGGCGCGGTGCTGGTGGAGACCGTCTTCTCGCTGCCGGGCCTCGGTGCGGTCACCGTCGAGGCGGCGTTGGGCGCCGACTTCCCGCTGCTGGCCGCCACCACCCTGGCCACCACCGTCGTGGTGCTGGCCGCGAACCTGGCCACCGACCTCGGCTACGCCGCCGCCGACCCCCGGGTACGCCTCGATGACTGACCTCGCCCCACCGCCGGCCGCCCCGCCCGCCCGACGCCTGCCGCCGCGCCGGCCGGCCCCCCTGCTGCGGGGCGGTCGGCCCGGCGCGGGGGTGGCCGCCGCCGTGCTCGTCGTCGCGGTCGTCGCCTGCCTGCTCGCGCCCCTGCTGTGGCCGCTGGACCAGAGCGCGGTCGACCTCGCCCGGACCCGGCTCGCGCCCTCGCCCGAGCACCTGGCCGGCACCGACGACCTGGGTCGGGACGTGGCGCTGCGCAGCCTCTACGGGCTGCGCGTCTCGCTGCTCGTCGGGGTGGTCGCCGCGCTGGTCGCCACCGTCATCGGTGGTCTCGTCGGCGCGGTCGCCGGCAGCGTCGGCGGGCGGGTCGACCGGGTGCTGATGCGGGTCGTCGACACCGTCGCCGCCCTGCCGCACCTGCTGCTGGGCATCTTCATCGTGGCGATGCTGCGGCCGAGCCTCGGCGCGGTCGTCGCCTCCGTCGCGTTGACGCACTGGCTGTCCACCGCCCGGATCGTCCGCTCCGAACTGCTCAGCCTGCGGTCCCGGCCGTTCGTCGACGCCGCGATCTCCGGCGGGGCGGGCCGGGCCCGGGTGCTCACCCGGCACCTGCTGCCGCACGTGCTGCCCCGGCTCGCGCTGGCGACCACGCTGATGGTGCCGCACGCCGTCTGGCACGAGACCGCGCTGTCCTTCCTCGGCCTGGGTCTGCCGCCGCACCTCGCCTCCATCGGCAACATGATCAACGACGGCCAGCGTTCCCTGCTCACCGGCGCGTGGTGGGCCAGCATCGTCCCCGGGCTGGCCCTGGTCGCCGTCACCCTCGCCCTGGCCGTGCTCACCGGCCGCTGGCGGGACCGCCTCGACCCCCGCGTACGGGCGGAGTTGCAGCTGTGACCACGAGCGCCCCCAGCACCGTGCCCACCGCCGCCGACCGCCGGCCGGCGCTGCTGACCGTCGACGGGCTGACCGTCCGGTTCCGGCTCCCCGACGCCGTCGTGCACGCCGTCACCGACCTGCGCCTCGACCTGCACCCCGGCGAGCTGCTGGCCGTGGTCGGCGAGTCGGGCTGCGGCAAGTCCGTCCTCGCGCACGCCCTGCTCGGCCTGCTGCCCCGCAACGCCACCGTCACCGGGCACGCCCACCTGCACCCGGCGGACGGCACCCCGGTCGACCTGGTCGCGGCGGGCGAACGGCACCTCGCCCGGCACGTCCGGGGGCGGGTCGTCGGCCTCGTCCCGCAGAGCCCGGCCACCGCCCTCACCCCGGTGCGCACCGGCCGGCGGCTGCTGGAGGAGACCCTGCGCGCCCACGGACACCCCCGCCCCGACGTCGCCGACGCCGCCGGGCGGGCCGCCGTCGACGTCGGCCTGCACCCCGCCGACCTCGACAGGTACCCGCACGAGCTGTCCGGCGGGATGGCCCAGCGGCTGGCCACCGCCCTGGCGCTGGCCCCCGACCCGTCGCTGCTGCTCGCCGACGAACCCACCAGCGGCCTCGACCGGCCGCTGGTGGAGCACACCCTGGACCTGCTGCGCCGCCGCTGCGACGCCGGGGCCGCCGTCCTGCTCATCACCCACGACCTCGCCGCCGCCCGCCGGGTCGCCGACACCGTGGCCGTCATGTACGCCAGTCGCGTCGTCGAACACCGGCCCACCCCGGACCTGTTCGACAGGCCCGCCCACCCGTACACCGCCGGGCTGCTCGACGCCCTGCCCGAGCGGGCGTTCACCCCAGTGCCCGGTCACCCGCCGATGCTCACCGACCTGCCCGAGGGCTGCGCGTTCGCCCCGCGCTGCCCCCGGGCCACCGACACCTGCCGCACCCCGCCCCGCCCGACGGCCGACGGCAGCGGGCAGGTCGCCTGCCACCACCCGCTCACCCCCGGAGCACCGGCATGACGACCACTGCCGCCAGCGCGCCCGGCCCGTCCGCCGGGCTCGCCGCGCACCAGGTCACCGTCCACTACGGCCGGCAGCGCGTCCTCGACCGCGTCGACCTGCACGTCGCTCCCGGTGAGACGGTCGGCCTGCGCGGCCCCTCCGGCAGCGGCAAGTCCACCCTCGCCCGGGTGCTGGCCTTCCTGCACGCCCCGGACGGCGGCCGGATCACCCTCGACGGCGAACCCGTCGCCGGGGTCCGGCACCGGCTGCCCGCCGCCGTACGGACCCGGGTGGCGATCCTGTTCCAGAGCCCCCGCGCCGCGAGCGACCCCCGGTTGAGCCTGGCCGACCTGATCGCCGAACCGCTGCGTGCCACCGGGACGCCGGCCGGGCAGGTGACCGCCCGCACGGCCGAGCTGGCCGACCTGGTCGGGCTCACCCCCGACCTGCTCACCCGGCGTCCGCACGCGGTCAGCGACGGGCAGTTGCAACGCGCCTGCCTGGCCCGCGCCCTCGTGCACCGCCCCGACCACCTGCTCTGCGACGAGGCCACCGCCATGCTCGACGCCTCCACCCAGGCCCACGTCGCCGCCGTCGTCACCGACTACCAGCGCCGGCACCGCGCGGGCGTGCTCTTGATCACCCACGATCCGGCGCTGCTGGCCCGCTGGGCGACCCGGGTGGTGGACCTGCCGGTGCCGGCGGTGACCCGGTGACGGCGACGCCCGACCCCCGCAGCACCTACCGGGCGGGGCCGGTCCGCAGGTAGGTGAGGACGGCGAGCACCCGGCGGTTGGTGTCGTCGCTGGGCGGCAGGTCGAGCTTGGCCAGGATGTTGCCGACGTGCTTGCCGATCGCCGCCTCGGTGACGTGCAGCCGGGCCGCGATCGCCGCGTTGGAGTGCCCCTCGGCCAGCAGCACCAACACCTCCCGCTCCCGGGAGGACAGGGCGGCGAGCGGGTCGCGGGGGCGGTGCAGCAGATGCCGCACCACGTCGGGGTCGATGGCCGTGCCGCCGTCGGTGACCCGCCGCAGGGTCGCGGCGAACTCGGCGACGTCGGCGACCCGGTCCTTGAGCAGGTATCCGACCCGACGGCGGTCCCCGCTGTCGAGCAGCGCCGCGGCGTACCCGGCCTGCACGTGCTGGCTGAGGACCACCACCGCGAGGTGCGGGCGGGCGGCGCGGGCGGTGACGGCGGCCCGCAGCCCGTCGTCGCGGTGCTGCGGCGGCATCCGGATGTCGGTCACCACCAGGTCCGGTTCGTGCGCGTCGACCGCCTCCAGCAGCTCCGGGGCGGAGCCGACGGCGGCGACCACCGCGAAGTCGAACCGGGTCAGCAGGCCGATCATGCCCTCCCGCAGCAGCACCTCGTCCTCGGCGAGCACGACCCGGGTCACCGGGGACACGGCAGCTCCACCCGCACCAGGGTGGGCCCGCCGGGCGGGCTGGACAGCAGCAACCGGCCGTCGACGGCGGCGACCCGGTCGGCGAGCCCGGTCAGTCCGCTGCCCCGGGCCGGGTCGGCGTCGCCGCACCCGTCGTCCTCGATCTCGACGACGAGACCGCCGGCGGACCGGGTCAGTCGCACCTCGGCCCGGCCCGCGTGGGCGTGCCGGGCCACGTTGCCCAGGGACTCGGACACCACGAAGTAGGCGGTGGTCTCGACCACCTCCGGCAGCGGCTGCCCGAGGTCGGCGTGGACGTAAACCGGGATGGTGGCCGCCCCGGACAGTTCCCGGACGGCGCCGGCCAGGCCGAGTTCGGTGAGGTGCTGCGGGCGGATGCCCTGCACGATCTGCCGCAGAGTGACCATCAGCCCCTTGGCCTGCTCGTGCGCGACGGCCAACGGTCGGGCGGCGGGGGAGTCGTCGGGCACGTCCAGCCGGGCCAGGCCGAGCTGGAGGGTGAGGCTGGTCAGCCGGGGCTGCGCGCCGTCGTGCACGTCCCGCTCGATGCGGCGACGTTCGGCCTCGTACGCGTCGACCAGCCGGGCCCGGGAGCGGGTGACCTCCCGCAGCGCCGTGGTGTCGGCGGACCCGTCGAGCAGCCAACGGGCCGCCGTCGCCTGGCCGGCGGCGAGCAGGACGGCCAGGTACACCAGCGCCGGGACACACAGCACGCCCACGGCCGCGTACGGGATCGCCTGGCGGGGGGTGTCGATCGTGGTCCAGACCACGATGACCGGGTCGTTGCCGCTGGCCAGCCAGGGGCTGACGATCAACGTCCCGTCGAGCAGCACGAGCATGAACAGCAGCCAGTACGCCAGCGGCACGAGCCCGCCCAGCAGGAAGGTGTGGCCGACCTCCCGCCAGGCCGCGGCGCTGGTGTAGCGGGCCACCAGACCCGTGAACCGGGGTCGGTGCAGCGGTCGCGGGTCGACCAGGCGCAGCCGCCACCGCTCGACCGCGGCCACCGCGATGCTGACGACCGGGGCCGACGCGAGCACCAGCAGGGCGACGACGGTGAGGAACACGACGATGGGCAGCTCGACCGGGCGGTCCTGCCGCACCGTGTTGAGGACGGCCACCAGGGGCGCACCGACGACGAGCAGCCCGATCGACAGGGGGCCGGCGACCGGCAGGGTGGTGGCGAGGTAGGCCAGCGCCCGCCACGGCCACGGGGAGAGCAGGTGGTCGCGTCGGCGCAGCGCCGCCGCCAGGTGCAGGGGTACGTCCGGGGTCATGGTCGAACCCTGTCAGGGCGACGCCTCCCGGCCCAGCCCACTGGTCGTAGCGTTGCGGGTATGCCTGGCCCTACCCGGCCGGGACGTCGACGGACGTCGTTGCGCAGCGTGATCCGGCAACTACTTGACCGGGCCGTGCAACTCCCCGGGCCGGTGGTCCCGTTCTACCTCCGGCACAAGGAGGCAGTCGACGTGAGAGCCGAAGACGAACAGGCGTTCCGCGAGTTCGTGACGTCCCAGATGGCGTCGCTGCGCAAGCTGGCGTACATGACCTGCGGTGACTGGCACGCGGCTGAGGACGCCGTGGCCAACGCCCTGGTCAAGCTCTATCCCCGCTGGCGGAAGCTGGAGCGGCCCGATCTCTACGTCAAGACCATGGTCTACCGGGCGGCGGTCGACGAGACCCGGCGGCCGTGGCGGCGGGAGCGGTCGTCCGGTGACGCCATGCCGGACGTCGCGCTGCGGGACCCGGCCGACGCGACCGACGAGCGGATGCGCCTGCGGGCCGCGCTCGACGCCGTACCGGCCCGGCAGCGGGCCGCCGTCGTGCTCCGGCACTACCTGGGCCTGAGCCTGGAGGACACGGCCGGCGTCCTCGACTGCACCGTGGGCACCGCCAAGAGCCAGGTCTCCCGTGGCCTGGCGAAGCTGCGCGAGTCGCTCGCCGCCGAACGCATCAATCTCACCGGGAATTCGATCGAGGAGTGGACCAGTGCAGTTGCATGAATTCGTGGACGCGGTGACCGGTCAGGAGCCACCGATGACCCGTACCGCCGACGACATCGTCGCGGCGGGCCGGCGGGCGCAGCGGCGTCGCCGGGCCGGGTTCGCCTCGGCGGGCGCGGCCGGCCTGGTCGTGGTCGCGGTCGCCGGGGCGTTCGCGCTGCCGACCCTGGGCGCCGGGCGGGACACCACCGCCGCGCCGCCCCCGGTGGGTGCGGCGGCCGGCCCCGCGGAGGCCCGCTGGGCCGACGCCCCGCCGTTCACCTTCACCTTCAAGGGGTACGACGCGGGCCCGCTGCACGTGCAGGACCCGATCGTCGCGTCGGTCGGTTACCAGATCGCCTCGGTCTACTCCGACGGCCACATCTCGAACGACAAGCCGGTCACGGCCGACGAGATCGAGGCGCGTGGCGACGCCATCGAGCGCAAGAAGCGGGCCACCGGGGGCAAGCCCAGCCTGTGGGCGTACCTGACCGTCTACCGGCCGGGTGTCTTCGACCCGGCCGGGGTCAAGAACGGCCGGAAGGTCACCGTGGCCGGGCACAAGGCCGTGCAGGCGACCCTGCCGGTCGGCCTCGACCCGAGCAAGCCGGTCGACGAGGGCAACAAGCTGCTCGCCTGGGAGTACGCGCCCGACGCCTGGGCGGCGGTGACGTCGATCTCCAGTTCCGTGTCCTCGCCCAGCTTCCAGGACCTCGGCGGCCTGGTCGGCGGTCTGAAGCCCAGCCGGCCGAAGCCGGCCCCGGTGCCGTTCACCGTCGGCTACGTGCCGGCCGGCTACCGCCCGTTGCAGTCGGGCACGCACGCCATGCCCGGCCTCAGCGGCATCGCCGCGGCCCGCGCCGGTGACTTCGGCGGCGCGACGTACACCCGGCCGGCCGCGCCCACCTCGGGGCTGACCGCGCCGTACGACGCCACCGAGAACGGCATCAAGGACGGCTTCCACATCTTCGTCACGCCGGGCAGTAGCTCGAACCAGTCCCCGGAGCCGGGCGTGACGAAGTGCTACCCCGGCTCGGACCGGACGGTCCCGGGCGGCGACGCCGCAGGCGGCGGCTTCTGCAACATCTGGAACGCCGACGGCACGGTCGTGCTCCAGGTCAGCGGGATGGGCCTGGGCAACAAGCTGCCGGTGGCCGAGCTGAAGAAGATCGCCCAGGGGATCAGGGTCGCCGACGTCAGGGACGAGTCGACCTGGACCCCGGCCGCGCAGGCCCTGCGGCCGTAACGGAACCGTCCACTCCGGCGGATCGGCACGCGGCAGGGGTCGGGGCCGACCGCCCCGGCGACAGCGGCACCGCGCACGACGGCGGTGCCGCTGTCGCCGTTTCCGGGTGCCGCCGCCTCCCGTTCCCGCCGCCGGACCACCGCACCGGCGGTACGCTGCCGCCCGACCCTTCCGTCCGGTGAAGTTGGTCGATGCCCTTAATGAGCGGGCCGGATGTCTTGGCAGCGGCGCGCACCTCGGCTACCGTCGTGGGAACGCTCCCATGTAGAAACATCTATGTGATCAGGAGGCAACACGTCGTGGCTACCCTCTCCTCGCTCCGCCGTAGATCGGTGGCGGCCTTCAGTGTGGCGGCCGTCGCGGGCGTCACCGCCGCCGGCGTCTGCCTCGCCGGTGGCACCGCCTCCGCCGGGACGATATCCGGACCGCTCTACCGCGACCCGACCACTGCCGTCGTCCGCTGGGTCGCCGCCAACCCCGGCGACTCGCGCGTCGGCGTCATCCGCGACAAGATCGCCAGCCAGCCGCAGGCCCGGTGGTTCGCCAACTTCAACCCGTCGACCGCGCAGTCCGAGGCCGCGTCGTTCGTCGGCGCCGCCAACTCCGCGCGGCAGATCCCGGTGCTCTCCATCTACGAGATCACCAACCGGGACTGCGGCGGGGCCAGCGCCGGGGGCGCGCCGGACCTCAACCAGTACCAGACCTGGGTGTCGAACTTCGCCCGTGGGCTGGGCAACCAGACGGTCATCATCATCCTGGAGACCGACTCGCTCGCCCTGCTGACCTGCCTGAACAGCAACGAGATCAACGCCCGTAACCAGGCGATCTCGACGGCCACCCGGACCCTCAAGGCGGCCAACCCCAACGCCAAGGTCTACCTCGACGGCGGTCACTCCACCTGGAACAGCCCCAGCGAGACGGCCAACCGCCTGCGGGCGGCCGGCGTGCAGTACGCCGACGGCTTCTTCACCAACGTGTCGAACTTCAACCCCACCTCCAGCGAGGCGAACTTCGGCCGGAACGTCATCAACGCCCTCAACGGCATGGGCATCTCGGGCAAGCGCCAGGTCATCGACACCAGCCGCAACGGCGGTGCCAGCGGTGACTGGTGCGGCGACGACAACACCGACCGCCGCATCGGGCAGTATCCGACGACCAACACCGGCGACAACAACATCGACGCGTACCTCTGGGTGAAGCCGCCGGGCGAGGCCGACGGTTGCCGCTACACCGCCGGCTCGTTCCAGCCGGACCTGGCCTTCAGCCTGGCCAACGGCGCACCCAACCCGCCCGTGACGACCCCGCCGACCACCCCGCCGCCCACCACGGCTCCGCCGACGACCCCGCCGCCCACCACGGCGCCCCCCACCACGCCGCCGCCGGCCGGCAACGGCTGCACCGCGTCGGTGGTGGTCAACCAGTGGAACGGTGGCTTCACGGCGAGCGTGACGGTCACCGCCGGCGCCACCGCCCTCAACGGCTGGAACGTCAGCATCAACCTGCCCGGCGGTGCCAGCGTCACCAGCACCTGGAGCGCGCAGTCCAGCGGCACCAGCGGGACCGTCCGGTTCACCAACGTGAGCTACAACGGGCAGGTCGGTGCCGGGCAGTCGACCAACTTCGGCTTCCAGGGCAACGGCACCGGCCCCGGTGCGACAGCCACCTGCGCGGCCAGCTGATCCCATCCGACGGCGAC
Source organism: Micromonospora humida (assembly GCF_016901255.1). Lineage (NCBI taxonomy): Bacteria > Bacillati > Actinomycetota > Actinomycetes > Micromonosporales > Micromonosporaceae > Micromonospora > Micromonospora humida. Next base: position 372,760 of record NZ_JAFEUC010000007.1, read on the forward strand.
GGCCCGACGCGGAGAACCCCTGCCGCGTCGGGCCGTCGCCGTTCGGCGTCCCCCGCTCCGGCTCCGCGCCGGGCAGATCGCCATGCTCCGCGACTACTTCACCGAACCACCGTCCGACGCCTCCGCCGGTCGGTAGCTCACCCGGGCACCCCGGGCGTCGCTACCGGGCGTCGACGCCGGTGAGGGCGGCGTCGACCGCGGGTGCCGACGACCTGACCGACCCTGCCGGGAGCAGCTCAGGCCGCAGGCGCGAGGACGATGGTCTTGCCGGACAACTCACCCGCGCCGGCCTGGGCGTGCAGCGCGGGCAGGTCGGCCAGCGCCACCCGTCGGGTGACCTCGACCCGCAACTCGCCGGTGCCGACCCGCGCCGCCAGGTCGGCGAGCTGGTCGGCGTCGCTGCGGACGAACAGGTCGATGCCGCGTACGCCGCGCTCCTCGTCGGAGGGGGCCGGCATCCAGACGGTGGTGTTGACCAGGGCCCCGCCGTCGCGGATCAGCGGGACCAGCGCGGCGAGCCGCTCCGGGGCGACCGGGGCGAGGTTGAGTACCAGGTCGACCGGCTCGGTCACCGCGGCCACCACGTCGGTGCCGGTGTGGTCGATCACCTCGTCGGCCCCGGCGGCCCGGACCCGGTCGGCGCTGCGGGGGCTGGCCGTGGCGATCACCCGGGCGCCGGCCTCCTTCGCCAACTGCACCGCGTAGCCGCCGACCGCACCCCCGGCCCCGTTGACCAGCACCCGCTGGCCGGCGGTCAGCCTGCCGTGGTCGAACAGTGCCTGCCACGCCGTCAGGCCCACCAGCGGAAGCGCCGCCGCGTCGGCCAGCGGAATGTTCCTGGGTGCCCCCGTCAGGATCTCCGCCGGGGCGATCACGTACTCCGCCGCCGCACCGGTACCCGTCATCGGCAGGAAGCCGATGACCCGGTCGCCGACCGCGACGTCGGCCACACCGTCGCCGACCGCGTCGACCGTGCCGGCGACGTCGAGACCGGGGGTGTGCGGCAGCTCGACCGGGATCGGGCCCTGCATGTAGCCCGCCCGGATGTTGCCGTCGACCCCGTTGAACGACGTCGCGGCGACGCGGACACGGACCTGGCCGACGCCGGGGGTCGGCTGCTCCACGTCCTCGTAACGCAGCACCTCGGGACCACCGAACTCGTGGAAACGCACTGCCTTCATTGCTGGACCTACCTTCGGGTGGACGCCGCCGACGCGTTTCGAACGTTCGGCGGAACACGGGTGCGGCATCGCTTGACGTCGCCAGGGCATCCGGTCCGCTGTCACCAGGGTCGCCCGGAGGCAGCCGCCGGAGCTGCGGTCGCTGGATGCGTCACCCAATCTGGCAGGAACCGGCGCGGTCAGCCTGGGCCAGGTTGGCCCACCCTGACGATGCCCGGCCCACCGGCGTCGTCGACGATCTCGGCGAGGCGCGCCGCATCGACCGAACGCGGTGCCGCGGTGAGCATCAGGGCCGACAGATCGTCGCCCGGGATGGTGAGCAGGCTCCCGACGAGCGTGACGACGCCACCGTCCGGATGAACGAACGCGGCGCTGCTCTCGTAGGCGACCACCGGTCGCGGCGTGCGCCACAGGGTGTCGAACAGGCCGCTGCGGCTACGCATCTCGTCCACCAACGCGGCGAGGGAGGCGTCGGCCGGGTAGCGCAACACCGCGCTACGCAGGCGGGCGACGAGGACCGCCTCGTGATCGGTCGCCTCTGCCGCCGACTGCCGGAAACCCCGGAACGGGTCGCAGAACGTACGCCAGGCGACGTTCCACTCCCACGGGTCCCCGGTGAGGTCCCAGTGCCCCAGGGCCAGGAACGCGTTGTTCACGGCGACCAGGTTCATCGCCGCGTCGGAGACGAACATCGGGGTGTCGGTGAACCGTTCCAGCAGCCGCATCGCGCCCGGACCGATTTCGTTCGGCACCCGCCCGTCTGCGGCGGCGTACCCGGCCAGCGCGCAGAGCCGCTCGTACTCCGCCCGCCCGACGCGCAGGGCACGGGCGATGGCCTGTACCACCCCGGCCGACGGGTGGCTGCGCCCCTGCTCCAGCCGGCGTACGTAGTCCGCCGACATGCCCGCCAGGTCGCCGAGTTCCTCCCGCCGCAACCCCTGCACCCGCCGCCGACCGACCGGCAGCCCGACCGTCGCCGGCGTCGTGCTCTCCCGCAACTGGCGCACCGCGACGCCGAACTCGTGACGATCCACGGCCCCAGTGTGCCCCGCCGGTCGGACCGCAGGTCGCGGGTGGTCCAGGGGGTTATCCCCGGGACGGGTGCGGGTGGAAGCCGCCTTCTAGCGGCCCCGTCGCGCTCCTAGCGTGGGAACGACCGAGGGCGGCCGCAGGCGCAGCCCCGGTTTCCCGAGGAGCCCGCTCATGGCACGAGGAATCCGCACAGCCCTGTTCGCCGCGTTGGTCGCCGGCTGTCTGACCCTGGCGAACGCGGCACCCACCTTCGCCTTCGGCACCGTCGCGCCGTCGACCCTGCAGGGAGGCGACGGGCCGGCCCGGCTGAGACTGCCGACGCCGACCGGGCCCTATCCGGTGGGTACGGTCGACCTGCACCTGGTCGACCGCTCCCGCACCGACCCGTGGGCGACCACCCCGGCCTCCCGCGAGCTGATGGTCAGCCTCTGGTACCCGGCCACCGACGTGGCCCGCTTCCCCCGGGCACCCCACATGCTGCCCGGCGCGGCGGCCCACTTCGGCAGCGCCGACGGGGTCGGGGTCAGCCTGTACGACATACCGGCCGGCGCGGTGGACTTCGCCGCCACCCGGACCAGCGGTCACCGGGGTGCGCCGATGGCGCGGCACGGGCGACCGTTCCCCGTGGTGTTGTACTCCCCCGGGGCCGGCGACCCACGGACCTGGAACACCACCCTGGTGCAGGACCTGGCCAGCCGGGGGTACGTGGTGGTGACCATCGACCACACCTACGAGACGTCCGAGGTGGAGTTCCCCGACGGCCGGGTCCTCACCACCGTGTTGCCGCAGCTCTTCGAGCAGGCGCAGCAGCCCGACGACTTCCAGCGACTCGCGGCCCGCGTGTTCGACACCCGGGTCGCGGACACCCGCTTCGTACTCGACCAGCTGGCGGCCCTGCACCGGGGCGGCAACCCGGACGCGGAGGGCCGGCCGTTGCCCCGGGGCGTGGCGGGCGGCCTGGACCTGCGCCGGACCGGCATGTTCGGCGTCTCGGCGGGCGGGATCACCGCTCTGCAGGTGATGAGCGGGGACCCCCGGATCAGGGCCGCGATCGACATGGACGGCAGCATCGAGTCACCCATCGTCCCGGACGCCCTCCGGTTGTGGCCGGTGACCCGCACCGGCCTGGACCGGCCGTTCATGCTCGTCGGTGACGCCGGCACCGACCACCGGCAGACGCCGTCCTGGCGGATGCTGTGGGACAACAGCACCGGCTGGCGGGTCGACCTGCGGCTCGACGGCGCGCCCAGCGAGGACGCCTACAAGGACGTCGTACCGCTGCTCCCGCAGATCGCCAGGCAACTCGGCCTGCCCGACAGCTTCGTCACCGGGACCATCGGCACCATCGACCCGGCCCGCGCCATCCGCACCCAGGAAACTCTGGTCACCGCCTTCTTCGACAGGTGGCTGCGCGACCGGGACGGGCACCTGCTGGACGGTCCGTCGCCACGACTGCCCGGCGTCACCTTCATCCCCTGACCCGCGATCCACCCCGCCGGCCGGCAGCCGTGTCAGTTGCCGGCCGGCGTTCGTGTCGGTCGCCGGCCGACGGGCACGCACGCCGGCCGGCGTCGGACCGGCAGGGTCAGCCGCCGAGGTGACGCAGGACGGCCAGCACCCGGCGGTTGTCGCCGTCCGAGGCCGGCAGCCCGAGCTTCGCGAAGATGTTCGCCACGTGTTTCTCCACCACCCCGGGGGTGATGGCGAGCGCCGCCGCGACACCGGCGTTGGACCGGCCCTCGGCCATCGCCGAGAGCACCGCACGCTCGCGGGGGGTCAGCGACGCCAGCCCCGCCACGTCCCGCCCGGCCCGCATCAGGTGACCGACCACCTCCGGATCGAGCGCCGTGCCGCCGGCCGCCACCCGGGTCAGCGCCGCCACGAAGTCGGCGACGTCGGCGACCCGGTCCTTGAGCAGGTAGCCGACCCCGCTGGGCCGGTCGGTGAGCAGGCGGGTCGCGTAGCGGGTCTCGACGTACTGGGAGAACACCAGCACCCCGACCCCGGGATGGTCGCGGCGGATGTCGATCGCGGCGCGCAGCCCCTCGTCGGTGTGTGTCGGCGGCATCCGGATGTCGACCACGGCGACGTCCGGCAGGGCGTCGGCGACGGCCGACCGTAACGAGTCCGCGTCGGCCACCGCCGCGCACACCTCGAAGCCACGGTCGGTGAGCAGCCGGACCAACCCCTCGCGCATCATCGCGGCGTCCTCCGCGATCACCACCCGCATGCCGTCGCCTCCGTTTCACACCTGTGTGGGTAGCTCGATCTCGACCCGGGTGGGCCCGCCGGCCGGGCTGTGCACCCGCATCCGGCCGTCCACGACGGTGATGCGGCGGGCCAGCCCGGTCAGGCCGGGGCCGTCCGGGTCCGCGCCGCCGGTGCCGTCGTCGGTGACCCCGAGCGTCAGACTCCGACCGGTGCCGACGACACCGAGCCGGACCCGGGTCGCGTGGCTGTGCTTCGCCGCGTTGGCGAGCAGTTCGGCCGCGCAGAAGTAGACGATCGTCTCGATCGCCGGCGCCGGCCGGTCGGGCAGTTCGACCGTCACCGTGACCGGGAGCGCGCTGCTGGAGGCGAGGGTCGCCAACGCGTCGCCGAGGCCGTTGTCGAGCGCCGGCGGGTGGATGCCGCGTACCAGATCGCGCAGGTCGGCGAGGGCGTCCTTCGCGCCACGGTGGGCGAGGGCGACCAGCTCGCGGGCCTGCACGAGGTCGGGCGGCGGGCCGTCGACACCGAGCTTCTCGGTGGCCATGCCGAGGTTCATGGCCAGCGTCGCCAGCCGGATCTGCGCGCCGTCGTGCAGGTCCCGTTCCAGCCGGCGCATCATCGTGGCCGCGTCGTCGATGGCCTGGGCCCGGCTGACCTGGAGCTGCCGCACCCGTTCGGCGAGCCGACGCGGGCCGAGCAGCCACCGCATCGCGGCCAGGTCCGCGGTGGTACCGATCCGTAGCAGCGTCGGTGCCACCAGGAGCATGGCGAGACCGGCCGCCGCGATGAGGAACGCGCCGGCGATCGTCCGCGCCCCCATGGGGCCGAACGGGGTCAGCGCCCACACCGGCCCGAGGCGGGTGCCGGGCGGATGGTTGCGGAACAGCGGCCACCACAGCGGGTAGCTGAGGTTGACCGGCCCGACCACGTAACAGAACAGGCCGTAGCCCTGCGGAACGGCAAGCGGCAGCTTGAGCAGGGCGTACCCGCAGGCCCGCCAGCCCGGTCCGTCGGTGACCAGTGCACCGGGCCGCCGCGACGGCCGGGGTGGCGGAGCCTGCACGGGTACGCCGAGCAGCCGGGACGCGAGCCGGCGGTGCACCGCTCCCGTCGCGCGCCCGGCCGGGGCGGCCAGCACGACCAGCAGCGCGACGGTGAGCGGGAACAGCACCAGGAACAGCGGCGCGACGGTGGGGGCGGGCTCACGGGACATGGCCCCGGTGGCCCACAGGACGAGGGCACCCACGGCGGGCACGAGCATCGGTACGGCCAGGACCGCGACCGCGCTGAGCACCCCGACCAGGCAGAACACGGCCTGACTCAGGACCGGTCCGCTGAACGGTGCGCGCAGCGCGGTCATCGGCCCATTCTGGCCGATGACCGCGCTGCTGCCTGCTCCGTTGCGACCGGCCCGGTCGTGGCCGGCCCTGCTGTCGTCGGCCCGTGGGTCACGCATCCCGGGAGCGGAGCAGGACGCCACCACACCCGATCGCCACCGCCGCGTACCCGCACATCAGCAGCACGCTGACCCACCCGGTGAACAGCCCGAACCCGGGCGAGAGCACCGCCACCGAGTTGAGCAGCATCAGCGGTGGCATGAAGCGTCCGACGACGACGCCGTGCTCGCCGAACAGCCCGACCACGATCGTGGGGACGAACATCAGAGCGAACAACGTCCCGATCGCGGCCCCCGAGTGCCGTACCAACGCCCCGACACCCACCCCGATCAGCGCGGTGGCGGCCAGATAGCCGCCGGTCAGCAGGACCGCCCGCAGGACCGCCGGATCCCCGAGGGAAGCGGTCGGGATGGCGGTACCACGGATCGCGAGCTGCCCGCCCAGGTAGCCGGCGGCCGTCCCGGTCATGCCCACGGCGAGAGCCGCGCCACCACATACGGCGGCCTTCGCCGCCAGGACGGTCCGACGCCGCGGCACGGCGGCGAACGTCGACCGGATCTGCCCGGTGCCGTACTCGCCGGTCACCAGCAGGACGCCGAGCACACCCAGGAACAGTTGGGCCAGGATGGCGCCGCTGAGACTGTTGTTCAGGATCTGGGCGGTGGTGGCGACCGGCGTGTGGGACCGGTAGCCGAGGCCCACCCCCACCCCGGTCGCCGCCATCGACAGCACCGTCGCGACCGTCAGCCACCACGTCGACCGGACGCTGCTCAGCTTGATCCACTCCATCCGGGCCACCTGCCGGAATCCGTAGCCGTTCATGACACCTCCGTGCCGCGGTAGTCGGTGGACTGCGAGGTGAGCCGGAAGAACGCGTCCTCCAGCGTGTCGTGGCGGCCGGCGAGTTCGGCGACGGTGGTCTCCGCCAGCAGTTCGCCCCGGCCGATGACCACCAGCCGGTCCGCGGTCAGCGCCATCTCGGCGATCAGGTGACTGGACACGAACACCGTCCGGCCCTCGGCGGCCAGGGCGCGCAGCAGGCTCCGGATCCAACGGATGCCCTCCGGGTCCAGCCCGTTGACCGGCTCGTCGAGCAGCAGGACCCCCGGGTCGCCCAGCAGCGCCACCGCGACGCCGAGCCGCTGGCGCATGCCGAGCGAGTAGGTGCCGGTGCGCCGCTTCGCCGCGTCCGACAGACCCACGAGGCGCAACACCTGGTCGACCCGCGAACGCCGGATGTCGTTGCTGGCGGCGAGCGCGGCCAGGTGCGCGTAGCCGCTGCGGCCAGGATGGAACGCCCCGGCGTCGAGGAGTGCGCCGACCGACCGCAACGGCCACGTCAGGTTCGCGTACGGCACCCCGCCGATCAGCGCCTCCCCACGGTCCGGAGCATCCAGCCCGAGGATCATCCGCATCGTCGTCGACTTGCCGGACCCGTTCGGGCCGAGGAACCCGGTCACCACGCCCGGCTGGACCCGGACGGTCAGCCCGTTCACGGCGACCCGGCCCCCGTATCGCTTGGTCAACTCCCGTAGCTCGATCACGAGATCGACGGTAGGTAACCCGCTCGGCGGTCAGAAGCCGGCAACCACCCGGCCCGGCCTGGTGGTTTTCCCCCAGCGACCCGTATCCCACGGCGGCAGCCGCTCGGACGTCGCTCCCGACGACACATCCGGATCCGCAGTCCGCCGCCGCGATGCAACACAGTCGGCGTGGACGGCCATAGTGTGCTGTGAGGCATCAGGTACGGCCGTCGGACGAGGAACTGTGGTCCTCGATCGCCGCCGGTGACGAGTGGGCATTCGGTCGGCTCTTCGACCGGTACTCCCGCCCGGTCTACAACCACGCGTTCCGGCTGACCGGCCGCGTGCGAGGTTCCGGATCGGACGCTGGTGCTGCTGGCCTACGCCGGTCTGCGCTCGGTGAAGCGCTCGCGCCGTGCCGCCCGGCACGAGCTGGATCGTGGACTCGCGTGGCGTCCCAGTGGCGGCTCGTGGGCTCGGCCACGCCGACGCCAGTGTGACGACCCATCACTACGCCCGTGCCGTCGACGGCCGGGACCCTGCGGTCGCTCAGCACCTGGACACGAGTCGGGAGATGGTGGCGAGGCGATCGCCCACGCAAGCGCCGGAAGGCGGAACAGCTATCGATGATCAAGGCTGTGGCCTGGTGCCCCCGGCAGGATTCGAACCTGCGACACACGGTTTAGGAAACCGATGCTCTATCCCCTGAGCTACGAGGGCGCGAGGGCCCAGTCTAGCGACCTGCGGGTTCACCTGGGGTGGCAGGGAGTGGCCCACGTTCACCCGCGTTCCCCGGACCGCCGTTCTCCCAGCCCAGGACCACAGCTCGAGCACACGAACCCCGGCTTGCGACCGGCGGTCGGCCGCGGTGACCCGCGTTGGCACCGGTTCACCCCGGGTGGCATCCGCTGGAGAGCACACACCACGCACATCATCTAAGATCAACGACGTTCCGTCCGCATGCCCACAGTCGGCGCCGCCACCGGAGACCGGGAGCGCTGACCCTGGGTCACTTGGGCCCGCCGCGATTCTGACCATGACGGTCGCCAAGCCTCCGTAAGCCGATGAGAGTGCTCATGATGGCTGTGCACGCCACGCAGAGCTGCAGGCCCAGCTGCGGCGACGATCGACAGGGCTCCACTACACTTGAGTATGTAGGCACGCTCGACGGGAGACAGCGGTCATATGCCACGGGCTAAGGCGTTCGAAGTTGCGTACAACGGTTACACTTACTACGTAGCAGTCATCGATGGACAAGAGCTCCTTAAGTCGAGCTTTGTGTCACGACGCGCTGAGGACGGCGAACGTGGGTTCAATCGGGCGTTGGCTCCGTCGCGAGCCCGCGAGATTTCCCGCTACCTTGACGACGAGCGTTCCTCAATTCCTACGAATGTCGTGCTCTCGGCGCAACCTGAGGCAAATCTTAGATTTTCGCGGAGCGCCATTGAATGGGATGCCGGCGAGCACGCCTTTCTGGTGCTAGACGGGCAGCATCGCCTTTATAGCATGTCTTACACGGAGCACGACTATCCGCTAGCCGTAGCCATTTATTCGGGCCTCACGCGCGAAGCTGAAGTTCGTCTCTTCATCGACATCAACACCAAACAAAAGGGTGTTCCTCCCGCACTACTTCTGGACATTAAGCAGCTTGCGGGCGTCGAGACTTCTCTCGAAGAATTGCTTCGACGCCTCTTCGACTATGTAGGCAGCGCAGAAGGAAGCCCGCTGTATGGGTTACTCTCGCCCGCTTCGACCAAGCCGGGAACTGTGAGTAGGGTTACGTTCAACGTTGCCCTCAAGCGACCAATGGAAGCTGGAATCCTTGCGCAAACCGACAACGATGAAGATCGCGGAAAGTTGGTTGTCAACTATTTGCGAGCGGCGGATAGGATTTTGCGCCAAAGTGGGGCCCAGACATCTTCGCTAACACGGGCGACCGTGCTGCAAGCCTTCTTTGAGCTCTTTAACGAGGTCGTCGATGCAACACTTCGCAACCACAAGAGCCTCAAAGACGCTCAGATCGCCAAGACTTTGAGCCCTCTAGCCGACCTGGATTTCGACTCTTACGGCGGCGGGAACCGTCCAAGTAAGACTAAGCTTGTCTCTGACATGCGGGCGAAGCTGACAGAAGCGCCCCGGCTCACCTCAAACATGCTCTAGTGCTAGACCGGACTATCGCGCTCGCTGAATTAGGAGTTCGAGCGCTAGCAGCCACGGGAAATCAGCCAAACTCACTCAGCCATCCGTTTAGCCTGGTGCAGCTGGCCGCGACGGATGTCACGGGCTGGCGGAGTGTGGGTCAGGGTGTCTGGGAAAACGACTTTCCGGCCGAGTCAGTTCAGCTCGCGACCTTCACGCATGCCGAGATGGCTGCCGATCGCTTTAGCCGGCAGCTAGCTTCCGCCTTGGATGGAGTCGCAAACGGCGCCGATCCTCACTGGACCGCCGTGACGACTTACTATGCCTCGTTCTACGCTGCCCAGTCCCTCCTATTGCGCTGCGGCAGCGGGGCGGTGCGATTTACTGGCGTCCGGGGCTTGCCCTTTCAAGGCGTATACGCCATTTCCGCCAAGGCATCCAACGTGTACGCAGGCCGCGTAGCCGTGAGGCTTTCCTCAGTTGGTGGCAGCTCGCATCGCGCCACATGGCGGGAGATCGTTGATCTGCTAGACGATCTAGTCGGCATTGAATCTAACCCGCGCGCAATTCTAGTCCTAGAGACCCTCAAGAAGGAGATATCTCGACCTAGATGGCTTAGCGATGCCCGGAATGAGATAAACTACGACCTGACCTCCTCGCCTTTCAGGATGCCGAATTGGCCGTCGTTGCTGTTCAAACTCGACAATGAATCTCAGGTCGAAGATGAACTTGCTCGTTCTGAGCAAGTCAGAACTGAACGGCGGTTCGAAATCGTAACCATGAGCCTTGCCATCCTCTCCGCGCAGCTGCGCGAAGAATATCGGGTACGCGGCGGTAGAATTGATAGTCGCCAGATTCGTGAAAGAGAAGCAATTCTCCCAAGTCACAGCTGGTTGGTGATGCATGAACGTGCGTGAAATCGCGGGAGAACGCCCACCACAGTGCTCTCATGCCGCAATACTTGCGCTCAGTGTCGTCATAGAATTGCCGACTGAAATGCCAGCGGCTTAAGCGAATCTTGATACGGGATAGCTCGAGCCTGTACGGCTTGGAGGTGAAGTCTGCGAGGAAGACAACATCGACGTCACGCACCGACGGCGGCCGAACACGTCGCCGTACCGCTCGGCCCAAGCCAGGTCGCGATCGGCGCCGGCGCCGATCCAGGCGTCCGGCCGGCCGGAGTCTCGAACGGCGCCCAGCGCCCGGATCAGCCACGGGCTGCGCTGGACCAGATCCCGTAGCTTGTCTTCCCGCATTGGTTCCCCTGGTTGCCGCTGTTGGGATTCCTGGTCAGTCGAACAACCGGCCCACGAGGGCACCTTGGCCGGCTTGCAGGACGTGCGCGGCCCGTAACGGTATCCAGAAGCACTCGAACCGGGTGGGCTCCTGCTCGCCGTCGTGGTCTTCCTGGCTCGCCCATCGCTCGGGCGTCGGCTCGTGCAGCGCCAACTCGAAGACGTGCCGACGTTGGATCTCGAAGCGGAGCGGGCTGATGTCGTACTCGATCGCCCCCAGCTTGCGCACGACGGTGAAGCCGGTCAGTCCGGTCTCTTCGCGGGCCTCGCGCAGCGCCGCGTCCGCCGGGTCCTCACCGGGGCGAACGCTGCCGCCGGGCACCTGGATGCCTACCTCCTCGTAGCTGAAGTCGGTGTGGCGGAAGACGAGCAAGTGACCTTCCCGCGCGACATAGCAGAGAACGTTGTTGGTGAACACCTTCTCGGGCATGGTGCCTTCCTCCACTCCTTTCCTCTGGTGCGTCTACCCGGGGTCTGGCAGGTCCATATCGGGCAGGCCGAAAATGGCTTCCTGGGCCGCTCGGGCGAGGGTGGCCTGGGCGGCGGCGGGTAGGCCGAGCCTGTTCCAGTGGAAGATCACGTGCAATGCGATTACTGCCCGCAGACCACGAGTGAGGGTGCCCCTTTCCCGTTGGCGGTGTAGAGCTGCTCCGGCGCGCGCGAATGCGGTGTGCCAGTCGCCGGGGGTGCGAGGTGCGCCGAGCAGCAGGCTCCGAACATCTCCGGTGAACCTCTCCCACCTGGAGGCATCGGTTGTGGGCGCCTGGTTGAGGTGTGCTGCGCGGTGCTCGACGACTTGGGCCCAGACGTCGCCTTGCTCGTTGAGGTCCAGCCCTGCTGCGCGCATCAGGGCTGTGCACAAGATCAGGGAGTGCTCGCGCCGGGTGGTGGGGTGCTCATGGAGGTAGGTGAGGAGGTGCCGGCTGTCGTGGTGGAACAGCGTGTGGGCGGTGGTCATGGCGTCGTGGCCGCCGAAGGCGTGGGTTTCGGGCTCGTAGATGTCCCCGTTCCAGGTGACCCCTTCGGTGAGTAGCCGGTGGACTTGGTCGCCGCTGTCTGGGCTGTCCGTGGGGAGGTAGCGGATGCGCCAGGCGCCTTTGCGGATGAACCACCACGAGGTGATGAGGTCGGCGGCCTCGGCGGCGGAAAGCACTCGGCTGAGATGGGTGATTGCCTGTTGCTCGCGCTCACGTGCGGTCTGGCCGGGATAGCTGATGTTGACCTGGCGCCAGGGGATGTGGTCCACGGGTGCTCTTTCGTCAGGTGAGGAGGAGACAGGCATCCCAGCCGGTGGTGGCGGCGACGAGGTCGGCTCCCGCCTTCCCGTCGAGGAGCCCGTCGGGCTCGTTGGTGGTAGGGGCCGCCTGCCGGTGGAGATCGTTGACGAGACCGAGGGGTACGGAGGTGAGGGCGTCGGAAGCGATGCGGCGGGCGGTGGCCAGCAGTCCCGCGGTGCCGTGGCACAGGCCTCGGTCGGTGAGCCGCCGAAGTTGTTTGGGGTCGTTGACACAGGTAGTGATTGCGGTCTCGGCGAGGTGCTGGCGTACGGTGTCGTGGAGGGCCTGCGCGGTGAGTTGCTGGGCTCGGGCGATGCCGGGGGTGCCGTAGCACCACGACGGCCGCAGTGGGGTTCGCTGGGCCGGTGTTGCGCGGCGCAGGTCGGTGAGGGTGATGGTTTGCGGCCACCAGATCGCACCGTCGGTGTGCTGCTGCCAGGCATCCAGCCATCGGCTGATGCGGCTGATCGCCGTGGCGTGTCCGGCGACGGTGACGCCGTCGCGGAGGGTGAGGGCGAGCAGTGCCAGCGGACCCGTGATGCCGTGGGCCATGCCGAAGTTCGCGTGACCGCCGACGGGCGGTGGTTGGCGGCGTTCGGGGCCGTTCCGGCACCACCAGCCGGGTAGCTCGCCGAGCGGTTCCGTGAGCCGGACGAGGTAGTCCAGGACGTGGCGGAGCAGGTCGTGATCGCCGAGCCGGCGTAGAACGACCCCGAGCCCGGTCAGCCCGCGGATGAGGTCGTACTCGGCGTAGTGCGGCTGCTCGTGTCGGTCGATGCGGCGGTGGGCGGCGTCGAGCCGTCGGCGGGTCACCGTGGCGGTGCCGTCGGCGGTGGCCGCTCGTGCCTGAGTGAGCCCTGGGTGGTCTGTGGTGGCGAGGACGAACGCGAGCGCGGGAGCGCCGTAGAAGAGGCTGGCCCCGTCGGCGATGCTCAGGCCACCGGCGGTGGCGTCGCGCAGTGCCCCGTACGCCGCAGGCCAGTTGCTGGTTTCCAGGTGCAGCAGGGCGATGCCGGCCGCGCCGTCGGCGAGGGACTGCCCTGCGGTCACGGTTTACGCCCGCCGAGGATGCCGGTGAGGGCGATGGTTCGGGCCAGCCGCAGGCAGTGCTGTTCGGAGGCGGGGCCGACGCCAATCATGCGGGCGTGGTGCAGGTGCAGCAGGTCGCCCAGCACCTCGGCGGCGTCGAGTCCGTCACTGACGACCATCGACCGGTAGGCGGCCAGTGCTGCCGCGAGCCGCTCGTCATGTACTGGGCGTCGGGCATGTTCGAGCTGGGCGGGGTCGAGGCGGGGTCCGGTGCGGTGAGGGACGTGGGTGGTGAGCCAGCGGGGGCCGTCGCCGGTGAAGCTGTCGGCGATGGCGATCATTCCGGCGGCGGTGACGGCCTGCCGGTCGCCGGTGAGCCTGTACAGGGTGGCGCGGGAGTCGGCGGCGAACACCCGTTCGGCGGCGGTGAGGGTCGCTGCGGCGCCGTGGCGGGTTTCCGGGCGGTAGGGGTGCAGGCTGTAGTCGTGTACGAGGGCGTGATCGTGCATGTGCCGCACCCAGCCGGCGAGATGGCGGGCGATGTCGGCGAACCCGTCGGTGTCTTGAAGCGGGATGCGCAGCCGAAGGTGCGGCTCGGGGTGCGGATACCTCAGGAACCACCAGCCGGCTGGGAGGTGATCGGCGGAGCGGCTGGCGAGGTCCGTCAGGATGTCGTCGAGCCGACCGTGGAGGTGTGCCTCCAGCCACCGTGACCGCCCTGGCCAGTGCTGAACAGTGGTTGCGGTTCGGGCTGGTCGGGCTGGTCGGGCGGCGGGCGCTGGGTGGGTGAGGGTGAGCAGGAGTTCGGCGGGGCGGTCGTTGATCCAGCCCGCTGTCCCTGGAGCCTCCGTGATCACAGTGCGGGGATGTCGGGCGAGCTGGTCGCGTAGGCCCGCCAGGTGCGTGTAGTTGTCCAGGTCAAGGCGGAGGCGGATGTCATCGTCGCCGACCAGGACCTGCTGCGGGATGTGTCGCTGGTGGCGGTGTCGCTGCCAGGCGTCGTGCCACTGCGGCCAAGGCGTGCTCGGAGCGTGAAGCGCAGTGGAGTCGATGATCCAGCGGGCTGGGTGCACGATGGTCCGCCCGCGCCGCAGGCGGGGTAGGAACGGCAGGCCGCTGGCGTGTCCCCAGTCGAACCGGCTGCACGGTGCCGTCCACGCGGTCCAGATCTCGGCCAGGAACCGCATCAGCGGCTGCTGCAACGTGGGCAGCAGCACGCTGTTGAACAGCAGCGGCTCGACAGGCTGACCGGTGGTCAGCGATACCAGCCACAACCGGCGTCCGTCGCCGGCCACCGCCAGGTCTTCGATCGTGTACGGCGGTGCCGGATGGAAGTCGCCGACAGGAAGGACGGGCAGCAGCTCGGGCGTCCGGGCGACTGCGGTGAGACGGGCGTCAAGGGGTGGTCCGGACAGTTGCAGCGGGGCCGCGCCGGGCAGGGCGGTCGGCAGATGGCGGTAGACCTGTTGAAATCCGGCGAGTTCAACAGGGGTGAGCAGGTGCAGGAACCGGGCCGCGGCGACCCCGGCGTGGCGGGACCCGCTGAGTACCGTCAGGGTGAACGCGCCGCGGTCCAGGTCGCGGGGAGTGTCGGCGGCGAGGGCGAACCGCAGTTCGGTGTGCGGGATCGGCGGGCGGTCGTCATTCCAGCGGAGTCGGTCGATCAGCGTGTCGTCGAGCACCACCTCGGCGCAGCCGTCGAGTGCGGCCTGCTGCGCGAGCTGTCCGAGCAGCCGGTCGCGGGCGGTGAAGAGAGTCGGGGCGCGGCGAGTGGATCCCCGGTAGCCAGCTGGAAAGCCCAGCACGTTCAGCACCTCACGGATGGGAACAGCCGCTCCTGGACCCCATCGCTCGATGAACGCGCTGTGGTACTCGGCCCATCCAGGGGTAGGTGGTGGCGCTACCGCCACGAGGGTCGACGCGGCCCGCTCCGCCTCGTGCAGGACCGGCGGGGGCAGGGTCACGGCGATGTCGGCGCGGAGATCGACGGCGACTCGGTTGCCCGGTT
Source organism: Micromonospora humida (assembly GCF_016901255.1). NCBI lineage: Bacteria > Bacillati > Actinomycetota > Actinomycetes > Micromonosporales > Micromonosporaceae > Micromonospora > Micromonospora humida. Next base: position 387,852 of record NZ_JAFEUC010000007.1, read on the forward strand.
CCGGGATGGCGTAATGGCGGGTGAGGTGTGCGGACGGGTCGGTGGCGGTCATGGGTGGGCGTAGGGCCGAGAGCAGCACCCCGGTGTGAAGCAGGTCGGCCAGCAGCCGCTCGGCGTCGGCGATGCTGGCGGGTACAGCGATCGTCTCGGCGAGGTCGGCGAACCTGACCGGGGACCGCGCCGCCTGGATCGCGGCCCGGATCGGGCTGGTCAGCCGGACCTCAAGGTCCCACCGCCGATCGTCGCTGGCGTGGGCGCAGGGCAGCACCCACCTTTCGCCACGCCGGTATCCCAGCGAGTTCGTCACCACCGCGACGGTGCGCAGGGTCGCCAGATCCTGTTCGGCCCGCGCGGTGTGCTCGGCGATGAACCGGCCGTCGGGGCGGGAGAACGCACGGTGGGTCTCGCCCAGGTGGACCGCCGCGCGAGCGCCGAACCGGACCGGGGCGACACCGGCGAACGTGCCGAACGGGGTCGCCCGGGTGGTCCAGCGCAGCAGGTACCGGACCGCTGACTGCAGCAGGCGTCGTAGTCGCTGCTGGGACATCGGCTCCCCGCTCAGCGTGCGTTGGATCTGGTCGGCCAACTGCGGTGCCGCGCCGGTGACGGCTGCCGCGAACCCGGGCAGCGCCCACGTCTTGTCCAGCCACCCGCGCCACTGATCCGGATGACCATGGGCGATGTCGGGCCAGGGAGGCAGAACGAGGCCCCCGGGGTAGGCGGCGACTCTGATCAGCGCCGCACCAGCTGCGGGAACCATGATGCACCACCGAATCGACGGGCCCGGCGCACGCGACGCCGGGCCCGATCGGGAGAGAACGGAAGGGTCAGTTGCCGCCATCGCACTTCGTGGTGCAGGCGTTGGAGCCGGTGTTGCCGGAGCCGCACCCGTCGTCGGTGGCGGTGGCGTAGCCGCCCGCGGTGGGGCCGGCGTCAACCAGGCTGACGTCCAGGGCGAACTCCGAGGTGTCGGTGTCGTTCATGTGCGTTCCCTTCTATGCGAGGGTGAGGGTGAGGACGAAGCGGCTGTGCCGCTTGTCCAGCACCGTCCCGGCCGGCAGGTCGCCGTCGGGAGTACCAGCGGGCAGGACGTGCAGCACCGGTGACGGGCTGCCCGAATCCAGCCACGCGCGCATCTGTCCGACCATCCGACCGGTCGCCGACGCGGCGTCGGGCCCATGTGCACAGGCGCCGAGGTCGAACATGTCGTCGTCGTTCCATCGCAGCGTCGAGCGGTAGCAGAGCGCGCTGTTGTCGAGGGCGGCCGGCGTGCCGAAGCGCCATGCCGGGGCGACGACACCTGCATCGACGGCCTCCTGCTGAGCCGTGAGAACGACGAACTGCTGTCCCGCGTCGGTGATGCGGGACGCCAGCCACAGGTCGAGGTCGGCCAGGACGGTACGAGGGGGCAGGCTCACCCCGGCCCATGCCTGCGTCTTGGGCTGCGCCAACAGCGCACCGACGGCATGGCGGTCGACCTTCTGGTCCTCGTCCAGCCGCAGGTGAACCCCGTCAGCGACGTCGACGTACCGCACCTCATGTGCCCCGGCGCCCTGCATCGACACGAACCCGCACAACCGCTGGCTGTGACTGACCAGCCGGTCCCCGGTCCGACGCATCGCCCACGAGCGGGTCATCCCGAACGTCCGTAGCGGCACGACCAGCGTTCCGTTCTCGGCGAGCTGCGCGGTCCAGGCCGGCGGGATGTCCCAGGCGCCGACCGTGACGATGATCAGGTCGTATCGGCGGCCCGGATTGACCGGTTGCTCGGCATCGGCGCACACCACGACCACGTCGTCGTAACCCGCAGCGGTGAGGCAGGCGGTGGCCCGGTCGGTCACCTCGCGGTCGATGTCCACGGTCGTGACGGATCCCGACGGGCCGACCAGCTCGCGCAGCAGCGCCGCGTTGTATCCGCCGGAGCCGATCTCCAGGACGTGCCGGCCGGCCAACCCGCCGTCGACGGCGTCGGCGGCCTGACCGAGCATCTCGGCGATGAGCCACGGCGCCGACACCGAACTGACCGCCTCGTCGCCGATCCGCTTGGTCACCACGGCCTGGTCGGCCCGGTACGCCTCTGCCAGCGCGGCACCCGGCGTGAAGAGATGGCGGGGCACGGACCGTAGCGCCGCCTCCACCTCGAGCCGCATGACCAGTCCCTTCTCCGCATGATCAGCGACGAGCTGATCGACCATCGCGGTGTGCAGGTCCTCGCCGTTCGCCGTGTCGACACTCATTCGGCCGTTCTCCTTCGCATTTCCATCAGGGCCTCCCGATCGGATGGCCCGCCGTTCCGCTCTCGTCGGGCTCAACAGGGCGTCAAGCCGCTGGACTCGCCAAGTCACCGGGGAGTCCGAAGTCGATGTAGTCCCGGTCGAGGGTTCCGTCCTGCTGGCGCGGTGCATCAGGATCACGGGCGGAACGGTCTCCTGCTCCACTGCGACATCCCGTGCTCGTTCGAGTCGGGGCGGATCTGACGAGTAGCCCGGCCCGTCTCCACACTCGCGCGTCGAGCCCGTGGAGTGAACGCCCACCATGCGGACGACGCGGTTGTCCGCATGTACGCCACTCCTGCATCTATCCCGTCTCGGTGTTCTTGGTTGCGCCGCGCTGAACACTGAGTGACCCTATGTGCGCGATATCCATGCTGCTCACCGCCATGGTGGTGCAAGCAGCCAGAGGAGGCGGTGCTATGGGCCAGACCCCGCGGACGCTCCAGCCGTCCCTGTCTGAGCGCCACTTCTTCGGTGCCGAGCTGCGTCGGCTACGGGAGCAGGCCAAGCTCTCACAGGCGCGTCTCGGCGCGATGATCCGGTTCAGCTCTGATCTCGTGCGTCGGGTCGAGACAGCGGACCGTTTCCCGTCCCGGGAGTTCGTTGAAGCATGCGACAGGGCATTGGCGGCCGGTGGGGCGTTGGTCCGCCTGCTACCGCTTCTTGAGGAAGAACGTGGGCGGGCGACTCTTCCGAGCGGTCCTACCCGCGCCGGCGCCCTGCTGGCCGCCCAAGGGGAGGAGATGCCCGGGGTGGCGGACATGGTCGTCCGTGTCCCCTTCCAACCCGGCGTTCTTGACCGCGCCGCGCTGGACTGGCTGAACGCCTCAGCGGGACCCGGTCTGTCCGTGACCGGCCGAGCCGGCTCACCTGATCAGGTCTGCGAAGAGGATCTAGACTCCGCCGAGGCCGCCCTGGCGATGTTCCGCCAGTTGGATCACACCCACGGTGCCGGACAAGTCCACGCCCAGGTGCAGCGGTACGTCGAACGCGAGCTGAACCGGCTACTGGCCAGCCCGCCGGCCTCGGAGGCGGTCGGTCGGCACCTCTACACCCTGGCGGCGGGGTTCTTCGAGCTCTGCGGGTACCAGGCGGTCGACACCGGTGCCCATGGCCTCGCCCAGCGCCGCTACCTTCGTGCTCTTCGTCTGACGGAAGCCGCTGGCGACCGCTTGTACGGCAGCTACCTGCTCGCCGTGAACATCGGCCATCTCGCCCTGCACTGCGGCCACCCCGAACCGGCACGAAGGATGGCGTTGACGGCGGTAAGAGGAAGCGAAGCGCTGTTGACGCCCGCAGTGGCAGCCACGCTGCACGCGGTGGTGGCGCGGACGCACGCCCGCCTCGGGCGCGAGGGCGACTGTCTGCTTCACCTCGACACCGCGGAGAAGCAGCTGGCCCGCAGCAAGCCCGAGGACGAGCCGGCCTGGATCCGGTACTTCGATGCGGCGTATCTCGCCGACGAGATCGCCCACTGCTTCCATGACCTGGGTCAGCCGCAGCAGACCCAACGGCACCTGGGCGACGCTCTCACCGCTCTGAGCCCCACTCATGTCCGACGACTCGCCATTGACACGGCTCTCCTGGCCTCTTCGCTGGTCGCCGCCGGACGCCTCGACGAGGCCTGCGCCACCGCACGCGAGGCAGTCGACCACGCCGCACGAACCTCTTCACACCGCTGCCTGCAGCGCATCGTCGAGGTACAGGTCGACCTCGAGCCCTACCGGTGCAAGCCGGAGGTTCGCGAGTTCGGCGAGTACGTGCATCATCGGCTACCGCTGGCCGCTGTGTAACCCCTGTTGATCGTTGGCGGCATCCGCCAGCACGGAGCGGTAGTGGGCCAGTTCTGCCTCCAACGCCGCGCCCGCTCGACGGGACGACGCCACGTAGTGGCCGACATCAGGAAGGAGCAACACCTTGGGCGCTATGCCGAGAGACGTCAACTCCTCGGCGAGTTTTTGCACATCATCGGCTTCGGCCACCTCGTCGGCGGTGCCGTGAATGAGCAGCACTGGCCGTTGGATCTCGGCGGCACGGACCGCACCGGCGCCTCCGCGTAGCCGCATGGCGTGCGCCCGCTGGAACCGGGGCACCGTCCGCGCCCACCGGTCAGGATCCACGATCGCCGACACGGCGGTGGCAGTGGCGAACGGGCCGTCCTGTGCCACCGCGTGCAGAGCGGTGTATCCGCCGGCGCTGGCACCGCGGATGAACACCTGCCCCGGCAACGCCCGCCCCGCCGATAGCAGGTGAACCGCCACAGCAGCGCAGTCGTCGACGTCTTCCAGGCCCCACCGTCCGTAGAGCGACTCCCGGAACGTCCGGCCGTACCCGGTGCTACCCAGGTAGTCGACGTCAACGACGGCGAACCCACGACTGGTGAAGAACTGCGCCTGCCAGTCCAGGCGCAGCAGACACGAGGCGGTAGGCCCGGGATGCGCGCGAACGATTACTGGTGCGAGCCAGTCCGCAGTCGAGTTCGTCGGCGCGTACACCAGGGCAATGACCTCCCGGCCACCGGCCACCCGTACGCGGAGCTCCATCGGCGTGGATACCCGCACGCCGTCGAGCGCGGCATGCTCCGGGCTGGCGAGCACCTCCACCTGAGGGGGATCGATATCAGCCAGGTCTACGAGCGCGACCTGCGGGGCTGCGGTCGGCGACGAACCGATCAACGCCACCGTCGTCCCTCGGAGGGCGAGGTACGGCTTGATCGACGTGTACGGCAGGTCGACCGGACGGACGGTGCCGTCGGGCTCGATGACGACAAGGCGGTGTCGCGGCCCCTCCTGCACAACCGCGACGATCCGACCGTCGTCGAGGAAGCCGTACGACGCGTAGCCCAACTCCCAGGGCTCCGCAGCGCATTCGCCCGCGATCGGTGCCACCGCCTCCACCGTGAGGCCGTCCCACCGGTAGAGGTTCCACCAACCACTGCGGTCCGACACGAAGTACAACGCTCCGTCGGGTCCCCATCGCGGCTCCACCGCCGATTCCCCCGGACCCCCGGCCAGCTTCACGGGATTCTCGACCTCACCGTGCGGCGAATAGGCGGCGGTCCACACCTCGCAGGCATCCCACGGCATGTCGTGCTCGCTCCAAGCGGTCCAAGCCAACCGACCCGGGCCTGGCCGAGGCGCGCCGAGAAACGCCGGGGACGAGACCAGAGTCCGCATCCGCGGAGCGCCGGTGAGGGGCACCGCCACGAGCTGGTCACCCTGCTCCGACTCCCGCACGGCCAGCAACTCGCCGTCACCGATCGTCAGATCACCGAAGCACCCGTGACCGACCAATTCGAGTTCGTCGCCATCCAGGCGCCTCCGGTAAAGGCGATCTCCGCCGACGCACCACAACGTTCCCTCGGCGACAACGAACGATCCGCCTCCGTACGCGTGCACTCCGCTGCCGACATCGAAGTTCTTCGGACTGACGTCACGCTTGCCATCGCTTGCCCGCCAGCCCGTCACCGTCGTCCCCTGCTCCGCGTCGGGGCGGGTTTCCAACCAATACACGCCGTCGTCACCGGCACGTAGCTGGTCGTAGCTCACCGAGGCGCGGACGGCGTCATCGACCGACACTTCAGCGGTCCTGTCCGCCACCCTCACGTGTCCTCCTCGAACAACTCCCAGCAGGCCGGACTACGGCCGGCTCGCCAACCGGTCCGGGCATCGTCAAGGCCGGCAGCTGGTCTCGGACCTGCAGGCACCGCGAGTGCTCAGATGACCGACTCTACGCCCGAACGGCCTGTCCCTGCCGCTCGATGTTCCCCCTCGGGAACTGCCCGCCTCCTATTTCGCGCTCTCGAGGCAGAGTCGATGCGGACAACAATCCTTGTCCGCATATCCGGTATCGACCAGGCCATTCGAGGCGAGCCACCATTCGGAGCGATAAGCCTTCACGGGTGGTGCGGTGATGAGTGTTCCGTTCCCCCATTACGACCTCATTGGAAGGGCCCGATGCAGCTACAGGAGGAATTGGCGCGCTACGGCTACCGCCAGGAGTTGGCCCGGAGGCTGCGGTTCCGGGACCTGGTCGCGTACGGCTTGGTGTACATGGTGCCGATCGCGCCAATGGCGATCTTCGGCAGCGTCTACGCCGGCTCGGGCGGGATGGTGGCTCTGGCGTACGCGGTGGGTGTGGTGGCTCTGGTGTTCACCGCGTTCTCGTACGCGCAGATGGTGAAGGCGTTCCCCATGAGCGGCAGCGTCTACAACTACGCGGGTCGGGGGATCAGCGCGCCGGTCGGGTTCCTGGCCGGTTGGGTGATCCTGCTGGACTACGTGCTCGTGCCGGGGTTGCTGTATCTGGTGGCGTCGGTGGCGATGCACGCGGCGGTGCCGGCGGTGCCGGTGTGGTTGTGGCTGCTGGGGTTCGTCGGGGTCAACACGGTCGTCAACTCGGTCGGTATCCGGATGACCGCGATGGTGACCAGGGTGATGCTGGTCGGCGAGCTGATCGTCCTGGCGGTCTTCCTGGCCGTCGCCGGCTGGGCAATGGCCTCGGGCAGGGGCCGGTTCAGTTGGGACGCGTTCTACAACCCCGACACGTTCACCTGGTCCCTGGTGGCGGGTGCGGTGTCGATCGCGGTGTTGTCCTTCCTGGGCTTCGACGGCATCAGCATGCTGGCGGAGGAGACGCGTGACGGCACCCGGCAGATCGGCCGGGCGATGGCCGCCGTCCTCGTCCTGGCCGGGGTGTTGTTCATCGCGCAGACGTGGCTGGCCGCGATGCTGGTACCCCGTCCCGACGCGTTGCTCGCGGATGGCGACGTGAATGGCACGGCGTTCTACGACGCCGCTGCGGTCGCCGGCGGGAGTGGGCTGGCGACGGTGTGCGCGGTGGCGACGGCGATCGCGTGGGGCCTGCCGAACTCGATGGTCGCGCAGGTGGCCACGTCCCGGCTGCTGTACGCGATGGCCCGCGACCGGCAACTGCCGACGTTCCTGGCGAAGGTGTCGGTGCGCCGCAGCGTGCCGATCAACGCCACCTTGCTCACCGGCGCGGTGTCCCTCGCCCTCGGCCTGTACATGGCGACGCGGGCGGACGGGATCGCCCTGCTGTCGTCGCTGATCAATTTCGGGGCGATGGTCGCGTTCCTGGTCCTGCACGTCTCCGTCGTCGTGCACCATCTGATCCGCCGACGCAGCGGGAACTGGTGGGCTCATCTGCTCATGCCTGCGGTCGGCTTCGCGGTCCTGGCGTGGGTGGTGGTGAACGCCAACATCGCCGCGCAGCGTCTCGGCCTGGCGTGGCTGGCCCTCGGCGTCCTCGTCCTCGCCGGCCTCTACGCCACCGGCCGCCGACCCGCCCTGTCGGGCCTGACCGAGGCGCAGCCGACCGGCCGCAGCCCAGAGCGGGTGTGAGCACGATGTCTGACCGCAGCCACTTCACCTATCGGCCGGCGCGTGACGAACTGGCCTACACCTTCGGCGGCCGGATCCCGGTGGCGCACGTGCGCTCCGGTGACGTGTTCACCGTGCACACCGAGGACTGCTTCGGCGGTCGGGTACGCGGACCGGCGGATCTGCCGTCGCAGGTGTGCGCGATGCCGTACCTGAATCCGGTGTCGGGACCGTTCTTCATCGAGGACGCCGAACCCGGCGACACCCTGGCCGTCCACATCGCCGCGATCGAACCCGCCCGCGACTGGGGCGTGTCCGCGACGTTCCCCTACTTCGGGGCGCTGACCTCGACCCCGCACACCACCACCCTCCAACCACCCCTCGACGAACGCGTATGGGTCTACGACATCGACCCGTCGGCCGGGATCGTGCGGTACCGGGCAACCACCAGCGACCACAGCGTTGACCTTCCGCTGGATCCGATGATCGGCACGATCGGCGTCGCCCCCGCCGCGATGGAAGCCCGGGCCACGATCGTCCCGGACCAGCACGGCGGGAACCTCGACACCCCCGAACTCCGCGCCGGCACCACCCTCTACCTCGGCGTCAACGTCCACGGCGCTCTCCTCGCCCTGGGCGACGGACACGCCCGCCAAGGACACGGCGAAGCCTGCGGCGTCGCCGTGGAGATCGCCACCGTCACCACCCTCGCCGTCGACGTCATCAAGGGCGACCTTCCCACCACCTGGCCGCGGCTGGAAACCGACACCGCCCTCATGTCCGTCGGCTGCGCCCGACCGCTCGAAGACGCCTACCGCATCGCCCACCAGGACCTCACCACCTGGACCGCCGACCTGTGCCGTCTGGACACCCTCGACGCCTACCAACTCATCTCCCAGGCCGGCCGGGCACCGATCGGCAACGTCTGCGACCCCAACTACACGATTCTGGCCGCCATCGACAAAGCCCGCCTCCCCCGCCCCCAGCCCGCCTACCAGGGCGTCCACGCCCGGCTCCGCCACCTCACCCAGGAGCGGCCATGACCACTCCGGTCCCCGGGCTGCCGCTACGCGACGAGCTGTACCTGCTCGCCCACAACGACGACACCGGCCAACCCCACATCCACCGCCAAGCCTTGGCCCTCGGCCTCGCCGGCGCTGTCCTCATCGACCTCGTCCTCGCCGGCCGAACCATCCTCGACAACGACGACCACCCCGCCGGCGAGCAGAGGGTCAAGATTCACATCGACCGGCCCGTCGGCGACCTCATCGCCGACACCGCCCTCACCAGCCTCCGCCATGCCCGACCCGCCCCACCTCTGCGCCACTGGTTACGCGGGTTCGCCGACGACCTTTATGAACGCACCCGCGCCGGCCTGCACGCCGCAGGGATCCTGCGACACACGAGCCGCCGCCGACTCGCCGGACTCATCCGCGCCGACACCTACCTGCCCACCCAAACCCGATGGCCCGTCATCGCCCGCGCCCGACTCCGCTACCTCGCCGACGGCCGCGAACAACCCGACAACCACACCGCCGCCCTCGCCGGACTCGTGGTCGCCCTGCACCTCACCCCTCACCTCTTCCTCCCGGACAACACCACCGTTGTCACCGCCCACCTGCGCGCCATCGCCCACCAACACCTGCGCCCTGTCCGCGACATCACCGCCGCCGTCGACGCCGCAGTCGGCGACCTCGCCACCGCCACCTACCGCTAACCATCAGGAGGGAACCCCGTCACCGTGATGGCCACCCCGGCTCCCTGCTCACCTGGCGGTGGGCCTGCTCGGCACCGTCCTCCTCGCTGGCTGCCGCACCAGCGCCCCCGCCGATCCGAGGTCCGCCTTGACCGCCCACGCGTCCCCGTCAGCCAGCCCATCCCTCACACAGCCGGCCATGATCCCGCCGGCTGTGAATGCCATCGCAACGGTGGCCGCCGGATGACCTCGGACAACCACGTCGAAGGGCCGTGTTGATCGTCTCGCCGGAAGTGCTCATCGGTGCCGTCGCAGCAATCAGCAGGGGCGAACCGGCCCAGGACGTGTTTCAGGCCGCGCGCCGATTCACACCCGCGCCGGCAGAAATTTGGCATGCCTTGGTCAGCAGACGGGTGATTGTGGTGTTCCCGCCGTCCGGTCACCCGGGTACTGACCTTCGGCGACGTGACCGGCTACGGATCGGTGATCATGGGCGGCCTCGGCAGCCGGTCCGAGGTGCTGCTGTCCGCCTGACCCTCAGGCCGTGACAGCGCCGGGCTCCTCGATCAGCTTGTCGGCAAGCGTCAGGAGCCCGGCGCTGTTGGCGGCCTTGACCAGTACGACGTCGCCCGGACGTAGCCCGTCACGTAGCAACTCCCACGCCGCCGCCACGTCGGCAGCCCGGTCGACCACCGTCGCGCCGCCGTCGGCGCCGGCGGCGTAGTGGGCGGCGTCCGCCCCACCGATCGCGACCAGCCAACCCGCGCCGATCTCGACGACCTGCCGGCCGATCTCCTGGTGCACCTGGGCGGCGTGTTCGCCCAGTTCGGCCATCTCACCGAGCACCGCGACCGCCCGCCGGTCCCCACCGGTCATCGTCCGCAGGGCACGCAGTGCCGCCCGCATGGCATCCGGTGCCGCGTTGTAGGCGTCGTTGATGATCGTCACCCCGTCCGGGCGGGTGGTGACCTGCATGCGTCCCGGTGACACCGCTTCGGCCCGCGACAGCGCCTCGGCCACTGCCCCGATCGGATGCCCGAGGCCCAGGGCGACGGTGGCGGCGGCCAGCGCGTTGGACGCCTGGTGCAGCCCGTACAGGCGCAACCGTACCCGGGCGTTCTGCCCCTCGTGGACGAGCCGGAACGCCGCGCGGCCCAGCTCGTCGACCGTCACGTCCTCGGCCCGTACGTCAGCCGGCCCGTCGATGCCGTAGGTGAGGACCGTCGCCCGGGTGCGGGTGGCCATGGCGGCCACGAGTGGATCGTCGCCGTTGAGCACCGCCAACCCGCCCTCGCCGGGCAGGGCCTCCACGATCTCGCCCTTGGCGAGCGCGATGTTCTCCACCGACCCGAACTCGCCCAGGTGCGCGTGTCCGACGCGCGTCACGACACTGACCGACGGCGGGGCGAGCCGGGTCAGGTAGGCCACGTGCCCGACACCCCTGGCGCCCATCTCCAGCACCAGGTAGCGGGTGTCGGCGGTGGCGCGGGTGACCGTGTACGGCAGGCCGAGCTCGTTGTTGTTGGAAGCCCGGTTCGCGACCGTCTCCCCGAACGCCGACAACACCTGCGCCAGAATGTCCTTGGTCGACGTCTTCCCCACCGACCCGGTCACGCCGATCACCGTCGTGTCCGGCAGGCGGTCGACGACCGTGCGGGCCAGCCAGCCGTACGCGGTGGGCACGTCGTCGACGACGACAGCGGGGACACCGACCGGCCGGGACGCCAGGACCGCCACCGCGCCCGCCGCCACCGCCTGCGCGGCGTAGTCATGGCCGTCGACCCGCTCACCGGGCAGCGCGACGAACATCCCACCCGGCTCGATCCGCCGGCTGTCGAACACCACCGGCGCCGTGACCGTCACCTCGTCAGACCCGTCCCGCACCGTCCCGCCCACGGCGGCGGCGATCTCTCCCAGAGTCATCGCAAGCACACCGACGAACCTACCGCCCGAGGATATAGACCAGCTGCAGATCCGGACACAGGCCACCGACCGCAGCTGGCACCCGAAACACCAGCTCGGGAGGCCGGCACCGCGTCCCGCCATGCGCGGACCGACGGCGTAGGGAGTTTGTCGGAGTTCGACTCCGACAAACTCCGACAGCGCACCTCTTGACTGGCCTTGGTGTGGTCGTGCCGCAGTTCGGACTGGCGTGGCGGAATGGTGCCAGCCAGCCTGGCCCAGCGGCGACAATAAACGTGGCGGCGGAAACCCGGCTTGGTGCGCAGCAAGGTCATCGGGCCGGTGCGCCTGATGACGGACGTACGCGAGGTATAGGGCCAAGGCCCCTGCGGCGTCGGCGACCTCGTCGGGAAGCTCCGCCGCAGCCCGACGAATGCCGCTCCCGTCCGAGAATCGAGCGGCATTGAAGACTCACTGTCAGGCGGTGGCGTCGACCGGGTCGCGCACCGGCTCGTTCCCGGGATCGTCAGCCGTGACCGCCAGACATGCCCGGCACAGTGCTGGCCAGGGCTGTCAGTGCTGCACACACCCCCTGACAGGCCCTCCGTGCCGTCCCCACCCGGTCCAGACACCCTCCCGATCGGGAGGGAACCTCTTCCTGCCCAGGAGGAACGACGCGAAACTCCCCGTTTCCGCCACTCGGCTCGCCCATCGAGCCAAGACGCCAAGACCGCTGATGTGGGGACCCTAGCGTCGAGCCGGGAATCCGGCCCACCCCCTGCACGGTGTTCTCATCGATCCCGGTCGGCGGGCTCGGCCGCCTGCGGAGGTGGGCGGGGGTGGTCGGATCTCGCTCGACGGGCTGCCCCAGCGGTCGGGAGACTGGCGGCCGTGAGAGCCGAGATGGTGTTCCCGAACGGCGCGTGGCAGGAGGTCAGGCTCGGTCTGTTCGAGCCGACCCTCGACTACAGCGGCAGCGCATGGGGACGGGACGTCCTCGACCCGTGGGTTGCCGCCCACTCGTCGATCCTGGCGGCGTTGCGGCAGGTCGGCGAGCCGAGGATGGCCGCTGTGGCGTTGGCGCACGAGGACCTGTGGACGTTGTACGCGGTGAGCAGGGTGATGGAGTTGCTGGTCCTGCCCAGCCAGCCGCCCGCCACCGGTCCCGGCGACCCTGCGGACTGGCTTCCGGCTTCGGCGTACCGGCGGTTCGTCGCCGCGATCGGCGGCACGTTCCCGGCGGGGGAAGGGTTCCATCCGTTCCTGCACGAGATCGTCGAGGTCGAACCGGCAGACGATCCGCAGGCACCGCCGGTGCTGGCCGGGCAGTGGTGGCCGGGTTGCCTGGTCGGGTCGCTGCTGCTCATGCGCGGCGGCGTAAGCGTCCGCGCCGGTGCCCACCACCTGGATCCCGTACTCACCGCGAACTCGACGTTGTACTGGGCGTGGCGGCGGCGGTACCGGCAGGTGGCCGACCTGTCGCACGGCTGGGGCGGCAACTCGCAGTGGCGTACGGGCTTCCGCCGTGACTACCGACTGCCCGACCGGCTCGTCTACAACGCGGACGCGGCGCTGGACCCGACACCTCCGCATCCCGGCGGCCCGGACCGGAGCACGGACGTGGACCTGCTGCGGTACCGGTGCAGCACCCTGGTCGACCACGGCGACGACCAGTGGGTCTGGGACAGCCACCACGTCGAACCGACAGCACCCACCGCCACACCGCCTGAGTAAGCGATGGGGATCGCCCTGGCAGGGAGGGTCCCGGCTCAGGTCAGGGGCTGGTTGGGGTGAGTCGTAGTTCGGGGAGGTGTTCGGTGGCGGCGTCGATCACGGTGCGGGCGAGGGTTGCCGGGAGGCCGGCCTGCGCGGCGAGGTCCTCGATGGTGGTGTGCTGCTGGTTGAGGAGGTCGATTGCCTTGCCGAGGAGGGAGGGTTGTTCGCGGGGGCCGAGGTCGCCGGGTTCGGGGTGGCCCCACTGGGCGAGCAGGCTCATCCCGCGCCGGTAGGTGTGGTCCCGGTAGACGCCGAGGTCGTGTCCCCGGTAGACGAGGGCTTTCAGGCTGATGCCCCAGCGGCGTTTCAGCTCGTGCAGCCGGTCGAAGTCCAGCCGGGCGGGAAGCTCGGCGGCGAGGGTGGTGCTGGGGGCGAGGAACTCGGAGGCGAAGGCGGTGGCCTCCCGTTCCAGGAGCTGGCTGCCCGGCTCGGCGTCGTGGTGCAGCAGCAGGTGGCCGAGTTCGTGGGCGGCGTCCATCCGGGAGCGGGCCTTGTCGTTCTTGGCCGGGTTGAGGAAGACGAACGGTCGCTGGCCGTACCAGTGTGAGAACGCGTCGACCCGTTCGGAGGCGTCCGGCAGGGACAACACGATCACCCCGTGCGCCTCCAGCAGCCGCACCATGTGCGGCACCGGCCCGTCGCCGAGCCCGAACTCCGCACGTGCCGCCGCGGCGACCGTACGGACGTCCTCGGCCCGGGCCGGTTCCGGCCAGTCGAGCTGCGGCAGCCGCAACTGCGGCAGCCGCAACTGCCGGCCCACGACCTCGACGACCCGCCAGGCGACCTCACCGAACGCCTCCGCCTGGTCCCGCTCCGCCTGGCTGGTGGCCCGCAGGCTACGGAAGTGCGCCCGCCCCGGCGACGCCGGAGCCGGGACACCGGCGGCGAAGAACTCCACAGGCATCGCCAACGCCAACGCCAACCGGGCCAGCACCGCCGCCGACGGACGGGCCTGCCCCAACTCGTACTGGCTGACCGCCGCCGCCGTCACCCCGACCTGCCGGGCCAACTCGTTCTTCCGCATCCGCCGCCACCTGCGCGCCAACCCCAGCGCGTGCGGCTCGAAGCCCGCCACGGCCGCGGTGACCGGCACCGGCGGGCGAACCCCGCCCGTCACGCCCGTCGGCCGGCAACAGCACCGAGGGTACGGCCGGCACCGGAGGCGGGCCGCAGCGTCCCGAGCGGCAGTTCCGGCACGGGCAGTTCGTCGTGACGCTGCACCGGAACCCCGACCGGGTCACCGACGATCGGCAGCGGCGTCCCCACCGTGACGGCGTCACCGAACCAGAGCCTCACCTCGAACCACGGCGACCCGCCCTCACGGTTGTCACGGGGCAACCCGAGGTACGCCGTCGCCTCGCCCGTGGCGATGTCACCGGTGTGCGCGACCCGCAGGTGCCGCTTCGGGGGCACCACCCCGGCGAAGACCTCCGGGAACTGCTCGGCGTCGTCGAAGGCCAACTGCCCGTCGCGGCTGTTCTCCACCGCCCCGCCGAGGCGGGCCTCGCTGCCCTCCCACCGGATCGACTCGATCCCACCCTGCAACGAGTACAACCGCACCACATACCCGGCGCAGAGGATCTCCAGGGAGTTGTCCTCCACCCGCACCCGTACCCCGTCGACCCCGTCGAAGGACGCCTTGCCCAGGTTCGTCAGGTTCCGCCACACCGTGGTGCCGAAACTCATCGCGTCGTCGCCGAGTTCCGGCTCGTGCCGGTCCGCCGCGCGCCGGTACACCTGCCGGATCAACCCGCCCAGCGGCTCCAGCACGCCCCGCCCGTCCAGCACCGCCACCGCGTCATCCAGCAACCCCATGCCGCAGAATCTAGTCCATACCGCAGTTGATGTTGCGGAAATCAAGCAGCCGACACGCCCGACATCGAACCCGGCACTGCCGGCGCGGCCTCACCGGATGACGCCAGAGACACACACCCGGCAGCCCTTCCCGAGGCGGCTTCGGGTGCGACAGGCCTACTCCTCGTCGGGGTCCTCGATGCGGACGCCCAGTGCACTGGCGAAGGCGTACGACAGGGCAATGAGGTCCTGGTGGGCGAGGATCGCGCCGGTCATGCTGGTCACGCCGCCGATCCCGGTGAGGTCGCAGCGGGCGAAACGGGTGCCGTCCATGCCCGCCTGGGAGAACTGCGCGCCGGTCAGGTCGCAGTCGGTGAAGCGGGCGCCGCGCAGGTCCGCGTGCTGGAAGTCGACGCGGGCCAGGTTGCAGCCCTCGAACGCCACGTTCGCGAAGGTGGTGAACCGCCACGACGACAGATCGAGTCGGCAGGCCGAGACCGTGACGTCCCGCAGCGCCCCGTTGACCCACTGCAGGCCCGTCATCCGCGCCGTCGACAGCCGTACCCGGAGCATCGACGACCTGTCCGTCCGCAGGTTCGCCAGGTTCGTACCCTCGAACACGCAGTCGGTGAACCGCGCCGCCTCCAGTCGGGTACCGCTGAGGTCGGTGCGGGTGAGACGGCACCGGGTGAACTCGGCCCCGTCCGCCGACCGCCCGGACAGGTCGAGATCGCCCAGGCCCAGCCGCTCGAACGTCGCCTCGTCGCCGATGGTCAGGTCCCCGGCGGAGGGCAGGTCCGGCGACGCCGGCAGTTTCGGGGCCGCCGGAGCCCGCCACCGGGCGGCACCACGAGCGGACGAACGGGCGACCATGCCGCGCACGCTAGCCGAGCCGGTGGAGACCGCCGACAGCGGCACGCGGACGGTCAGGCGGTTCTGGGCCGGTGCTGGCGGATCTTCTCCGCGACGGCGTCGGCGGCGTCGTGGTGCATCGCCCTGGTGACGCTCTGGTACGTGTCACGGGTCAGGGTGGTGGTGGAGTGACCGAGCTGCTCGGAGACGACCTTGATGTCCACCCCGGCGGCCAGGGCGATGGTGGCGGCGCTGTGCCGCAGGTCGTGCAGGCGGGTCGGCGGTAGCCCGGCCTGGCGTACGAGCCTGCGGAACCGCTGGGTGACCCCGCTGGGATGCCACGGCCGGCCGTCGGGGCGGACGAAGAACAGGCCGGTGTCGGGCCACGCCTCACCGGCGGCGAGGCGCCACTGGGCGCGGCGGGCCCGGTAGGCGGCGAGAACCCTGACCGTCTCGGCGTCGAGGGCGAGGTCACGGTTACCCGCCCTGCTCTTGGGCTTCTTGCGTACGGCGGTGTAGCCGTGGGTGGCGATCTGCTGGTTGATCGTCAGCTCACGCCTGTCGAGGCGGACCTCGGCGTCGAGCAGCCCACAGGCCTCTCCACGCCGGGGACCCCGGTAGGCCATGAGGTGCCACATCGGGTACAGGTCGGGTGCGTGCACCCGGGCGTGGTCGAGGAACGCGACGATCTGCTCGTCGGTCCACACCATGACCCGACCCGGAACCTGCCCGGTGGCCCTCCACCGCTCCACGCGTTCGGCCTCCCACACGATCGGCACCGGACGGTCGCCGGGGACCTTGACCAGCGCGGCCGGGTTGGAACCGACGATCACCTCCTCGGCGAGAGCGTCGTTGATGGCCTTACGCAGGCAGGCGCGGATACGCTGCCGGGTCGACGCGCCCGTGGTCCGGACACCGACGACCGAGGCGCGCACGTCAGGGTCGCCGCTGGCCCTCGCCGCACGGATCTCCTGGTTGCGGCGTTCGATCGCGGCGAACATGGCCCTGATGTGGCCGGTACGCAGCCGGTCCAGCGGGATCTCCCCGAGATGCGGAATGAGGTGCACCCGGACGAGTGACTCGTAGCCACACGCGGTGTTGTCATCGACGGTCAGGTGGGTGAGCCACTCGGTGAGGTACTCGCCGACGGTCACCATGTCAGCCAGCGACCCGTCACCGCGCAGCCGTTGCCGGATCCGGTCGACCTCGGGCAGCGGCCGGCCCGACCGCACACAGGTCTGCAACAGGTCGGCGATCTCGGTACGACGGCCCCGGTCCCGGACCGCGATGGCGAGCAGGGCCCGTGCGTGGTCCAACTCGGCGGCGGCGTCACGGCGGGTCGACAGCCCGGACCGGCGCAACTGCCGACGCCGGCCGTCACTGGTCGGCGGCAGTTCCAGCTGGTAGGTCCAGTGACCGTGCTCGAAACTCCAGGACCGGTTGGGGCGACGCAGCTTCGGGCACTCGTTGCCCAGCGGCCTGCCGGTATCGGGATGGCGGCAGCCGCAGCGTTTGAAGATGCTCCCGTCTGGCATAGCTCGTGGTGCTCCTCGGGTTCGTGGTGCGGCATCGGTTTGTCGATCGACATCCACGCGTGACACGCCGCGACGATCAAGTCATCGACGGACACCGACCATCGGCAGGGTCGACGCTGCGGCCGGCGGGATCCGCCCTCCGGTCCCGGCGAGACCGGAGGGCAGTTCGGAAGCGGTCAGGGCGGGTCCCCGACGCTGTCGGCGTTCCCTACGTCCGGCCCGGGACCGGTCGGATGCGGCAGGTGCAGCATGGCCAGGATCGGCGCGGTCGGTGCCCGGTAGTGGGCACCGACCCGGTACAGCGGCGTGGGGAACGCGTCGCGGCGGGCCAGCTTGTAGGCGGCCGAGCGGGACATGCCCAGGACGGCGGCGGCCGTGGCGAGGTCCGTGCTCGGACCCAGCGCGCGGATCCGCTCGGCGGTCCACGCCTGCCGCTCCTCACGGCGGGACGCCTCACCGGTGGCGGGCGTGGCGGTTCGGGTTCGTCGTGGCGGTCGCATGGTCGGTCTCCCTGATGAAGGAACTCGCGGTGGCATGGTGAAAGACCCGGCGACGAAGGACGCCGGGTCCGAGCGGTGCGAGGCGTGTCTTGGTGTACGGGCCGCGGCGCGGCGGTAGCGTGGTCGGCCAGCGGCTGCGGGAGGTGAACGGTGGCCAGGACGTGGTTGTCGATCCGGGTCGAACTCGTCTCCGGGCGGGGCGAGGACTACTGGCCCCGGCCAGGCCGGATCCTCGCCGCCGCCAGGTCGCACACGTTCGAGCAACTGGGCACGGCCATCGACCTGGCCTTCGCCCGCTGGGACCTCGCACACCTACGGCTGTTCACCCTGGCCGACCAGACCCCGATCTGCTCCTTCCGGACCTGGGAAGACACACCAGACGGCGCGGTGGACAGCGACAGGACCACACTGAACCGACTCACGCCAGGTGATCAGTTCGCCTACGTGTTCGACATGGGCGACGACTGGGCCCACCTGTGCACCGTCGCCGACCACCGCATAGACCCACTCGACGAACTCGGCCTGGCGGTCACCCAGCCCACCCCCTACCGGGGCTGGGGCGACCTACCGGACCAGTACGGCCGCCGCTGGGACGGCGACGACGGGTCCGCCGCGCCGAGACGACCCAGCAACCCCCTGGCCGACCTGACGCCCATCCTGCCCTGGTGGGGACCCCGACGGCGGTAGCCACAGCCGCAACCTTTCGTCGCCGGCCACCACGTCCGCGCAGCGCCACGTGTCGTAGGTGACGCCGGCGGACGGCGGTGACCTGGCCGACCACTGTCTGCCACCTGACAGAGCGATGGGAACCCGGCGCGAGACGAGGGGAGAATCGCTGCAGCGACTGGCCAAGCGGGCTGAGGTCATCCGCATCGACCGGCTGACCGCCGGCCATGATGCGCTCACACCCCCAAACCGGGCTCTGTCAGCTCTGGCGAACACTTCCCGGCCTCACAGCCCACTGACAGCGGCTCACAAGGCCACGGCGATCTCACAGAAAAGACAAAAGACGCTGGCCACTGATGCTTACAGTCCGCCCGCTGGGCTCGCGGTACTCCGGCCTGCCCAACCGGTCGGATTGAGCGGGCTCTCCTGCAGGGAACCCAGCCTCACCGCCTCCGGCCGCTCAAGAACAGGACCGGCGGGATCGCCGGTTGGCCAGCGCTGTCAGCCCTCCGACTCGTCGACGTAGCCCGTGACAGTCGTCGTGGCGCTGTCACTGCCTTCCGGGGTCGACTTCTGTCAGAGGCCCGCCGTCATGGCGGAGCCCACGCTGACAGATGTCACCGCGCCGCGACGGTGGCTCTGACAGAGGCCGTCGGTCCGACAGCTACTCTCGGTGCTCTGACAAGCACGCTCACAGACTGACGGACCTCTGGCAGTGGGCGCTGTCAGAGCTGCCGACAGAGATGGCGTCTGACCACCCGCGATGTTTCGAAGTTGACGCCGGTGACGCGCGCGATGGCCTTGGCGAGGGTTTCGGGTAGGAGGATCTGTGGGGTGGTGGGCGGGGCTATCCAGACGTCTGGCCCGTTGTCGTCGGAGTTGCCGTTGCGGATGAGCTGGGCGCGAGACTTCACCGCCGACGGCCCGAACCGGTTGTGGCTGGCCGACATGACCGAAGACCGCACCGGTGAGGGCAAGCTCTACCTGTGCGCGATCAAGGACGTGTGGTCGAACCGGATCGTCGGCTACTCCATCGACTCACGGATGAAAGCCCGCCTGGCCGTCAACGCGTTGCACAACGCCGTAGCCCGACGCGGCCAGGTGGCCGGCTGCGTGCTGCACACCGACCGCGGATCCCAATTCCGCAGTCGAAAGTTCGTCCACGCCCTGCACCAACATCACCTGACCGGATCGATGGGCAGAGTCGGCACCGCCGGCGACAACGCCGCCATAGAATCGTTCTTCGGCCTGCTGCAGAACAACGTCCTCGACCGCCGAACCTGGACCACCCGCCAACAGCTCAGGACCGCGATCGTGACCTGGGTCGAACGGACCTACCACCGCCGACGACGCCAACGATCCCTGTCCCGGTTGACCCCTATCGAGTACGAGACCATCATGACCCCACCGGCCAGTCAGGCCGCGTGACTGCACCTGTCACCTATCGGTGCAGCAGACCCTTCTTGACTCGCGGCGAGAGGCTGGCCGAAGCGGATGAAACCGAGTGAAACGCAAGTTGGTCGACGCTGGTTGGAGAACTTCTACGATAAGGAGCGGGAGACCGCAGCGCTGCTGATTGACAGTCTGCGCTTCGTCAGTACGGGCAAAGTCCGGACCGAGCTTGAAAACGAGATACTGTCGGGCGACCGCTACCAGAAGCCTGTAGCGTTCTACCCTATCCGCAGTTTGGATGACTTCCCCTCGGTCATCAAGGCCGGGGGCATAGAGAGCAAACCAGTAGCTTTCAAGGACTTCAGCCCGACAGAGCCGTTACGGGTCGCACCAGGAAGCGAAGCTCTGGCCGCGAACCTGCTGCGCACCATCGCGAAAGCGTACCCGGAAGCCGTCATGGGTCCTGACAGCGACCTAGCGACGCTTCGAACCCGGCGTTGCCGTTCAATAGTCCTTGTAGAAGATTACGCCGGATCCGGCGACCAATGCTTGCAGTACCTCCAAAGCTGGCTAGCCAATCGAACCCTACGGAGTTGGCACTCCTTTGGCTGGGTCAGATTCCACGTTCTACTTCACAGCGTCGCGCCGAAGGCTCACAGCTTCATCAAGCTACTTCGTCCCCGCGACCTTAAGACGTTCACCGCCCTCGAAGTGGCCCCTACGGTAGACGACGCCGGATGGACTGCTGAGCAGATGAAGCGGGTGAAAAAGCTATGCCACCGCCGCGCGGCTAATCGCGAGCTCGCATTAGGCCACAAGGGCAGCGGCGGGCTGCTGGTCATGCAGCACACAGTTCCGGACAATCTGCCGATGATTCTCTGGCAGACGGGTGGGCACACTGCCGACGGCCAGCCATGGCGTCCCTTCCTGCCGAATCGGTCTATTCCCCCATCGCTGGGGTTCCTTGCATCCAACTCCTATGCCCCGCCGACCGACTACCCGGCGGCGGCCGACCGCCTGGACGACGGACGAGTTACCGCTACGCTCGCCGAGCGCGTCGGCCCGAGGCAGCAAGAGAAGTTCTACGTCCTTGGCGCCTGCATCCGCGGGATCCGGCAGACCGACCGACTCGCCGCCGAGGCACGAGCCTCCCTACAGGGCATCAAGCGGACAGTACGAACCCTGCAAGGCTGGGGATACATCGACGAACGGCTGCGGCCAACCGACTGCGGCCGGCGGGCGTTCGCCCGCCACGCTGCCCTAGGTTCTGTCTTGCGGATCATGAGTGTCGCTCGTTAAGCCTGGTATGGCGCGAGGTGATCTCACGAACCACGAGTGGGCTGTGCTGGCACCGTTGTTGCCGGCGCAGCCCGTTCGGGGTGG